>JAAYWP010000072.1 GCA_012516535.1 Syntrophomonadaceae bacterium | reverse complement strand
TGTAAAAATCTTTGATAATATGAGAAGTCCCTGCGGTCAAAATGGAATCAGCTGTTGACATAATAGCAGATAAAATGGCCGCCAAAATAATCCCAGCTGCGACAGGATGGAAAAACTTGCTGACCACCATTGTAGCCGCTTGGCTCGAATCGGCCAGATCCGGGAAAAGAGCTCTTGCCGCCAGACCGATGAGCACAGTGAATATGCATATCCCGATGATCGCTATGCCCGACAGGATACCGGCACTCCTTGTGGTTTTGGCATCTTTAGCAGCGAACAACCGCTGATAGACGTCTTGACCGATAAGTGTGTACATCATCATAGGAAGGGCTAACCACATAACAAGGGAGAAATCCCCACCTGACAGAGTAAAAAAGCCCTCTCCCACACCTTGAGCTGTCACAGCGCCAACCAGGCTTTGGTAGCCTCCGGTCTTGGAAAGGGCCACAACAGCAGCTATGATGGCACCAATGGCAGCGATCGATACCTGGACGAAGTCGGTCAGGGTCACTGCCCAAAGGCCGCCGATCACCGTATAAATAACAAAGAGAAGCGCAGCAAGAACAAGCCCTAAATCAGACTGCACCCCAACCATTGCCAGCACGGCGCGGGTAGCCAGCACTTGGGCACCCAGAATTCCCACAAGGGCAATCAGGGACAGGCCGGCACTTAAAACCCTAATCGTTTTACCGCCGTATCTGTGCACCAAATAGTCTGGAACCGTATAGAATTGCAATTCCCTCATTTTAAAGGCAATAAATCCAACCAGTATTAAACCGACACCGCCTCCGATGGCCTGCCACAGGGCAACCCAGCCGTGATCATAGGCATAGCTGGACAACCCTATAAAATAACCGCCGCCAAAATAGGTAGCTACCAAGGTAAAGGTCGCCAGCAACAACCCCAGCCTGCGGCCGGCCAAAAGGAAATCAGTCATGCTTTTGTTAAAACGCCCGGCCCAAATCCCTATGCCTAAAATAATAATCATATAAATGATCAGTACAGTTAGCATAGTTTGCCTCCTTTACTTTCTGCGTGGTTCACGGTTAGAACTGCATGGTTTACCGTTAAAACTCAATCGATACCATTCCGACACCGGCTGTAGCCTGGTTAGAGTTGCATTGTTACAAAACAACCCTCAAGTTGCACCACCTCCCTCCAGCTGAAGACATACCCAGACCGACACTCAGGCCAGCCCGCAGGCCGTTCCAGATGAACCCGGAACGGTGGGATGATGACCTTTCTGATGATTACTCTACTACCTGTTGTTTTTTTTCAGTGCTTTCGCAACCGTCTCCTCAATCAACTGATCATCCACCAGGTATGGCAGTGTTATATGCCCCTTGCCCTGGTAATTATTGTTAAACTCTATACTTGTAGTTATTGAGTTCTCATTTCTTGCCCAGGCGCGCCTGGCTACACCACACATCACATCCCAGAGGAGGGCGGATTTGATAATATTATCAACCCTTTCACTGCCATCGAGCACCAGGCCGAAACCGCCATTGATGGATTTGCCGATACCGACACCACCGCCATTATGGAGAGCCACCAGACTCATCCCCCGGGCGGCATTTCCGGCATAGCACTGGGTGGCCATATCAGCCATCACATTGCTGCCATCTTTGATATTAGCGGTTTCTCTTAAGGGTGAGTCAGTACCGCTCACATCGTGGTGGTCACGCCCCAGCATCACAGGGCCGATCTCGCCTTTTCTGATCATTTCGTTGAACTTGAGGGCGATGCGCACCCTCCCTTCCGCATCCTGATAAAGGATGCGCGCCTGAGAACCCACAACCAGTTTGTTCTTTTCTGCGTCCCTGATCCAGATGTAGTTATCCCGGTCCTGTCCCCGGCGGTTGGGGTCAATACACTCCATCGCTGCACGGTCTGTTTTCACCAGATCCTCATGTTTACCGCTCAAACACACCCAGCGGAAAGGGCCATAACCGTAATCAAAAAGCATGGGGCCCATGATATCTTCAACATAGGAAGGCCAAATAAAACCATCCTTCTCATCTACACCATTTTTGGAGATCTCCTTCACACCTGCATCAAATACAGCCTTCATAAAGGAGTTGCCATAGTCAAAGAAATAGGTGCCCCGTTCTGTAAGGGTTTTGATCAGATAAAAATGGCGTCTCAGGCTCTGGTCAACCAGTTGTTTGAATTTCTCCCGGTCCTCAGCCCGCAGCCTTGTCCTCTCCTCAAAGCTTATACCCTGCGGGCAGTACCCACCTTCATAAACAGCATGGCAGGAGGTCTGGTCTGAGAGGAGA
>JAAYWP010000071.1 GCA_012516535.1 Syntrophomonadaceae bacterium | reverse complement strand
GTAGAAAACACTGGAACCCCTGATCGGTTATCCGCTACCTCAACAGTTTCCCCAGCAGCAGTCCAAGTTGCAGCATAAGCCCCGAATTGGAAAGGCTCGCATCATACTAGTATCTTCCATAGTATTATTGGGACTTTTACTGCTAACTTTTATCCACCTTCAAAACATAGCAATCTCCCTCAGCTACCAAGTCGAGCAATCAGCAGCAATTATTGAAGAGTTAAAACGGGAAAACAAAGCCTATGCACTCCAAGTACTCAAGCTGAAATCGCCGGATAGAGTAGAACAGGTGGCCAGAGAAAAACTCGGGATGATGGAACCAGAAGCGGTTTTGTTGAAAGATAAAGATCTGGTTAACTAAAGAGTTTATAATAAAACTAAAAAAAGCCCCTCATTGTTTCTTTGGGGCTTTTATTTACTCCAGATAATCTTTCAATTTTTTGCTTCTGGTGGGATGACGCAGTTTGCGCAGAGCCTTGGCTTCGATCTGCCGGATGCGCTCTCTGGTCACGTTGAATTTCTGGCCCACCTCTTCTAATGTCCTGGCTTTCCCATCCTCAAGGCCGAAACGCAGACGCAGTACATCCCTTTCTCTGGGGGTCAAGGTTTCCAGCACCTCTTCCAGCTGTTCTCTGAGCAGGATAAAGGATGCAGCCTCTGCAGGGGCCAGAGCATCCTCATCTTCAATGAAATCCCCCAGGTGGCTGTCTTCCTCCTCGCCAATTGGTGTCTCCAGGGAAACAGGTTCCTGGGCAATCTTCATGATTTCCCGCACACGCTCCTCCGGAATCTCCATTTCTTTAGCGATTTCCTCTGGGGTCGGGTCCCTTCCCAGTTCCTGCATTAACTGACGGTTAACCCTAACCAGTTTATTGATGGTCTCCACCATATGCACCGGTATGCGGATGGTACGAGCCTGATCAGCGATAGCTCTGGTAATCGCCTGCCTGATCCACCAGGTGGCATAAGTGCTGAACTTAAATCCCTTGCGGTAGTCAAACTTCTCTACTGCTTTGATCAAGCCTAAATTGCCCTCCTGGATCAGGTCCAAAAAGAGCATACCCCTTCCCACATATCGCTTAGCAATACTCACAACCAACCGCAAATTGGCCTCTGCAAGCCTGCGTTTGGCTTCTTCATCCCCCTGCTCAATCCTCTTCGCCAGTTCCACTTCCTCTTCAGCTGTCAGCAAAGGGATTCTGCCTATTTCCTTCAGGTACATCCGAACAGGGTCATCGATAGCAACACCTTCTGGAACAGAGAGATCAACTTCAGTCTCATCATCTACAGCCTCCCCTTCCTTGGCGTCGGTTTTTGCCGCCCCATCCGGACTGATCTCAATTCCGATGGCCCCGAAATGTTCATAAATGCTATCTATCTGTTCGGGAGTCATATCAAAGCCCTGGAGGGTATCCATAATTTCCTGGTAGGAAAGAGAACCTTTCTGTTTCCCGCGCTCAATTAATGCTTTTACTGCATCAATCCTTGATTGTTCTTCTTTCATATCATTCCCCCCTTTCCTGGCTCATCGAATCTACTGTTCTTGGTGTTTTTAAACGTTCCAATTCTTCGTACAATAGGTATAATTCTGCTAACAGATTCTTAATTCCTTCCTGATCATTGTTTTTTTCAAATTCCTTTAAAACAGACTGTTTCCTGGCGATTGCTTTCTGCAACTGCCCTTTTTTTAATGTTCTGATATAATCACCTATTAATCTTTCCTTCTGTATTTCGTCTAGCTGGATATCCTCTGTTCTCATCAGAAGGGCAGCCAATTCCTGCTGCTCATCAGCTGCCAGTTGATTGAGTAGATCTGCTGCATTATCCCAGCCATGTCTTTCAAAAAGATCAAGGTATTTTTCATACTTACCTGAAAAAACATCCCGGCCCAGCTCCTGTTTAACACGCTCGTAGAGATGGCGATCCTGGAGCATAAAACTGAACAGCCCGCTCCTGGCAGCCTCTATAGCAGCTAGAGGCTGCATTTCGAAAGTTTGTTTGCCTTGTTCCATATTATATCTATTTTTTTCAGTTTTATCCTTCTGCAATCGATATTTCCGGAGATATCGGGACAATTCCAACCGAATGGCTTCCTCAGAGGTATGGATCCGCTGGGCAGCCATACGGATGAAACCCTCCCGCACAACATGATCCTTGATCCTAGCCAACTCCTCCACCAAAACCCTGGCTATCTCCGCCCGGTCCGCTAGGTTATCAGGGTTATATTTTTTCAGCAGCTGGTCAAGCCTAAACTCCAGAAAACCGCTTGTGCGCTCTGCAAGAGCAATTGCAAAAGCCTCTCTTCCCTGGGAGCGCAGGAACTCATCCGGGTCCTTGGCCTCCGGGAGATCAAGGATCATCACTCTGCCGCCCATTTCCTGGAGAAGTCCGGCACTTCTCATCGTGGCAGCAGAGCCGGCGGAATCCTGATCAAAAGCCAAAATAATATCTTTTGTGTAGCGCAACAACAGTCTGGACTGCTCCTGGGTAAAGGCTGTGCCCAGGGAGGCAACTGTATGGCGAAAACCGTATTCATGGGCTGTGATGCAGTCCATATACCCCTCTACCACAATAACCTGCTTTTTATCCCGAATCGCAGGTAATGCCAGGTGTAAGCCATATAGGTTGCGGCTTTTATTGAAAATGGCTGACTCCGGCGAGTTAAGGTACTTGGGCTGCTCATCCTCTAAAGCTCGCCCCCCAAAACCCAGGCAACGCCCCCGGTGATCAAATATGGGAAAGATGACACGGCCCTGAAAACGCTCCTGGAGTCTTCCATACCGTTCAATAAAAAGCCCTGCTTCCCTGAGATCCTGAATGGTATAACCCTTTCCCCTAAAAAACTGCAGAAGGCCCTGTCCGGCAGGAGCAAAACCCAGCATAAATCTTGCCCAGGACTCTTTTTTTAGCCCTCTCCCGTTTAAATAGCGCCGGGCGCGTTCTGCTGCTTCCCCATGTAATAATATTCTATGATAATAATCTGCTGCTTGAGCATTCAGTTCATAGAGCCTTTCTCTTCGCTCCTGTTTCTCCCGGGCGCCACGGGTGCGGGGAACCTCCATTCCCTGCCTCTCAGCTAAAAGCTCTACAGCTTCTACAAAAGAGATATTATCGATCTTCATCAAGAAAGAGAATACATTACCCCCCACCCCACAGCCAAAACAATAGAAAATCTGTTTGGCAGGGGATACTGTAAATGAGGGAGTTTTCTCCTGGTGAAAGGGGCATAAGCCTACATAGTTCTGCCCGGTCCTTTTTAAAGGGACATATTCACTGATAATCTCAACAATATCGGTTCTGCCACGAAGATCCTCCAAGAATTCCTCAGGGATCAAGCCAGCCATCTGCAAACACCCGTTCCTTTTTGTGACTCGATAATAGTTCTCTACGGGTATATAAAACTCCTGCTCCTTATCTATTTCATCCAAACATTAGGAACAAAATGCCTTTCAAAGGTTTTCATAGCAAAGCGGTCGGTCATCCCTGCAATATAGTCTACAACACACCTTTCCAACCCTTCACAGGAAATCCTGGCCTTGATGTCATCGCTCAACAAATCAGGGTTCTTTAAATAATAATCATAAAGGGCTTTTACCACCTGTTGTGCCTTGGCTTCCTCCGTTTTGGCTGCAGAACCGATATAAACCCGCTCAAAAAGAAACTCTCGCAGCTTATCTGTTGCCCACCGGACCTCATCACTCATGGCAACTATAGGCTTGCCCCTGCTCATTTTTATAATATCTGTTACCATGGTGTTGATCCTTACCTTGTGACGGTTGCCAAGGATCTCAACACACTCTTTAGGCAGATCATCTTCACTGATAATCCCGGCCCTGATAGCATCATCGATATCATGGTTGATGTAGGAGATGCGGTCAGCGATCCTAACGATCTGCCCTTCCAGTGTGCTGGGTAATTTTGGGCCGGTATGACAGAGTATACCGTCCCTCACTTCCCAGCTAAGGTTTAATCCCCGTTCCCCCTCCAGTTTATCCACAACCCGGAGGCTCTGCTCATTATGACGAAACCCTGGTGGAAAAACTTCATTGATAGCTGCTTCACCTGAATGCCCAAATGGTGTATGGCCTAGGTCATGCCCAAGAGCTATAGCTTCAGTCAGGTCCTCATTGAGCAGCAGTGCCCTAGCTAGTGTACGGGAAATCTGTGCAACCTCAATGGTATGGGTGCTTCTTGTTCTGTAATGGTCACCTTCCGGGGCAATAAAAACCTGTGTTTTATGTTTCAATCTGCGGAAAGCTTTGGAATAAATAATCCGGTCCCGGTCACGCATATATGCTGTTCGCACAGAACAGGGTTCTTCCGGGTAAAGCCGCCCTTTGGATTTGACACACAGCGCGGCATAGGGGGCAAGACACTCTATTTCCCGCTGTTCGATCTCTTCACGAATGGAAAGGTTTTGTGCCAAAGGCTACCACCCCGTCTATGGTTTCCTTAAACTCATTGTGGCCTTTGCAACTTCAACAACACGCTGTGCTAATATCCTTGCTCTTTTGATACCGTTTTCATCATTTTGGGCGGGCCGCTGGGCACAAGCCCCTTGGTGGCCGCAATCATAATCCACATAACCATCCCCTACAATCGTCATGCCCTGCACCAGCATCATATCGTGGAGCGCCCTGAGGGTGGTTTCCTGCCCCCCAAAGCGGGCACCAGCGACTGTAATCCCTCCACCAACAACATTGAGCAGAGCCTTTTCTCTCCTTAAGACACGTGTTTTATCCCAAAAAGCCTTGAGTTGGCTGGATACTGTTCCAAAGTAAACAGGACTGCCCATCAGCACCCCATCAGCCTGTTTTAACAGCTCAAAGGCCTCTCCCAACTTATTTCCCTCTGCACAGCTGCCATCACAGGGAGAAGAACATAGTTCACAAAATGGGGATTCAAGGTCATCGAGTATTTCTTTTACATGCAGCAATTTTGTTTCGGCCCCTGCTTTTTCCGCAACAGCCAATGCTTCTTGGAGAAGAAAAACTGTGTTGCCATCCCGATTAGGGCTGCCATTAATTCCTACAATAAGCAATTGTTTCACCTCCTGAAATAAGAATGCAATGTTTAGATAAATATATACTATTTTTCTAATAATGGTTCCTTCTATATAACGTAAACTTTAGTGTGACACGGGGACGGGGTTGCTGTCACACACCGGGCAACATTACCTTATACTATCGATTGGATAAAAATAGGGCAGTCTCTTCACTGCCCGAGTTACTGATCATCAATTAGTAAAATCTCTAGTAAAACCATTTCGTCGGCAGCAAGAATGTCCAGGGCATCGTAATGAGTGCAACAGTAATTGCTACTTTTGCTCTTAACTTTTTATCATCAATTTGTTTAGAAAAGGTAATTCTATAATTAAACATAAATATAAAAACTGCTGACACCAGCATAGCGATTGTTATTACTGCAACAGCAGCAGGATTGCTAAATGGGTCATAATTTATTCCTGTAATCAAATCAGTGGGTAGTTCCAAAGGATTTAAAATCCCTAATATAAACAGTATTGAGGCCCCAATAATATCGGCTAGAAATCCCAAAATCCAAACTTTTAATATGCTTCCTTTATAAAATTCTGTAAGACTTTTTTGTATATCAGCTAACTTAAATATAAAAAAGCAAGCTACTACCACTAATGAGTCAATAACAAAATTGCCTATCAGTGTTATAAGTATAACAGGCGGTAAAAACAGAAAAAACCAAAGCGGAAAAATAACATTGTATAACCTAATGTCTTTCAATTCATCACTCCTATTAATTAAAGTTGCCCTTTTAAAGGCCAGTTTCCTTCAGTAAAAGGAGTTTTCACTCTTTATTCCTTTAACTCCTTTTTCTATGAGAATTTTCGTGACAAGGGTCGTGACAAGGGCTCGTGACAAGGGGACGGGGTTGTTGTCACACTCAACACGACAGGACGTTACGTATTAAGAGGACAGGGCTGCTGAATACCAAGGAGAATGTGGGATGGGGTTGCTGTCATACTATGCCCTGAAGATAATCCCCCGGTTTATTCCGGTTATTCGTTCTATCTGTCTTATGGATATGCAACTTTCTTTTTTTATCTTGCTCAAGTATGCTTTTCGTGTGGAAATATCAAGCTTTTGTAGATCTATAGGATCGATTTTACATAGATTCCTGATGATACTCCTTGCTTCTTCATCCGTTATCTTACGCTTATTTGATATTTCTAGGCATTCATCATTATTTGGCTTGTTAACATATTCAATAAAGCTTTTGACTGCTTCTTCTCTATTCGCACTAAACATTCCAAGTACAAATTCTATCTCCCTGCCATTTCTCTCGGCGTATTCTTTATAGTTACTCCATGGATAGTCTTCAACACTTGTTACTAATCCAGCTTTTACTGGGTTTTGATAAATATATCTCAGGACGGTAAGAAAATATTTGTCATTATCTACTGGTTCACTCATATATCTATCTTGAAATAAATAGCCAACCCTACCATACTTTTGATTGTACCAAAAGACATAACTACCGCATATCCTCCGCATGATCTGCTCTATTGACTCCTTACCTTCCATCAGCAGCATATGCAGGTGATTACCCATAAGGCAATATGCGTATAATTCATATCCACAAACTTTTTTATATCTTTGCAGGGTTTGAATGAACTTAGTACAATCCTCATCATCTTCGAATATACTTTGTCGATTTATACCTCTCATAATTATATGATATATCCCATTTTCACTTCTTTTCCTTGGCGCTCTTGGCATATTTTTCCACCCTGGAGTATAGTAATATATCCCAGGAATGTTGTCAATACCCAATCTGGCTGTGCGAAAAATCCCTACAGAAAAAAAATAAAGGAAGTAAAATCGAAATAGTGACAATGGTAACTACAATGGGACAGGGATGACACGCTGGCATCTGTGACAGTAACCCCGTCCCCGTGTCACACTTACTTTTGGGCGAAGGATTCAGCGAAGGGCATGAAATACCCTTGTGGGTGTAGGCATACATTACAAACCTCTGGCGCTTCTTTGCCTACATGAATATTTCCGCAGACAGTACACATCCAGGCAATTTCTTCATCTCTCCTGAAAATGGTGCCATTTTCTATCTCATCAGCCAGCCTGCCAAATCTATCTGCATGAGTTTTTTCAATTCTTGCTACACGTTCAAAAAGCTGCGCGATTTCTGTAAAACCCTCTTCCCTCGCTATTTCACCAAAACTCTTATATATTTCATCCCATTCTTCCAACTCATTATGCTGAGCTGCCCTTAAAGCCTTAACAGTGTCATCATACGCATCAACAGGATAAGCTCCGGAGATTTTAATATTATCACCTGCATAATCTTTCAGCTTTTGGTAGAAGACTTTGCCATGAGCCCTCTCCTGGTCTGCGGTATAATCAAATACAGCCGCCACTACATGATACCCTTCCTTCTTCGCAGCAGATGAAGCGATGTTATAGCGACCTCTTGCCTGGCTCTCTCCTGCGAAGGCCCTCATTAAGTTTTCATATGTCTTGCTTCCTCTTAGATCCATGTATATCTCTCCTTTTTCATCAATTAATTGCCTAGTTTAAGCTGTTTAAGATTATCCCCTCATTTATTGTGATTTATATATAGTTTTACCAATCAAAAAGAAATAATCCCAGCCAAAGCTGGGATTAATAATATCATCGTTGCCAAGGGACTAGAGGAAGGAATGACACATTGATATGTGACAGTAACCCCGTCCCCTTGTCACACTCCCCTTGTTACACCCGGGGATGCCTAATTTGCGCCTGGGCGGCAGCCAAACGGGCAATAGGCACCCGGAAGGGTGAACAGCTGACATAATCCAGTCCTACTAAATGACAGAACTCCACAGAACTGGGGTCTCCACCATGCTCACCACAAATCCCTAAAACGAGCTGTGGGTTAGCCTTTCTGCCATTCTCCACCGCGTATTTCACCAGTTTACCGACACCATCCCGGTCAAGGACTGCAAAGGGGTTATCCTCGAGGATCTTCTTTTCCATATACTGAGGTATGAATTTGCCCTCTGCATCATCCCGGCTGAAACCGAAGGTGGTCTGGGTCAGGTCATTGGTGCCGAATGAGAAGAAATCAGCATGTTTGGCAATTTCATCTGCCAGCAGACAGGCCCGGGGAAGCTCGATCATGGTACCAATGGGGATCTCAAACTTGAAGCCGGTTTCCTCTTCCACCTGCTGAATAACATCCAAGCAGAGTTGGCGCAATATCTCTAGTTCCTCCGGGGACATAACCAGAGGAATCATAATCTCCGCCCGGGGGTCATAGCCCTCTTTTTTCAATTGGGCAACTGCCTGGACAATGGCTCGTGCCTGCATGGCATAAACCTCCGGAGTGGTGATTCCCAGGCGGCAGCCCCTGTGACCCAGCATCGGGTTCATTTCCTGCAAAGAGCGCGCCTTTTCCAGCATGGTTTGTTTCTTGGCTATCTCTGCAGAGTCACCATCAGTCAGCTGTAAGCGCTGTATTTCCAGTGACAGTTCCCCAACATTGGGGAGGAATTCATGAAGAGGAGGATCCAGGAGCCTGATGACCACAGGCAGGCCGTCCATTGCCTTCAGGATGCCGTAGAAATCGCCCTGCTGCATAGGCAGCAGTTTATCCAGGGCATCCTGCCGCTCCTCCTGGCTTTTGGCCATTATCATAGCCTGAACAATAGGGAGGCGATCCTGAGCCATGAACATATGCTCAGTCCTGCACAGGCCGATACCAACTGCCCCGAACTCCCGGGCACGCTGGGCGTCAGCTGGGGTATCTGCATTGGTGAGCACCCCTAGTTTCCTGATTTCATCAGACCATGCAAGGAGTAAACGCAGTTCCTCAGTCATCTCTGGAGAAACAAGGGGCACCTCCCCGAAGATCACCTGTCCGGTGCTGCCATCGATGGTGATCACATCCCCCTCTTTGACCTCCAGATCGCCCACTGTCATCTTTTTCTCTTTATAATCGATATTCAGTGCCTCACAACCACAGACACAGGGTTTGCCCATCCCCCGGGCAACCACCGCCGCATGGCTGGTCATACCGCCTCTGCTGGTGAGCACACCCTGGGCTACTACAACACCATGGATATCATCAGGTGTGGTTTCCGTTCGGACAAGGATTACCTTTTCCCCTTCATTCCCCAGCCGTTCTGCTTCATTGGCATCAAAGATTGCCTTGCCTGAGGCGGCACCCGGAGACGCAGGGAGCCCGGTGGCTACAACCTGAAAGTCCACCCTGGTATCCAACCTTTTGTGGAGCACTTGATTCAATTGATCCGGCTCAACCCTGAGGATGGCCTCTTCTTTGGAGATCAAACCCTCTTTCACCATATCCACTGCCACCTTGACTGCCGCAGCAGCAGTGCGCTTGCCAGAGCGTGTCTGCAAAATGTACAGTTTGCCATTCTCAATGGTGAATTCGATATCCTGCATATCTCTGTAGTGTTTTTCCAATAAAGAACAGGTCCTTACAAACTGTTCATAGGCCTCAGGCATTTCCTCTTTGAGTTTGGATATGGGCTGAGGTGTGCGGATCCCAGCTACAACATCCTCTCCCTGAGCATTGATCAAATATTCACCGAAAACAACATTCTCTCCGGTTGCCGGATCCCGGGTAAAAGCAACACCGGTACCGCAGTTGTTGCCCATATTTCCAAACACCATTGCCTGCACATTGACCGCGGTCCCCAGGTCATCAGGAATTTTATTCACTTTCCTGTACACCTTGGCCCTGGGGTTGTTCCAGGACTCAAAAACCGCTATAACAGCTCTCCGCAACTGGTCTGTAGGGTCCTGGGGAAAATCTTGTTTTGTCTGTCCTTTGACAATATCTTTATATTCACTGATTATCTCTTTTAAGTGTTCGGGTTTCAGCTCATGATCATACTGCACCCCGTATTTCCTTTTGTATTTCTCCAAAATATCTTCAAATCTGTAGAACTCCACATGAAGAACAATATCGCTGAACATCTGAATAAAACGGCGGTAGCAGTCCAGCGCAAATCGCTCATTGCCGGTTGCAGCGGCCAGGGCTTTAACTGTTTCATCATTCAAACCCAAGTTGAGGACAGTGTCCATCATCCCAGGCATGGAGATTTTCGCCCCGGACCGGACAGAGAGCAAAAGGGGATTTTTCTTATCCCCGAGTGCTTTTCCCACCTTTTTCTCCAGGGCCGACAGGGCATCCTGTATCTGTTCCTCCAGTCCAGCAGGCAGTTCCCCTTTGGCACTGTACTCATTGCAGGCCTCTGTTGTGATGATGAACCCAGGCGGAACTGGGAGTCCTAAATTGGTCATTTCCGCCAAACCGGCCCCTTTTCCTCCCAATAGATCCCTCATGCCTGCATTGCCCTCTTCAAAGAGGTAAACATACTTACTTTGCATCTCGCTCCCCCCTGTAATAGACTTCCAAGACCATGCTTGCTGTTTCTTCTATGGCTTTATTGGAAACATCAATGACCGGGCAGCCCAGTTGGGCCATCAACCGGTCAGCATAGGCCAATTCCTTTTGGATCCTGTTCATATTGGCATATTCCGCATCTGTGGTGAGCCCCAAGGACTTCAGCCGTTCCTGACGAATCTGAAGAAGCAGCTGGGGCTGAATGGTAAGCCCGATTATTTTACGAGGATGTATTTTTAACAATTCAGCAGGCGGTTCCACCTCAGGCACTATCGGAACATTAGCAGCTTTGATCCGCTTATGGGCAAGATACATTGAAACAGGGGTTTTGGAGGTACGTGATACACCGATCAGGACAACATCAGCATACAGCAGCCCCCGAGGGTCCTTACCATCATCATACTTCACTGCAAATTCAATGGCTTCAACTCTGCGAAAATACTGGTCATCCAGGCGATGGAGCAGACCTACCTCTCTCTTAGGGGCCTTAGATGTCGCTTTGGCGAGGGCATCCATCAGGGGCCCCATAATATCCACAGCTGGAATCTTATGCAACTTTGCCAGCCGCTCCAGCTCATCCCTTAATTCTGGAATCACCAGTGTATAAGCAATAATGCTGCATGTGCCGCTCGCTTCCTCCATGACCTCTTCCAGTGTATCCTTGTTATTCACATAAGGAACACGTCTGATTTCAAAGGTCCCATTAGCATTAAACTGGATGGCTGCAGCTCGTGCAACAAATTCCGCTGTTTCTCCAAGGGAGTCTGATACTACATAAATTACTGTATTCTCCATAAACAACCTCCTTTCAACATTTAGGCTTTTTCCCCCATTTCAACAAAGATCCGGGCGATATTTGTTTTGGTGAATCTGCCGATAACTTTAAGCTTATCTTTATCTTCCTCATTTTGAGGCTCTTCAACAACAGGAAGAGCATCAATCTCGTGCTCAACCAATCTACGGGCAGCTTCGTAAACAGAATCTTCCCCCTTGATGGTCACCACATTGGGTACCCGGGTCATAACCACTTTAACCGGAATTTTATGCAGATCTCCCTGCCCCAGGGTCACTTTCAGCAGATCTTTGCGGGAAACGGCCCCCTCTAGATAGCCATCATCATTCACGATAAAAAGTGTTCCCACATCTTCAGTGAAAAGGGCAACAATCGCATCATAGACAGAGATATTACCCCTCACTACCACAGGGACTGATTTCACATCATTTACCTTAAGGTGCCGGATCTCTTCTGCTAATAACATGTAAGGAGTCTTTCCAGTATAAAAATAGCCAACACGGGGGCGGGCCTCCAGCAAACCCGCCATAGTTAACACAGCCAGATCCGGACGCAAAGTAGCACGCCGCACATTGAGCATCTCGGCGATTTTTTCACCTGTAATAGGTGTATTCTTTTTTACAATTTCTATGATTTGCTCCTGGCGCGGCGTCAGTTGGATAGAGCAACACCCTTTCTCTATCAATCTCCTTTAATAATAATACTATTTAGGTTTTTTATAAATACTATTTGCTGTTTTTTTTCACAATGTGTTATACTTTTTAATCAATTACGATACAACATAAAAAAATCCTGCTATTATTTTTATAATTATCATTAGCCCTCCCGAACAATTTTTTCCAGGCCGCCCATCTGCCCCAGGGTGTCAGCAATATCCTTGAGCAAAGCTAACCGGTTGCGGCGTAAGGGGATATCCTCCACCATTACCATAACCTGATTGAAAAAGCGGTCTAAGGGGTCAGCCAGTTCAGAACCACAGAGCAATGCCTCCTGGTACTTCCCTTCATCCAGGAAACGCACCACATCCTTTTTGATCCTGGTCCAGGCATTGTAGAGTTCCAGTTCCCCTTCTTCAACCAACAGTGTAGGGTCAACCTCATCCCCCTCTGCCTGTCGGGCTAGATGGGATGCCCTTGTATATGCTGTCAAGAGGAGCTCGAATTCCCGTTTGCTGCGCACAGCTGTCAAGGCCTCAAGCCTCTTATAGACCAACATAATGTTGTCAAAGGAGGGCCCTAATGCAGCCTCAACAGTGTCATAGGCGTATCCCTCCTCAAGGAAGAGAAACCGTAGTCTTGCCTTGAAGAAATCCATCATTTTGTCCCTAACTTGCTCAAAGGAATATGTGAGTTCCATCCCGCTCAAGTTCTCATAAGCCTTTGCTATCAGTGCTTCCAGAGAAAAATCAAACTCCTGCTTGATGATAATGTGGCAGATCCCCAAGGCCTGCCTTCTGAGAGCATATGGATCCTGGGAACCGGTGGGTTCCAAGCCAAGAGCAAAACAGCCGGTCAGGTTATCTATTTTGTCAGCGATCGCCAAAACAGCACCCGGTTTGCTGGCAGGCACCTTATCACCGGAAAAGCGGGGCATATAATGATCCCTGATGGCACGGCAGACCTCTTTGTCCTCTTTGCTTATCCGGGCGTAATAGCCTCCCATGATCCCCTGCAGTTCAGGAAACTCGAAAACCATATCGGTAACCAAATCCGCCTTGGAAAGATAGGCTGCCCTCTCTGCCGCTTCTTTTTGGCGCTCGGTCAAGCCAAGAATACCGGCCAGATAGCCGCTTAGGGCAACCAGTCGCTGCACCTTATCATAGATAGTACCCAGTCCCTCCATGTGAACAACCTTTTTCAGCTTTTCCACCTTATCCTCCAGTGCTGTTTTTATATCCTCATGGAAGAAAAACTCCGCATCATGGAGGCGTGCACGCAGCACCTTCTCATTCCCTTGGCGCACAATCTCTTTGTTGACCGGGCCGTTGGCACAGGCGATAAACAAAGGCATCAGCTTGCCCTCTTCATCCCAAACCGGAAAATAGCGCTGGTGTTCTTTCATCGGGGTGATCACCACTTCCGGAGGAAGTTTTAACAAACGGGGATCAAAACCGCCGCAAATAGGTGTAGGGCTCTCTAGAAGGTGGGTCACCTCATTTAACAGTTCATCATCAGGCTGAATCATCCCCCCAGCTCGGGCAGCCTCCTCCCTGACTAACTCCCAGATCTTTTCTTTTCGTTCCTCTTGATTTAAGATCACAGATGCATCCCTTAGCTTATGAAAATACTCCTCGGGGTTGCGCACCTCCAAGGGTTCTTTGCTGTAATTGCGCAGCCCATAGGTATAATTGCCCGGGTGAAGTCCATTGATCTCAAAATCCACAATTTTATCACCGAGCAGGCTGACCAGCCAGCGGATAGGCCGGATAAAGCGGAAATCACCACTGCCCCAGCGCATGGGCCGGGTGAAGGAAAGGCTGCTGATCAATTGGGGAATAAGCTCACTTAATACTTGAGCTGTAGGCTGTCCTTTAATTCGTTTCTCAGCGAAAACATACTCCCCAGCAGAGGTTGATCGCACAATAAGACTATCCAATGGCACATTCTGGCTGCGGGCAAAACCTTGAGCTGCTTTGGTAGGCTGTCCTGATTCATCAAATGCAACCTTTTTGGGAGGCCCCTTTACCTCCTCCAGCAGGTCCTCCTGTACTTCTGCAATTCCCTGAACATAGAAAGTCATCCTGCGGGGGGTGGTATAAACAGAAATTTCGGCAAAACCGACCCTGTTCTCCTGTAGCAGCTTTTCCCCAGACTTTTGCAGTTGATCGATCACCTGATTAGCCAGTCTGGCTGGCAGTTCTTCAACCCCTATTTCCAGCAAATAATCCATCTCTATTTAACCTCCCTTGATGCAGTATCTACAGCTTTCTTCTCTGATGTGTTTAGCAACTGCTCCCGCAGAGCCTCATCTTTGAGCAGCGGATAACCGAGTTTCTCCCTTTGCTCCAGGTATGCTTTGGCACAGAGGCGGGCCAAACGGCGCACCCTCCCGATATAGGCTGTGCGCTCAGAAACACTCAAGGCACCCCGGGCATCTAGCAGATTGAAGGTATGTGAGCACTTCAGTACATAGTCATAGGCCGGCTGCACCAACCCTTTGGCACTGATGCGCTCTGCCTCCTTTTCATACATCTCAAAGAGTGTAAAGAGCATTTCGATATCCGCTTCTTCAAAATTGTAATAGGAATAATCCACTTCTGTCTGGTGGTGGATCTCCCCATAGGTAATGCCATCGGTCCAGATGACATCGAAGACATTATCCACACCCTGGATGTACATGGCGATCCTTTCGATCCCATAGGTCAGTTCAGCGCTGACCGGGCGGCACTCAAACCCCCCGCACTGCTGAAAATAAGTAAACTGGGTGATCTCCATACCATCCAGCCAGACCTCCCATCCCAAACCCCAGGCACCCAGGTTTGGTGATTCCCAGTTATCCTCCACAAAACGGATATCATGGGATTGCAGGTCAAGCCCTAGGTGAGTAAGGCTGTTTAAATAAAGGTCGATCACATCATCAGGTGAAGGTTTTAAGATCACCTGGTACTGATAATAATGCTGCAGCCTGTTGGGGTTTTCCCCATATCTGCCATCTGTAGGCCGGCGTGAAGGCTCCACATAGGCAACATTCCACGGTTCCGGTCCCAAAACTCTGAGAGCAGTGGCCGGATTCATGGTTCCAGCTCCAACCTCCAGGTCATAAGGCTGCTGAATCACACAGTAGCGGCTCCAGTAAGAGTTGAGCGCTTCAATAATCTCCTGAAAAGTCATTTCAGCCATAACAATAAATCCTCCTTTAGAGCAAAAACTATAAAACAAACCCGCCCCATGCAGCTATTATAGCTACAGGGACGGGATACTGCCCGCGGTTCCACCCTGTTTGCGCATCTGTTTGCGCCCCTTTGTTCTATTGCAGGTTTTACTCCCCAGTGCTATGCCGGGTTTCCTCCTGCTGCTCCGGAGCCCCTTTCACCGCCCGCTCCGGCCGGCTCCCACCAACCCCGGCTCTCTATTTGCGGAACAAAAGCGGCTACTCTTCTCCCTCATAGCTTATTTTTCTACAATTTATCAATTCTCTAGTATACTGTCAAGCTTCTATTTGAATTTCTTTTTCTTCCCTTTCTTCCCCTGCGATCTCCAGGGTACATCTACTGAACAAAGCTATCACTGTACAAGCCGCTCCCAGAACGGCCAGTTCATCACTGAGCAGCATCCCCAACACCCCAGCTAAACCCAAACCAGCGGGAAACTCTAGGATAGTGTGATCCCCCTTTTTGAGACGCAGTTTGGCACTGATCCCCTTTTCCAGTGTTTCCTTCAGTTTTTCACACAAGTGCTCTCCCTGCAGTTCCTCTTCCAACAAAACCAATGCAGCCACAACATCACCTGATGCCCTGTCCAGAGCATCACTGGCCTCTTTGTAACTCACATCCATCCTTTCTTTTATCAGATCAATTTTTTTTAACAGCTGTTCATCCATAGGATCACCTTCTACCCCTAATCTTCCCTCACCACTGCTTTTTATGCCTTATAGTTTCACTATCCCGAAAGGCATCCAAAAAGTAGCGGGACTGCAGCTTAACCTCACCATGATAGCTTAAAAACTTTTGGAGAAGAGCTGCCATCTCTCTGAGCACTTTTGGGCTGATCTTGGCTTTAACAGCCTGCTGCAGTGGGCTGCGCAGGATATAACCCATCACACCAAGGGCTGCCGGTGAAAGGGGAATCGCTTCTTTACAATGCTCAGCACAGGCAGGGCAGATCACTCCACCCCGTTCAATACTGAACCATACCTGCTGTACACCCTCCCTGACAGCAGGGTGATCACCCATCACACAGCCGGTTAGGCGCGGCCTGTAACCAAGGATATCTAAAAGTTTGAGCTCGAAAACCCTGGCTAAAAGCTCGGGGTTCCCGTTTTTCAATGCCCTGAAAGTGGAGAGGAGTAAATAAAACAGCCTGGGCTGGGGCTCCCGGTCCGGTGTGAGGCGGTCCACCAATTCTGCACAGTAGCTGGCAGCTGCAAAGAGTTCCAAGTCCTGCTCCAGGTAGGAAAACTGCTCCTCTGCCTCCCCCTGGGAAACTGTGTCTAGGCTTTTTCCGGTATAAAGCACTAGGTGGGCATGATTGAACAACTGCACCGCTCCCCGCAGGCGGCTGGTAGTCTTGCGCACACCCTTGGCTATGGCTGAAAGCTTTCCTGCTTCTCTGGTATAAAGAACAAGAATCCGGTCCGCTTCCCCATAAACCCTGCTCCTGAGAACAATAGATTCCGCTTTATAAATGCCCATAAAAAACCTCCCCTTCTATTATAATGGGAAGGGAAGCTCTTATGATAACCACTTCGGTTTACCCACTGCGGTCACTGTTATTCTTGTCTCCATAAGGATATCCCATCCCGGAATATTTACTTCTTCCTTCTCTGTAGTTAATTGATAATCTGCAGCACCTGCTTTTTCAATCTGAACTGCAGCTTTTTTTGCAGCCTCAGCCTGAGCATAAGCAATAGCATCATCATAATTATCAAATACCTTCCGCTCCCATGGGGCATGAACAATGTACTGTTCATCATCATGCCTTATTAAAACTTGAACAGCCTCCACAACATTGCCTGATGCTGCCCCGATAGCATTGGCAATTTCCGCGTTAGGAGGTATGATCAAGTCCAGCTTTAATTTGCTGGCCACCTCAGGCAAATAAACATTTACAGGAGCGCCGATAGCAACTAAGGGCAGGTTAAACTCAAGACTGCAACCCATTAATCTACCAGCTTTTTTTGGCTGCAAAAGTTTGCCGATGAAATACATAGCCCCTTTTTCATCCTGAATATCAAAATCTTTGCCCTCAAAATTGACCACACTCTGCAAAATGCTCAGAGCTATTTTATTAATAATGGCCTCCATCGCCAGATCAAGAAACTCCTGATAACTTTTTCCCATTTTATGAGCCAGCATCTTGACACCTAAAATGGATGCCTCCCTATTCCACCGTGTATAACGGCCATTGGCATGTAAGATATCGGTAGGGGTTACAGAAGCCTTATTCAAAATACCCATCTCCACCAAACGACTCAGATCTAAGAAAAAGGTCTTTGTCCCCATCTTATCAGCTAAAAACTGCAGTGTATGGGGCTGTTCTTTCAGCAGTTGAACAGCTTCCTTTTCTGTGGTCGTCATCTGCACAGCTATATCTTGCTGCACTAAAATGAAACAATCGGTTGGCTGGCTATAAAGTGAGTTAAATTTTTTGGTTTCCCACTGCAGGCTCAATTCTTCCACCAGATGAGGATATCTATCAGCAGCCAAAGCCAAGGGCCATACCCTATTTGGCCCGATGATCAGATTTTTGTCTTTGTCTATCTGAATGTAACTATCCCCGCCGATTCCATAGGTGTTGATCTCTGCTGCCCTGACACGGGTTCTCCACCCCCCAACAACAGCTCCTTCATCATTGATTTTCGGCACCTCATCGGAAAGAACCGCAATATCAGTGGTGGTTCCACCCATATCCAATACCAGGGCATCCTTTACTTTACCGCAGTAAACGGCTCCGTAGATGCTGGCAGCAGGGCCTGAGAGCAGTGTTTCGATAGGCCTTACCCTTGCCACACTCTCGCTCATCAAACTGCCATCACCTTTGACAATCATTAATGGAGCATTAATCCCCTCTTCCCTTAAGACCTTTTTCACTGATTCAATTAACGAAGCTATGATCGGCAGCAGTTTAGCGTTTAAAACCGCGGTGACCGCTCGCTCATAAAATCCTAGAGAACTGGAAAGCTCATGACCGCACACCACCGGCACATCCATCATTTCTCTTACCAGTTCACGCGCTTTTTGTTCATGTTCCGGATTGCGAACACTAAAAAAGCTGGAGATAGCCACAGCTTCAACCCTGCCGCACATCTTCCGGATAGCGTTACGAACTTCCTCAACATCCAACTCTGCCTGGGGTTTGCCTGCTGCATCATGTCCGCCCTTGATGATTTCACAAACAGCAGCTGGAAGTTTGTCGATGGGCTCACTGCCGATCAACAACAGGCCAACTTCTCCACCGTGCCCCTCTACAACTGCATTGGTTGCCAGAGTAGTAGACAAGGCTATCATTTTTATATCATGTACAGCATCGCATTTCAGTTCCCGAAAACAATCTGTAATACATCTGGTTAAATCATCATGAGTAGTAAGCACTTTGGCTTTAGCAACAACCCTTTGATCAGTCACATCAAGTATAATCCCATCTGTATAAGTCCCACCTGTGTCTATTCCTAGTACCAGTGACAAGTAAATGCCCCCTATCTTGTAAAAATAAACTTTTCAAATTTGGTGAAACTTTTTCATCATCAAAAAGCACACTTTGCGAAATAATCAAACACCAGCTGTTACTATAAGAACATTTCTTTCGTTATCTCTGTCCCCGGCTCCACAACCACAAAATCGTTATCCCAGGGACCGTAAAGCAATCTCTTCAATAAATCAAGAGAGCCTGGAAGCAGTTCATATTTTAATCCAAACACATCCGCTGTCTTTCGTGCGAACTCTTCATAAGAGGAAATATCATAGGCACCGGTTTCGATCAGAGCTACTCGAGTATAGTTCCTGATGGTTTCCCGGGCTATCCAGCGGATCTGTTCCTGGGAGTATTTTTTTGTCCAGGGAACATCTTGGTTGTAGATGGCAAGGGGTGTTTCTCCATAATCGATCCAGCCTTTGGTTAAATAAAAGGTGCCCGGATCTCTGCGCAATTGCTCCACATATTTCTTGCGAGAACCAAGAAAAAGACTGATACAATCATCTACTTTAGGTATAACAACTTTAACACTTCTTGGTTTCAAGCCAACTACTCCATTAGAACAAAGCCCGTAGGCGAAAAGGGCAAACTGATATCTGCCCTCTTGCTCAATTTCATCCAGACACTCTCTAAGCCTTTGATTGAGTTTATTCGGATGGTTGTGTAGACCGAATTCCAGTACTCTTGTCGTTATGTTCGGCGGTGCAATATTTTCAATTTCGGCACTTACAGCTTGACAGCTTATTACAACTGCTTCTTTTGGATTCATGTTCAACCCTTCCAATCTGTTGATACTTTGAAACCATCTTTTGATTATTCACTTATTTTAATTTTAACAGGATAATACATGATTTTGCCTAATATTTAAACCATACATAAATAAGTCCCCCTTCGGCTTCCTTCAGCACCCCCCTTTTTGATGGGGTCCCGACCGTAGGCGAACACACAAAAACCCCAAATTTATTGGGGTTTTGTGCATATTTTTTCGGACTTTCTACTTTATCACAGCTTTACGCTTCCAAGCCCAACCCTTTTCTCTTGGCTGCGATGTGCTCTATGATCAATTCTGCAGCCTTTAAGGGATCAGTCTCCACAGCAAAGGCTGCTCCCAGTACATCCTGAGCACCTTTTGTCAGGAGTTCTGTAAATTTCTTAGCTCCCAATACCTGTGGTACGGTCCCCAAAACTGTGAAAACACCGGAGCCCACCACATAGGACCCGATGGAAACTGCTTTCTCTGACATCCATTCCGGAGCTGCCCCTGCTGCAGGCAGGTCGCTGATGTCAACACCCAGGGCATTGGCGATAGCTGCTGCTGTGACAAGGATGCGGCTGATGTCCACACATGATCCCATATGCAGAACAGGTGGAATGCCCAGCGCCTTGCAGACTGCGCTCAGCCCTGGCCCAGCCTGGTCAGCGGCCTCAGGCAGCAATAACCCTGCCTTAGCGCAGGCGATAGCTGCACACCCGGTCTGTACCACTAAAACGTCATTTTTGATAAGTTCTCTGGTGATAGTAAGATGCCCTGAATCTTGGGTGACCTTCGGGTTGTTACAACCGACAACTGCTGCGATTCCTTTGATCTGGCCGGCTTTAATCGCATCCAGCAGGGGGTTCAAACTACCACCTAGGGCTTTCAGTATGGCCTCCACACTGAAGCCAGCCATATATTCCATTTCCTCATCAGGTACTTGGATCCGATCCTTATTCCTGCGTGGATAGTTATCAACAGCCATTTTCACTATCTGGCGGGCGGTATCCAGTGCAGTCCTTTCACTGAAAGGCACATGCTCCATCTCCGGGAAGCGGGCTTTGGGTGATGTGGAGATCAGTTTGGTGTGATAGCATTTGGCTACCTGGGTCAAGGCAGGCATAATGCACTGCACATCCACCACCATGGCATCCACCACACCTGTTATAACAGCCAGCTCCTGCTGGAGGAAGTTCCCTGCAACAGGCACACCGTGACGCATCAAAATCTCATTACCTGTACAGCACATCCCACAGACATTAATGCCTTGAGCACCCTTTTCCCGGGCTGCAGCTATCAATTCTTCATCCTTTGCTGCCTGTACGATCATTTCCGAGAGCACAGGCTCATGGCCGTGGACCACAATATTGACCTGGTCCTCTTTCAGAACCCCCAGATTGCTTTTCCCCCTGACCGGTTGTGGTGTTCCAAAAAGGACATCGGAAAACTCGGTGGCAAACATGGAGCCTCCCCAGCCGTCGCTGAGACCAGTACGCACCCCGTGCAGGGTCAAATTCACATAGTCATTATCAACCCCCATATGGGTGCGGTGCATTGCCTCAACAATCTCCCGGTCGATCCCCCGTGGAGCAATCCCTAATTTCTCCCAGAGCTGTCTTCTCTTCTCAGGTACTCTATTGAGGAAATTGAGTGTGCCCTTGACCATGCCGAACTCTTCCATGGCCTCCCGGGCTAGATCCCGAGCAACATCCTCTTTACTTCTTCCTTCTTCGGGAATACCGAATTCAGCAGCTAAGGCGCGCAGTTTACCCTCATCTTTGATCTGGTAGCCCTGTGCTTCACCCTCAGCTGTTTCATAAAGGGTGGTCACAATATCTCTTCCATGATCTGAGTGAGCAGCAGCACCAGCAGCGATCATCCGCAAAAGGTGGCGGGCTGCAATGGTGTCTGCAGTAGCTCCACAGATCCCCTCCTGGGGCTCTTCTCCAAAGGGATCTATCCGGCAGGGACCCATATTGCAGTGGCGGCAGCAGAGCCCTAAAAGACCGAAACCGCATTGGGGCTGCTGTTTTTCATAGCGATCCCATGCGGTCTCTATACCTTCCTGAGCGGCTTTATCGAGCATACTTAATGATGCCTTATCTACACTCTTCTCTCCCACAAAAGATCCTCCTTTCACTGATTCTTCAGTCAGCTGTGTTCATCACAGCCCTTCATACATAGGAATGAGGACATTAGGTTTCGATTGCCTCCGTCTTCCGACCTCCTGCCTCAGACCTCTATTTCAAGGTAGGAACATTTGTTCAGCCAAAGTGCGTCGTTTCTTTCTCTGTGCTTCTTCAGGTGTCGTAAAGGAAAGGGCATTAGTAGGACAGGCACTGACACAGGCCGGAATTTCTCTGTCAGGACAGAGGTCACACTTGGTCACCAACTTGCTTCCCGGAGAACGGGTGATAGCACCAAAGGGGCAGGCCAGTTCACAGAAACCGCACCCGATGCAGAGATTACGGTTGTGCAGTACTATAGCTCCTTGCCTGTACATTGCTCCGGTGGGGCATACTCTCACACAAAAGGCCTCTTCACAATGCCGGCAGTTGACTGGAACAGATTTTTCACCTGCATGCTGGACAAAAATGCGCTTGCGGGGCTGCGGCTCTTCGAAAATTGCCCCAAACAACTCTTTTCCAGCTGAATGCTCTACTGCACAGGCTATTTCACAGGACTTACAACCGACACACCTGCCTACATCAATTTGCACCTCTTTCAAAAGCCTCACCTCCCTCTGGGAGAAATAGAGAATTTATTGGTTCAAATTCGACCCTTTAGACCCAAATTCCTTCTTATTCTCTGTCTGATAATTGAAGTACAGTTAATAACAACCGTAAATAAAAGTAAAACCCCGGTTTAATGATCACCGGAGGGGACAACCTGATTTGGATTAACAAGCTTTTACCTTGCCATGCAGACAATGGGAAGGATTATTAATCTTGCTCTCGAAAAGGTATAATAAAACAGATCAGCGGAATGGGAGACTGTCTGAGATTTGCTAACTTCTGGCGATCGGTAAGGCTAGATACACTGAGAAAAGAAAGGGGATCATGATGGATACTCCTCCTGTAATCAAAGAGCTTAAGTTAAGCCAGTATTTTAGGGAACTGTCAGCTGACTCCCTCTACCCCAGCGCAGGTTCATCTGCGGGGGTGACTGCTGCTCATGCCGCAGCCCTCTTTGCCATGACCTGTCGGGTCAACTTGCGTAGGATCAAAGAGGAGAAGGGCAGTCAGCAGCAAAAAGACTCCCTAAACCCCCAAAATTACTGGGAAGAAACACTGCTTAGAGCAGAAACCCTTATGGAGCGGGCCTTGGCACTGGCCCAGGAAGACGGCTTTGCCATCAAGGCTTTTTTTGAAGGTACCCCATTAGCTGCCAAAAAGTTCACTGATATTCCTCTGGAGATAGCCCGTTGTGCTGGAGAAATCATCTCCCTGATAAAACACTCCCTTCCCCAGTCCTATCCCCCTGTAAAGGCAGATATGGAGTGTGCCAGATGGCTAGCTGAAGGAAGCAAAAAAGCCGCTCTGATGGTGGCTCAATATAATATTCCCTACTTGAAGGAAGAGGAAAAGCAATATTATGTTAACCAGATTGAGGAACTCAGCGCCCCACCAATCCCATCTCATCCATAGAGGTGATCAAACAGGCCGCAGCATTATAGGCGTGCGGGCAAGACAAGCGGGGTAGAGATCACGAGAGATACGGGCAAAGAATTTTATCCTAAAAATGCTGCTATAATCCCCACCAGAAAAACCCCATCGAAGATTCCTGCGCCCCCGATGCTTACCGCCTGCCCACCTAAGCTCTGGAAGCTTCTCCAGTTCAGCAGATCAGCCCCGATCAAAGTACCCATGGTTCCGGCTACATAAGCCACAGGGGCAGTAAAGCCAGAAGGTGCCAGTATCAGAGCAGAAGCAGCAGCAACTATGGGAGGGATAAATGCGGGCATCACAATCCCTACACCCGGTTTCGGCCGGGCCATCATCTTTGCTACAACAGTGACCACAAGCAGAGCAAACAGGGTAGGCAGCAATGGCGCCCTACCGCTCAGCAATAGATAGAGGGATAAAACAGCCGGCAGCCCGGCTCCCCCAACATTTAAGTAGATAACCTGCTCCCGAACAACAGGAGGGTAATAAAAAAAGAACATGGAAAAAGGGTGTGCCCTGGGTTCATACACCTGTATTCTGCGCCGGGAAAGGGGTATATTGATCATGCTGCCGATGATCGATGCAGTTAAAAACAGAAATGCCCCTTGTTGGGACATGCCCAGACGAGAAAAAGAAAATGTTGCCACATTAAAAAAAAGCATCATCAACAGCAGCGGCACCAACATGAGAAGAAAAAGAATTGAAATCATGCAGATTACACCTCTTTAGGATTTTTATCTTTGACAATACCTGCAGCTAGAGCGACCACATATAGTTCACCAACACCTGCTGAAGCGAGCACCCGGCAGCACTCCTTGACTGTAGCCCCTGTTGTATAAACATCGTCCACCAGCAAGACCCGTTTCCCCTGTAGCAGTAGGGCCTCCTTACCGGCTATAAAGGCTCCTTTCATATTTTCCTCACGCTCTTGTCTGGAAAGGGATGTCTGGCTTGGAGTTTCTCTGACCCGCAGCAGGGCTTCCTCTTGTAAAGGGATTTTTAAAATCCCAGCTATCACCTCAGCAAGTAAAGCTGCCTGATTATAACCCCGTTCCCGCAGCCGGCCTATATGTAGGGGTACAGGCACTACAGCACCAAATGAGCGAAAGGGGAAAAGCTGAACAACTAGAGAGGCCATTAGCTCTCCAAAGGGATAGGCCAATCCCCTCCTCCCGCAGAACTTGAAGTAGTGGACAGCCTCCCTTACAGGGCCCTCAAAGGGTGCCACAGCCCTGGAGATGATGTACGGTTGCTCATCTTCCCGGCACTCCCAGCAGATCATTTTCCCCTCCTGTCCGGCATGGAAGCGGCCGCATTTGGTACAAGGGACAAGCCCCTCTGCCAGATCAGCCCACATCTGTAAACAGAAGCGGCAAATTTGATGGGGGGCTCCCTGGCGCCCACATAAAGGGCACCCTTTGCTTTCCGGAAAAATGAGGGCCTTCAGTCCTCTGATTGCGGACAGCAATTAATTTCTCCCCCTTATTACTATATTTTACTTCACAACACACTTAAAACACAATTTTCTTGAGTATTTCTTCCCAGTCCTTGCGCAGATAGCCTTTGCGCTGGGCTTCTTTATTCATTACTATGATCTGTGACCTGGCCTCCCGCATGGACCTGCTGATTTCCCGAGAGATAAACCAGACCTCACCTGTAGGATAATCGGGGCTGCGGCCGCAGCGCCCAGCGATCTGCACCAGTGTGGGGGTATCGAAAATACCCTCTTGGGCAGCCTCCAAAACCAATACGTTAACCCTAGGAACAGTGACCCCCCGTTCCATAATGGTTGTGGTCACCAGTAAAGGAAATTCGCCGGCAAAAAAGCGATCCCTTTTCAACTTCCGGTCCCTATCACCGGCATGGGTCCACTGAACATTGTCCGGTTTTAGATAATCCAAAGGATATTTACCTGCTGCAGAGCGCAGGGCTTCTCCCACTAAAGATGTCATAACAACAGATGGCACAAAGAGAAAGATGCGGTTGCCGGGCTTTTTTAACAGTTCAGCTGCAATTTCAAGGACTTGCCGCTGGAGCATAAACCCCCTCTTGTTCTTTTGCAGGGGCGCAATCTTCAAAAATTTTGGCACAGGTAAAGGAAAACCATGGGGGCGGGCAGGGATTTTAATAACATCAACCTTGCTTTTCCTAGCCTGGGCCAGCATCCAGGAGGTGGGAGTGGCTGTGAGGTAAACCAGCTTTCCCCCTGGGCAGCGGGCCTTTTCGACCCCGAATTGCAGCATCCTGTTTTCAGGAAAAGGATAGGCATCACCCTCATCCAGGATCACCAGATCAAAATTATGATAAAAACGCAGAACCTGGTGTGTTGTGGCAGCCAGCAGAGGGACTTCCCGTCGAAGAGTACTGCTTCCTCCATAAAGGGCTGCTGTACGCTCCCTGCCGAAAGCGCAGGCCAGGCGGGGTGCGATCTCCAGGATTACATCCCTGCGGGGTGATGCAAAAAGCACCTTTTTCCCCTGATTCAGCATTTCAGCGATCAGGGGAAAAGAAACTTCTGTTTTTCCGGCCCCACAGGCTGCCCAAACCAGGCAGGTCCCACCTTCTTTACCCTCTCTGCCAAACTTTAGCAGGTGCTGAACTGCAGCCTCCTGTGGGGGTGTAAATTTGATATCCCCTGGCAGCGTCCAGCGGCAGGGCCTTGGAGCAGGGATTTTCCTCAAGGAAGCTCTTTTTGCTCTTTTTGCAAGAGAATCACCCAGCAAAAGGGGCCTGCAGCAGATCACATCCTCTCCCTTGTCAACAACCCCAGTATAGAGGGGATCACAAAAACTCAAACTCCCCAACAGCCCACAATCGGGGCAACTACAGCACTCACTGCTGCCGCAGCGTGCACAGTTGTGGTTATCAGGAATGCCCTCCCAACCACAGCGCTGACAGCGGACTAAACTTCCCTTTTTTTGATAAAGGGCAGGCAGCAGGGCCGCTCTTCCCTCAAGGCAGAGCAACTGGAGAGCCTTGTTAAGGATTTCTTTGTCCCAAAAACCAACAATACGCTGAATTTCGCTCAGAGATAGGAGCCGCCCTTTGAGCAGAGATTCCAACTCATTGAGTTCCTCATATCCCGGAAGTGTGTCCGGTGGAAATGCAATTTCCGCCCGGTGAATAACAGCTGTCTCTTCGTAATCTTTAGGCATTCCCCTCCTGCCCAATTCCCTGCTGCAGAGGGCGCGTATCTTTGCCAAAAGCGATTCAGCTGAGCATTTTTTAAAGTTTGTTTTGCACAGATCCTTGAATATAGATGCTGCAAGCCCCAGAGGCAAAGGAGAAACAACCGGAAAGAAGCGATCAAATTCTTTACTGGCAAGATAATTAAAGTCAAAAAGAGGAACAGGGGAGAGAAAAAAGAGAAATTTCCCTCTACCCTGTGCAACATATAACTGGAATAATAACCTCTGCTCAGATGACATAATGGTTATATATTCCATAAATACGCTAAAATACCTGCATGGTTCTCAAAAACTCAATGCACTAATTGAGATATGTCCTTAATTGATGGGACAGTTGGCGCAGGGCTTAGTTGGATGTAGTCCCTGACATCACACCTGAGGCACAGGCGATCCCGAAATTCGGGATCTTCTCCCCGCGGGACAAACACCTGGCCAAAGAGCTGACCGTCCTCAATCCTACCCTTTCAGTGAGCAGGAAAAAATGGATTACCTTTCCCCGGCAAATGGAGAGTGTTTTTTCCATGGCTTTGATACCCACAGGTGTCTGGCCGAAAACCAATGTGCAGTTGTATCTGCGTGACAAACAGCGCAGTATCTCTGGTGTTTCATCTGTAGAGGCGTCATCGAAAATAACAAGTTCAAAGGATTTGGGTGAGGTGTTGTAATAGGCAAGCAGTTCTTTGATAACCCCTTCAATGATAGGAGCCTGATTGCGAACGATAAGCAGTAAAGTAAGGTCAGGATCAGCATATCGCTTTTGAAACACAATAAATCTGCGGTAGGAAAAGAACAGTATATAGAGGAGCAGTCCTAAGAGGACTAAAAGTAAGACACTGGCCATATATTACCCCCCTTTTCTCCACAATATATGCGGAGAAAAGGGACGGGGTTAATGGCTAAATCTCTACTATATGGTTTTTTATGGCGTAAATGGCAGCTTGAGTGCGGTCATGAACTTTAATCTTGCGGAAAATACTTGTTATATGATTTTTTACTGTTTTTTCACTGATGAAAAGCTTGCTCGCAATGCTGCGATTCGATTCACCTAAGGCGATCAGAGCCAGCACCTCTTTTTCTCTTGCTGTAAGGCTTTTGATCCGCTGATCCATATTACGGGAACTCAAACGACTATACTCACCTTCCAGTTTATCAGTGACCACTGGGGGAAAAGCTGGCTTACCCTCCGCTACATCATGAATAGATTTTAAAAGTTCATCTGGCTGTACATCCTTTAAAAGGTATCCGCTGGCACCTGCTTTAACTACTTCCAGCATTTCCTCATCCTCAGCAACAGTAAGAAAGATTATTTTAACATCAGGCATTTCCTTGCGGATCACCTGACTGGCTTCTAAACCACTTGTCCCTGGCATCTCTAGATCCATTAGAATAACATCTGGGCGGAGACTGCGGGTTAAATTGATAGCTCCCTGTCCATCCCCCACCTCATCACATATTTCAATATGAGGATCCGTCTCCAGCACCCGCCGTAAACCCTCTCTGATTAAGGGTTGATCATCAGCTATTAATACTCTAATTTTCTCCATTATGTTTCCCCTCCCCAATAACGGGAACAACCAGAATAGTATCTGTACCCCTAGCTAAGGCAGAGTTTACAATTAATTCATCCTTGAAGTCTAGCGCCTTCTACCCTATCAGAGAACGATTACCACCTTATTGGTGGTCCTGGTTATATTTTTACATTTCAACATATTCAGGCATCTTTCCTGCAGACCTAGATTAAAAACTGAAAATATTAACATTATGGGATCAAAGACCTAATAAATGCCGTGCCTCATTCTGCAGCTTGTCTACACCATCCTGTGTTGCTGCCTCAGCATATATCCTGAAGAGCGGTTCCGTGCCAGAGGCACGCACTAGGACCCAACTCCCATCAGCGAGAAGCAGTTTTACCCCATCTTTAGTGTTGCGCTCTACCACCTTTTGACCGTTGATGCTCTCTGGTGACCACTCCTCGATTCTGTTTAGAAGCTGCTCTTTTTCCTCAGGTTTGCACTTCAGATCTAAACGAGCACTAACCAAGGTTCCAAATTTATCAGTAATCTCCTGATACAACTCTTTCAATGGTTTCCCTCTGGCTGCCAACATTTCTACAATCAAGGAAATAGCCAGGATGCCGTCTTTTTCCGGTACATGCCCCTGGACACTCATACCCCCGCTTTCTTCCCCACCCAGCATACTGCGGTGATGTATCAGAGACTGCCCGATATACTTGAAACCAACAGGGGTTTCCACAACCGGTAATCCGTAATCATCAGCAATGCGATCAAGCATATGGGTTGTGGCCACAGTACGGGCCACTGCTCCCCGCCAATTGCGGTCTTCTAAAAGGTAATAGAGAATGAGAGGGAGTATGCGGTTGGGTGAATAGTACTCACCATGCTGGTCAATTACACCAAAGCGGTCCGCATCACCATCTAAAGCTAACCCGATATCAGCTCCCTTTTCGAGAACAGCATCTCGCAAGGGGGCGAGACCGCGCTCATTGGGATCGGGAAGGTAACCTCCAAATAAAACATCCCGGTTGTTATGGATCACCTCCAGCTGGTTTTTTGTTCCTTTCAGTAGTTCTTCAAGATAACCTCTACCAGCTCCCCACATAGGGTCGAAAACGATCTTCAATCTGCCCCTGTGGATGGTGCGGTAGTTGAGCACTTTCTGCAGATGGGCAAAGTAGAAGGGTTTAGCATCCAGTTCTCGCACAAGGCCCCGTTCTCTTCCTATCTGTTCCGGCAGAAAAAGAATATCATCAGCCTGTAGATTGTTTAAATTCTTTTCAATGGCTTCGGTGATCTCTGGTGTAGCTGGGCCTGCGTAGTCGGGAATAAACTTGATTCCGTTATACTCAGGCGGATTGTGGCTTGCAGTGATCATCACCGCCCCGCCAGCTTCAAGGGCTTTGACTGCAAAAGCTGTTACCGGGGTTGGGGTTGCTTCCGCAGGCAGCCATGATGTGATACTGTTACCAGCCATTACTCCTGCAACACTTGCCGCAAAGTGTTCAGATAAGAAGCGGTTATCATACCCGATCACTACACCTTTATCAGCCAGACCTGAATCCTTTAAATAATTAGCAATTGCCTGCGCTACCAAGCGCACATTGGCAAAGGTAAAATCCTCAGCTATCAGATCACGCCAGCCGTCGGTCCCAAACTTGATCTTGTTCACATCATTCCCCCTCACTTTTTCTCCATATAAAACCATAATTTTTGCCTCCTGTATAATTATTGTACATTTTCCAAGCAGAATCCTTTTCAATAATATTTAATCACAAAAGCTGTGCCAAAATAAAAAGAGCGCCGCCTTTGAGGAGACGCTTGATGGAGACAAAGTTGATCCTCTCTATTTAGTTTTTATCCGCTGACGCCTAAAACTATCAACTACCTGCCGAAAGAGTTCAAATAGCTCTTCCCGCCCCTCCAGGCGCTGCAATCTAATTGCTTTCGATTTTTCATCCATTACAACTCACTCCCTCTATTACCTATCAGGGTCAATTATTACCAGCTTTCGCCCTTTTTATGCCTGGATAAAAAAACAACCACGCAATCGATGCGTGGCTTTTTGGTAAACCTTAAATTATGTTGTAGATGGTGTTTCGGTTTTAGACTCTTCCTTGGCCTTCGCTGCCGGCTTTTCCTCTGTTCCCGAATCAGTCCTATTATCTGTACAGTAAAAACCTGACCCTTTAAAAATAATAGCAACATTACGAGATATTAACCTCTCAACAGGCTGTCCACAGGTCGGACACTTTTCCAGAGGTGATTCAGTTATCCGCTGCGTCACCTGGAAGCGGCCGCAGTGTTCGCATCTGTAGTCATAAGTCGGCATCTTCTAGTGTCACCTCTCCAGGAATTTATATAATCTCATTAAACAATTTTTATACGCCATTGTCACTGCTTTGTCAAGAGTAACCCTCTGACACCTTCACCTTAAAAAAACTGGCCGTAAATCCCATTGAGGAATTAAACAGCACATGCTAAACTAAAATAAATAGTAAAAGATACTCCACAAGCCTCTCTTCCTTAACTACAACTCTTATTCCCACTAGATGTGATATGGGTTCCGTTGTCTCCCGAAATCGGTTGTTAAGAGCACTTATGAAAAATGGGGGGTGGAACACATGAAGGTTGCAATGTCGTATTTGCAGGATTTAACCGAGGGCGACCTTTATTTTATTGTCAAAACGGTGGTTGACAAAAGACAGGATTATGATTATATCGTTGATCTGCTCAAGGATAAACCTGACCTGGTCGAGATTATGCTGGATGATGAAAGGCTTTTTTGGCGTGTCCAAGAAGAAAAAGATATCTTCCTAAAGATTTCCCCTTTTCTGCTTTTTACTATCCTGCTTCTGCAGACAAAAAGGGACCTAGAGAGAACAAGCTATACTATGGAAATCATAAGCAAGAAAGAGCGTATCCCTGTTTTCGATACCAAGGATACTGTGGCACTCCTTCAAAACAAAGATTTGCGCGCTTATCTAGCCAGGATACTGGCCTCATTTACAAAAGTCGACAGCACGACTGTTGTCTACCGTGCACGGGGTCTGACCTACCAGCGCCAGTTTAGCGAACTAAATTTTGATGATGTGCTGGAATTGGCAGGATTGGTGGATTTTCCTTACCGTTATGATTTCTACAAAAGGCTTGCAGATATTTCCCTCTTCCTGACAGGTATTTTTCCCGAATATCTGAGCGGTTCAACCGACGATGACCAGCTTTTGAGCCGCTATATAGGGCAAGGAAAGCGGAGCATACATGACTATGAAGAGGAAGGAAGGCGCTACTACGATCTAGCTGCCACTTATGATGAAGCCAGGGAACAGGGACTGGACCAAGTGCTTTCTCTGCTTGCGGAAAAATTTACAACAGCACGGAAACCACTGAATTATTTAGCTGAAAACTTCATCCATAAGTATCGCGACAGATGGTTTACCTGATACTTTACCCTGCTGAAAGATAGTAAACCCGCTGTTAAATTATTACAGCGGGTTTCGTTTTACTATTAACATTTTTCAGTACATCCCGGCAAATATCGAGTTCATCCTAACGAACAGCAACTACTTCAGTTACTTCTGGAATCTGCTGCTTGAGCGACCGCTCAATTCCCATTTTCAGGGTAACGATGGCCATCGGTCAGCCGCCGCAGGCACCTTTGAGACGAACCTTGACCACTCCATT
>JAAYWP010000012.1 GCA_012516535.1 Syntrophomonadaceae bacterium | reverse complement strand
TACAGGTAATTAATGAAACCGCACAGGTACCAGTGATCGATGCTCATCTCCAGAAGGTTGATCCGCTTTTTCAGAAGTGGAGGGAGCTCAGCCGGGTACAGGTTGAACTGGAAAATATAGACCGCTATCTGAAGAAAATATTGTTTATCAAAGAGCGGACAAAAGAATTGGAAAAGGTAGAAAATAATCTCGAAAAAATGGAGAAAAACGGACGCAGATTGGCAGTTTATCAGGAAATGCGACAGGAGTGGCAGGAATTAGAAAAGACCTACCGGGGGTCTTGTCTGGCAGCAGAGCGCTATCAAAAGGAAATCAACCAGTATTTGGAGAAATTCAGGGAGTTCTTGCTGAAGATTGAGAGGTGTCCAGTTTGTTATGGAGAACTGGATCAGGAAGCTGTGGAGAGGGTATTGGATGAATATAGATAGGGAGGGGAAGATATGGCCGAATCTAAGGAGCAAGCTCTGTATGAAAAGCAGATCAATCATCTGAAAGAGGCTCTGCGCAGGTCCCGTGACTTAAGGGAGCGAGCTTTAAGTAAAAAGGAACTGCTGGAGCAACAGAGAGAGAGGCTCTACCAGAAGGCTGCTGAGTATGGTGTTAAACCAGAGGAATTGGGGGCCAAAATAGCGAGCTTGAAGCAGGAGATGGAGCAGCTCTTGGATGAAGCAAATGAGCTGATTCCATGGGATCTGTTAGAAAAGGAGCGTTCCCGGTGAGCGGCGGTATTGATCATTTGAAAAGGAATCTTGATCAGCTGAAAGCGGTATATCACAGACGGCGGGGGGAACAGGCCAAGCTTTTGGAAAAAGAAGCTTCCCTGAAGCAGGAGATGGAAAAGGCCCGCCAGGATGAGGAATGCTTGGAACAGGTGCGCCTCCTGCTGCTGGAGGCGGCAAAACATGCCCGGGAGCAGGGGCGCCGCCAGGTGGAACTGATGGTTACTCAGGCACTGCAGTTTGTCTTTGGAGCTGACATGGAATTCAAGGTAATAATAGAGGAGAAGCGAGATCGACCGGAGGCAGAGTTTTATGTTTGTTCAAATTATGGTGATTACCGGGTAGAAACTGCCCCCCAGGACGCCCGAGGGGGAGGGGTTGTGGATGTCATCTCTCTCGCTCTGCGGCTTGCTCTGCTCCATGCCTTTCCAACACCTGTGGGTGGGCCTGCAGTCCTGGATGAACCGGGGAAGCATGTTTCTGAAGAATATGCTCCACAGTTGGCGCGATTTCTCAAGGGTTTCAGCCAATCACTGGGGCGGCAGGTAATTATGGTTTCCCACAACCAGCATCTGGCCGATTCTGCAGATATTGCATATTTGATGGAAATGCACCAGGGAAAAAGCAGTGTGCGGCGTATTCGTTAGCAGATACAGTAAGGAATATATCGTGATTTACTAAATGACAGGAGGTAGTGTTTGTGACAATTTGGCAGTCAGTGGTGATGGGCTTAGTACAGGGCTTAGGGGAGTTTTTACCCATCTCCAGTTCAGCACACCTGGTCTTGGTTCCTTGGTTCTTCAATTGGCTTGATCCGGGTCTTACCTTTGATATTGCTTTGCATATCGGAACACTGATAGCTGTTATTGCTTACTTCTGGAGAGACTGGGTCAAATTGATTATGGGAGCTTTTCAGGGTACAAAAAGCAAGGAGGGCCGCCTTTTCTGGTATCTGGTGCTGGCAACCATTCCAGGAGCTATCATGGGCCTTCTTCTGGAGGAAAAGGCGGAAACGGTTTTCCGCAATCCTGTATTAATTGCGGTTATGCTGATTGTACTGGGTGTTATACTTTATTGGGCGGATCGAAAGGGTAGAAAGCTTACTGATGTAAATAATATTTCCCTAGGGCAGAGTCTGATGATCGGTATATCCCAGGCCCTGGCTATTATCCCTGGTGTTTCCCGGTCAGGTATCACCATGACAACTGGTCTTCTTCTTGGGCTTACCCGGGAGGGTGCAGCACGGTTTTCTTTTTTGCTGTCAGCACCGGTCATTTTCGGCGCGGGTTTGATCAAAGTGCCTGATATTCTGGCAAACCCCGGTATGATCAATACTCCATTTTTGATCGGAATGCTGGTTTCTGCACTGTCTGGAGCAGCAAGTATTGGCTTTTTATTAAAGTATGTGCAAAAGAAAAACTTTCTTCCCTTTGTCTGGTACCGCTTTTTACTAGGTGCTGTAGTGCTGCTGGTGGCACTGATGCGCTGGTTGTAAATGCCAAATAAGCCCGGCCGACAGGCCGGTTTTATATATAAATCCTGTCGATTTCAAACTGTCGAAACAAGCCACTTTTTGAGGAAGCTTTATTTGACACGCCACAGATAGGCAGGGTATTTAGAAGGCTCAAGGAGTTCTGCCTCTGAGGTCAGTTCTCTCTGGATCTCGTTGTAGATGTGTTTTGTAAAACCGGCTGCGGCAAAATCGGTGCCCCGTCCGGGGTACAAACTCACATTGAGGTATTGAAAATAATTTTTCCAGATATGAAGGGGCAAGTCTTTACTGTCAGCTCTGCTGATCCGTATTGTAACTGTTTCACAATCAAAGGCACATCCCAATACAATTAAAGGGAAACAGAGAACTGCTACCCGTGGGAAATGCCAGTGAGGGCAGATAGGGAAGCTGTACTGTTTTGAAATGCTGAAATAGTATGGTGAACAGCTATCCCATGTTTGCAGCAGTGATTCTATGGTGTGTTCACTTATCTGGTCGATGGTATCTGCATGGACAAATCTGTCCCCTGGCAGGAGGGCTACACCGGTGCCTCGTGTAGTTGAGTAGCGCTGAAACTGGGGAAGTGGTGCTAGTAGTCCTGTGATCAGTTCCTGTCTGATCTGGTTGACAAGCTGCTGTGGGATGGGCTCTCTCAGTTTGCGCATTGAAGAGGCATTGGGAGCGATCACAGGCAGGAACCAAGCAAAAAGAATTGCCTTGAGAGATTCATCTTTCAAAATGTAGTTCTGGAGCGGGTGCCGTTTGCGAATCTTTTCTAAATGAGATGGATCGCTGGCAACCCTTAATGCCCAGTGGGCATGTTGGTTGCTGCACTGTTTATACAGGGGGTTTTCCTCTAACCAGCTTGAAAAATCTTTTCTGTCAAAAGGGACCAGGACAATCCAGGCACCAAAGTGTTCTTCCTGTAACTGTTGGAACTTTCGCTGGCGAGCCAGCAGGAAATCTTTATAATCACTCAGGCTGCCACCCCAGATAGTTTGATAATCTTCGAAACTGTAAGTTACATAAATAAGCCGCTGTCCGTCACAATAAATTCCATTATCTCCCTTTTCAGCCAATAATCACACCTCCAGACACCATTATACAGGAAACATTGATAATAAAGTGTCTGTTCTGGTCGAAGCATATTACAAAAAACATCGAAAAATAGAGCTTTTCCGGAGAGAGACATATTTAAATTGCTTTATCATGTTGAAATAGGAATCTATGATTTTTTCAGGGAAAAGGGGTAATAACGAAAGGATTCAAGTTAGGGAGCGATCTATAGAGCTTGACTGTAGAAAGAAAAAGAAGTAAAATGGTTAACGGACAGTTCGGGATGTAGCTCAGTTTGGCTAGAGCGCACGGTTCGGGACCGTGAGGTCGCTGGTTCAAATCCAGTCATCCCGACCAAATCACCCAAACCATCGATATTCCCTAATACATTCCTTTAAGAAACCTACCACTTACTGTAATAAATGCCCCTTGGTTAGAGAGGGGTTTTTTTCCTGCTGGCAGGGAACTTGTTAACAGATAAGGCTTGTGTTAGACTACTGGCAGAGAATTACTGGGGTATTTTATAACTCCCACCGGAACTGATGAAAGATGCCGGGGGAACCGCTCTATTTCCCATATACTGATTTAATGAATGGAGAAATAAAATATGACTTCAGATTTTGTTCACCTTCATGTACATAGTGAATACAGCCTGTTGGATGGTGCATCCCGTATTAAGGACCTGGTACAGAAGGCGGCAGAACTGGAGATGCCTTCTCTTGCCCTTACTGACCATGGTGTGATGTACGGTGTTGTAGATTTTTATAAACTGGCTAAAGAGGCGGGTATTCACCCGGTTATCGGTTGTGAGGTCTATATGGCACCCCGCAGCCGTTTTGATAAAGAGGCGCATATTGATGATTCCCCACATCACCTGGTACTTCTTGCCGAAAATGAGCTTGGATATAAAAATTTGCTAAAAATCGTGTCCTATGCCTATCTGGACGGGTTCTATTATAAACCTAGAGCTGATAAGGAACTGCTGGCACAACACAGCAAAGGTTTGATCGGGTTAAGCGGTTGTTTGGCAGGAGAAATCCCCAAATTAATCCTTGACGGAGACTATGATAAAGCTCGTCAAACCGCCATGGAGTATCGGGAGATCTTCGGTAAAGATAATTTTTTCCTGGAGATGATGGATCACCACATGCCTGATCAACAGCTGGTAAATGAAGCACTCCGCAAACTTTCATCTGAGACAGGGATCCCCCTTGTTGTTACCAATGACTCCCATTACATCCATAGAAAAGATGCACAGATTCACGATGTTCTGCTCTGCATCCAGACCGGGAAGACCATAGAGGATGAAAACCGTTTGCGTTTTGATGGGCAGGAATACTATTTAAAACCTGCATCGGAAATGGCTTCTCTTTTCCCCAATGATCTAGAGGCTTTGAGGATAACCAGGGAAATCGCTGAACGCTGCCAGCTGGAGTTTGATTTTAGCCAGATGCACCTGCCCCAGTTTCAGGTTCCTGAGGGCTTTGACCTAAATTCTTATTTGCGTAAACTTTGTGAGGAAGGAATCCTTCAGCGTTTTTCCGGTAATGTTCCACAAGTGGCCCGGGAGCGGCTGGATCATGAACTGCGTGTGATTCAGCAGATGGGTTTTTCCGGTTATTTCCTGATCGTTCAGGACTTTGTTAACTGGGCGCGCAGGAAAGGGATTTTGGTAGGGCCTGGCCGTGGTTCTGCGGCAGGTTCGCTGGTAGCTTATGTGTTGGGGATAACCAATATCAATCCACTGGAATACGGCCTCCTTTTTGAACGGTTTCTCAATCCTGATCGTATTACCATGCCTGATATAGATATCGATTTTTGTTATGAGCGCCGGGAAGAGGTAATCGATTATGTAGTCTCCAAATATGGAAAGGACCATGTAGCTCAGATCATTACCTTTGGTACAATGATGGCCCGAGCGGCTATCCGTGATGTGGGGAGGGTTTTAAACCTGCCCCTGTCAGAGGTGGACAGGATCGCTAAACTGGTTCCTGAAGAATTGGGAGTCACCCTGGATAAAGCACTCCAGACCCCGGAACTGAAACAGCTTTATGACAGTGATCCAGAGGTCAAACAGCTCATAGATCTTGCCCGTGCTATTGAAGGAATGCCCCGCCATGCATCAACTCATGCCGCAGGAATTGTGATCTCCGGGGAACCGCTGGTAAACTTTTTGCCTCTCCAGAGAAATGGTGAGGCAGTGATCACTCAGTTTCCCAAGGAGACCGTTGAGGAGATCGGGCTTTTAAAGATGGACTTTTTAGGCTTGCGCACACTGACTGTGATCGGGGATACACTGCAGATTATCGAATCCGAGAGACAGATCAAGCTTGACCCTGATGATTTTCCTTTAGATGATGAAAAGACATATGAACTATTGGGGTCAGGGGAGACCACCGGTGTGTTCCAGTTAGAGAGCACAGGGATGCGCCACCTGTTAAAAAATATGAAGCCCCAGCGTTTTGAGGATTTAATCGCTTTGGTTGCTCTCTACCGCCCTGGCCCACTGGGCAGTGGAATGGTGGATGATTTCATCAGCAGGAAAAATGGGCAGACTAAAGTAGAGTATCTCTACCCAACATTAGAACCGATACTGAAAGAAACCTATGGGGTTATTCTTTACCAGGAGCAGGTTATGCAGATCTCCTGTGAACTAGCTGGCTTCTCCATGGCTGAGGCGGATTCTATGCGCAGGGCTATGGGTAAGAAGAAACCGGAAGTTCTTGCTTCAATGAGAAAGAAATTTATCGAGGGTGCTCGAAAGAATAAAGTAAGCCCTCGTGTGGCTGGGGAGATTTTCGATCTTATGGAACATTTCGCCGGCTACGGTTTTAATAAAAGCCATTCTGCGGCTTATGCACTGATCGCTTATCAGACAGCCTATTTGAAGGCTCATTATCCTGTAGAGTTTATGGCGGCTATGTTGACTAGTTTCAGAAACAATTCAGATAAAGTTTCTTATTATATCCAGGAATGCCGCAGATTGAAGATCGATATCTTACCCCCTGATGTTAATGAGTCCCTGGAAAACTTTACAGTTGCAGGGGACAGCATCAGGTTTGGATTGGCTGCTGTAAAAAATGTAGGTGAAGGGGCTGTCCAGGCAATTATTGAAGCCCGCAGGCAGGGAGGGGTTTTTCTGTCCTTAGATGATTTTTGCCAGCGGGTGGATCTGTATCAGGTGAATAAACGAGTAATAGAAAGCCTGATCCTATGCGGGGCCTTTGATTCTCTGGGGGCCTACAGGTCACAGCTGATGGCGATCATAGATGAATGTATGGAAAATGCCCAGGCAACTAAGAGAGATAGGGACCTACAACTAACTGGCCAGATATCATTACTGGACATGCTGGGTGAACCGGTAAAAGAGCATAATCAGCATACTCTTCCCCAGATACCTGAGTATCCCAAGAGGGAACTGTTAGCACGGGAAAAAGAGGTGTTGGGTTTTTATGTAAGCGGCCATCCTCTGGAGGGATATGAGCATATTCTCTCCCGGAAAACAAGTACTGGTATCGGAGAACTGGGACGCTACCGGGATGGGGATCATATCAAAATAGGTGGCCTGATCACCTCATTGAAACGCAGCACAACCAAAAGGGGCAACAGTGTGATCTATTTTACTGTAGAAGATAAGAGGGGCAGTGTGGATGTTATCTTTTTCCCTAAAAACAGCATTGATGAAAACTCATACTTGAGGAAGGATGCCCTGGTGCTGGTAGAGGGGCGTTTAAGCATACAGGATGAATCATACCGCATCTTCGGGGAGGGGGTAAAACCTTTGGAAACTGTACCTGTTAACCCTGACCACTATCTATATATAAGGATTAATTCCTATGCGGTCACTCCAGAGGTACTGGAGAAGTTGAGGGTTCTTTTGGCTCAGCATCAGGGGTTCAACCCAGTTTTACTGTATTTTGTTGAAGAACGGACTTTGGTACGAGCCGGCTCATCCTTTGGAGTGGATAAGGATCAGAGATTGATTTACTTGATAGAAGAATTGTGCGGCCCTGGATCCTGTTATTATCTGAGCAAAGAATCAGCTTATTTGGCTGGAATTGATCATCTAGAAACAGCCTGATTTTTACCTGTTTAGAGGAAAGGGGGTTTGCTGATGGATGATTACAGCAGTGTTGTGCAAGCGGAGTATATAGCAATCAAAGCATTAGAAAATGGTGTGACCATTATTGGACTTACTCGAGGGAAGGATACCAGATTTCATCATACTGAAAAATTGGATAAGGGAGAAGTAATGATCGCGCAGTTTACTGAGAATACCTCTGCCATCAAGGTGCGGGGTAAAGCTGAGATCTATACAAGGCATGGTGTTATCAACACTATATCAGAGTAGATTTATTAATTACAAAGAAGGAATATTTTGGCAATTGCCGAATTAAGATTTATCTGCGAGGATTTTGGAGGGGGGACCAAAATCAATGTGGACAGTGATTTATATTGCGCCAAACCGGGAGCGGGCAGAATCGCTGATGAATATGCTGATGGTTGAGGGTGTGTTGGCAAGGCTTCGTCCTGCTGGTATATCACAAAGTGATAATGGGGGGTCTGTAGAAATCCTTGTACCTGAGTCGGAAGCTGAAGAAGCCCATGAAATTTTAGCGAGCAATATTGTATATTGATGATGAATTTATTCGGCTTTATTACTTTTGTCACCTGCAGCAAACACCGGCTGCAGGTTTTTTGTCATTAGGCCTTACTGCTGTTATCTGGTCAGTACTGGCATAGGGGAAGAGAACGAGGGAAAAATAGTTATATAATTGGAAAAGGTGCTGATGTTATATGTATCAGGTGAATCATATAGGTGTGCTTACCAGTGGGGGTGATGCCCCAGGAATGAATGCAGCTATCAGAGCAGTTGTCCGTAAGAGCATCTTTCATGGTTTGCAGGTTGCTGGGATCAAAAGAGGGTATTTGGGGCTTTTGAAAAAGGAATTTGTCAACTACTCCTTGGGGTCAGTGGCTGATATTATTCATCGGGGGGGCACTATTCTACACACAGCCAGGTGTGAGGAATTCAAAACTGAGGAGGGCCAAAGGACTGCTGTAAAAAATCTGCAGGAGGAAGGGATTGATGCATTAGTTGTGATCGGTGGGGAGGGATCGATGCGTGGTGCTTTTGCTCTGTCTAAATACGGAGTACCGGTAGTGGGGATACCGGCAACTATTGACAATGATCTGGTAGGTACTGAATTTTCTATCGGTTTTGATACTGCGGTGAACAATGTGGTGGATGCCATCAATAAGATCCGGGATACTGCTACTTCACATGAGCGGGTTTTTATTATTGAAGTGATGGGGCGAAAAACTGGTCAGATTGCCCTTTATGCTGGTCTTGCCGGTGGGGCAGAATCCATTCTGCTTCCGGAGATAGATCTGGATATGAATGAGGTGATCTTCAAGTTAGAGAGAGGCATCAACCGCGGTAAACTCCATAGTATTATCATTGTTGCTGAGGGTGCAGCCAGTGCTATAGAGGTTGGGGATGAAATTAGAAAAAGGACAGGCTTGGAGACCCGCATCACTATCCTCGGTCATCTACAGCGTGGTGGTACTCCTACTGCATTGGATCGAATGCTGGCCAGCCGCATGGGGGCGAAAGCTGTTGAGCTTTTATTACAGGGAGCAAATAGAAAGATGGTAGGGATTGCTGCAGGGGAATTGTTGGCTTTGGATTTGGAAGATGTTTTGAGTCGAGAAAAGGTATTGGACCGCAGCATCTGGGAATTGGCTGCTGTTCTTGCCATTTAGAATGGAGGGGTTTGACAGTGAGAAAAACCAAGATTGTTTGCACCATTGGTCCTGCCAGCGATTCGCTAGAGATGATGAAGAAGATGATAGAAGCGGGTATGGATGTGGCGCGCTTAAATTTTTCACACGGTACTCATGAAGAACATGAGGCACGTATTATTAGACTGCGCCAGGCTATGGAAGAAACGGGAAAAAGTATTGCCTTGATGCTTGATACCAAAGGGCCGGAGATCCGTACAGGCTATGTCAAAGGAGATCAGGTAACTTTAAAGGAAGGTAGCCAGGTTGTCATCACCACAGAAGATATTTTAGGTGATGAGAAACGGTTTTCCATCACCAATCGCACACTGCCGCAAATTGTGGCAGCAGGTAACACCATTATGATAGCTGATGGAATGCTGCAACTGGAGGTTATCTCTACAACAGATACGGAAATTCTTTGTAAGGTAATCACAGGGGGAGAACTGGGCAATCAGAAAAATGTCAATGTTCCGGGTGTTTCCCTTGACCTTCCTTCATTAACTGAGAAAGATATCGATGATATCAATTTTGGCATCGAACAGGGTGTTGATTTTATAGCAGCATCTTTTGTCAGACGCTCCAGTGATGTGCTGGCCATCAGGCGCCTGCTGGAATCTCGGGATGCTGATATTCATATTATCTCCAAAATCGAAAATGAGGAAGGGGTCAAGAATATTGATGATATCATCAAGGTATCCAATGGGATCATGGTTGCCAGAGGGGATATGGGGGTTGTTATACCTGCACAGGATGTTCCTTTAATTCAGAAAACCATCATTAAAAAGTGCAATCGTGTTGGAAAGCCGGTGATTACCGCTACCCAGATGCTAGATTCCATGATCCGCAACCCGCGCCCCACCAGAGCCGAGGCCAGTGATGTGGCTAATGCTATTCTTGATGGGACAGATGCTGTTATGCTGTCTGGGGAGACTGCTGCAGGAAAATATCCTTTAGAGGCTGTCCGCATGATGTCCAGGATTGCTGAACGGACTGAAGAATCACTTGATTATGAAAACATACTTCTGCAAAGAACAGCAGAAAGACCCAATACCACCACAGATGCTATCAGCCATGCCTCCTGCTCTATTGCTCAGGATCTGGGAGCAGTCGCTATCATAACATCCACCAAATCAGGCTTTACAGCCAGGTCCGTTTCTAAATATCGTCCTCGGGCACCGGTAATTGCGGTGTGTCCTGATGAAAGGGTGCGCCGCAAATTATGTTTGGTGTGGGGGGTACAGCCCTTGCCTACAGAAGATATAAACAACACTGATGAGATGATCAAAAAAGCGGTTGATACTAGCTTAAATGAAGGGCTGATCAAATGTGGTGACCTGATTGTGATCACCGCCGGTGTTCCAGCAGGGGTTCCCGGCACTACCAATTTGATCAAAGTGCATATTGTAGGGGAGGTACTGGCCAGAGGACAGGGCATTGGAAATCGAGCAGTGATCGGCAAGGTGCGCATTTGCACAACACCTGATGAGGCTGTGGAGAAAGTTAAGGTGGGTGATATTCTGGTTGCTGTCAGCACTGATCGGGATTACGTCCCTGCACTGCAGAAGGCGGGAGCGGTTATTACAGAGGAAGGAGGTCTTACCTCTCATGCCGCCATTGTGGCTTTGAACCTGGGTATCCCTGCAATAGTTGGGGTTGATGGGGCAACTAAAATATTGAGGGATGATGGAACCATTACAGTTGATAGTATGAGAGGGTTAATTTACCGGGGTGCTGCCAGTGTGATTTAAGCTGTTTTGATCATGTATAATAAAAAGTGTTTGATGTTTCCTTTAGAGTTTATACTGAAATTCCAATGATATGAGAAGGATTTTGGCTGTAAATAAAGAAAAGATAGGTGTTGTGTATATTAGGTATTTTATTTAAAAGAGGGAGGCAGCAATGCTAAGAGTAGAGGATCTTTATGTTGCAGTGGGAGGGAAAACTATATTAAGGGGAGTAAATCTCCACATTAAACCGGGGGAAACCCATGTGCTGTTCGGGCCTAACGGGTCTGGCAAATCAACACTGCTGGGAGCGATCATGGGATTTGATAGATATCAAGTAACAAGTGGCAAGATCTTTTTTAAGGGAAAGGATATCACATCCCTTCCGGTAAATGAAAGGGCAAAATTGGGGATAGGGATTTCTTTTCAGCGCCCTCCTGTCCTGAGGGGTGTATCTCTGGGTGATTTGCTCCAAGCCACAGATGAAAAAGAAAATAGTATTAATGAATTGGCAAAGCCTCTCAACCTGGTTTCGTTTCTTGAGCGGGATGTGAACTACGGTTTTTCGGGCGGGGAGGTTAAGCGGTCGGAAATGCTGCAGCTTCTAGTGCAGAACCCGGATCTGGTTTTGCTTGATGAACCTGAATCAGGGGTCGATCTGGAGAATATTGCCATTATAGGAGATGCGGTCAACCGTTTGCTGCAGAAAGATGGCTATCACAAACCGGTATGTTCGAGGCGAGAAGCAAAAGAAAGCCGGCGGAAAGCAGGACTGATCATTACCCACACCGGCTATATTCTTGATTATGTTGCTGCAGATATAGGGCATGTTCTTTATGATGGGAAGTTGTCATGTACTGGTATGAACCCCCGGGAACTTCTGGGCTGTATCAGTAAATTAGGATATGCTGACTGCACCCGCTGTTTGGCATAAGGAGGGAATATAGATGCGGGAGGAACTGCGCCAAAAAGCACTGAAGGCACTTAATAAGTATGCTCTTGGCGAAGAAGAAATAGACATAGCCAGTTTTGAGGCAGGGGGGAAGGAGCATCCTTATTTAGAAAGCATCCAGGAACTACCTGAAGAAGAGAAGAAGGATATGCTTGTTGCTGGAGTGGATGCTACAGAGAAGGAAAGGGCAGGGACATTTATTCTGGAAGATAATTCGGTAATCCATGCCAGCGTGTTTCAGGAAGGGCTGGAGGTGATGGGTACTGCAGAGGCCCTGGATAAATATGATTGGCTCCATGAACTCTGTTGGAATTTAGTAGAGGTTGATAGGGACAAATACACTGCAAAAGCAGCATTAGAGGGAGACAGGGGCTACTTTATCAGGGCACTGCCAGGGGCCAAGGCAGTTTACCCCCTTCAGGCCTGTATGTTCATCGGTCGAGAGGGCTTGCTGCAGAGCGCTCATAATATCATTATTGCTGAAGAGGGTTCAGACCTGAACATCATTACAGGATGTACCACAGCACGGCATGTCGGCTCTGGCATGCATATCGGGATCACAGAGATTTATGTGAAGAAAAACGCTAAACTCACTTTTACAATGATACACAACTGGGGTGAAGAGGTTGTTGTGCGGCCTCGCACTGTATCGGTAGTTGAGGAGGGGGGTACTTACCTTTCGAACTATATCAGTATGACTCCGGTCAGAACCGTCCAAATGTACCCAACTACTTATTTGAAGGGGAAGAACAGTGTAGCCAGGTATCACTCGATCATTGTCGGCTACCCTAATTCCGATATAGATGTTGGTTCCCAGGTGGTTTTGCAGGGTGAAGGCAGCAGGGCGGAGATCATCGCCAGATCCCTTACCAAAGGTGGGCGGATCGTCAACCGGGGCCGTCTGGTTGGTGAAAAGGAAGGAGCCAAAGGACACCTGGAGTGCCGCGGTTTGATGCTTGCTCCTGAGGGCGTGATCTATGCTGTTCCTGAACTGGAAGCCCGAGTGGATGGTGTGGAACTCTCCCATGAGGCTGCAGTGGGCAAGATCGCCCAGGAGGAGATTGAGTACCTGATGGCACGGGGACTTACTGAGGATGAGGCTACAGCGATGATTGTGCGCGGTTTCCTCAATGTGAAGATCATGGGCTTGCCTGAGGAACTGGATGCAGAAGTGCAGAAGGCCATTGCCATGAGTGATGAATCTGATTTCTGATTTGCAGCCAGAGCAGGATGGTGTTATAATTATAAAGCCTGAAAAGTGAATAGTTGGAGGCAAGCAGTCTGGGTGATCGCGCGTACCAGAAGCTGAAAAGCGGTGCGTGAGGAAAGTCCGGGCTCCACAGGGCAGGGTGCTGGGTAACACCCAGTGGGGGCAACCCCAAGGAAAGTGCCACAGAAATGTAAACCGCCCAGCTGTGCTGGGTAAGGGTGGAACGGTGCGGTAAGAGCGCACCGGCGGTCAGGTGACTGGCCGGCCAGGTAAACCCCACCCGGAGCAAGACCGAATAGGGAGGCATTGGAGTTGCCCGCTCCGCCTCCGGGTAGGTTGCTGGAGACATCGGGTAACCGGTGTCCAAGACAGATGATCACCACCTTCGGAAGCGAAGGCACAGAACCCGGCTTATAGGACTGCTTGCTGATAGGAAAAAACCAGGTATTCTCAAGGTGATACCTGGTTTTTGACTTTATTTACCTGTTAGGTACTGTAGCCTTTTGAATGCTTTTAGCTTTTCTTCCCTTCCCAATTTTGCTTCTTTGATAGCCTGCTCTAAAATGGAGATGGATTGGTCGTAAACCTTTTTGTTTACCGGATAGGGATAACCATCCTTCCCTCCATGGGCAAAGCTGAATTTAGCCGGGTCATCATAACTGGGTCGCACTCCGTAGGCCAGTTCAGAGATCAGGGATAGGGCGCGGATAGTCTTAGGACCAATCCCTGATATGGAAAGGACAGCTTCAAAATTGGCAGGCTGCTGTTCATATGTTTTAAGCAGGATCCGTTCCAGATTTTTGGGCTGGATATCTTTCTCATCAAGGGAATGGCGGGAGGGGAGAATCAGTTTTTTGTATTCTTTGGTTATTTCTTCGGGTTTGGCACAGCTGAGAGAGGTGATGGTCTGTCGGCTGTCATCGCTTTTTCGATCCACCAGATTTAAGATTTGTTTTTCCCGCCGATCACAGCAGATGGCACTATGGGGTTCATTAACAAAGTCCTCCACCCGGCTCCCCAACCAATGGTAGCGGCGAGCCCGTTTATTGCTGGCATTCATTCCCTGCTGAATTACCGCCCAATCCCCTTTGCTGGTAAAAATAAAGGTATGATGATAGAGTTGATAGCCGTCTTGGACAGCAGTGTTATCAACTTTGGCACTCATTTTGCTGGCATAGACTAGTTTGTCCGGATTTATAGAAAGGCTGTACTGATCGGCATAAGTAATAATTTCCTGGGGTGTTTTACGGGATGTTTTGCCTTTTCCTCCAGCTATAAACAGTCCTAGTTCCCGTTCACAGCCACGCAATCCTTCTTTTAGTGCGCCGCAGACCGTTGTGGTTAGACCTGAGGAGTGCCAGTCAAAACCCAGCAGACAGCCTAATGCCTGAAACCAGTAGGGATCAGACAGTTTAGATAAGATACTTTTCGTTCCTTTCTCCTGGGCGATGACCAGTAGGAGAGAGCGGCCCAATTTGACCATCCGCTCAAAAAGCCAGCGGGGGCACTGTCCTCCGTGTAAAGGGAGATCTGCATAACCGGTACGCAAAAAGATCACCTCTTGTTTATTGTAAGTGATGAAACAGAGATAGACAATCAAGAAAAATCACTGCTGTTGTTGGATGATCAATAAGCGGCAGCATTTTATTGTTGTGAAAAAAGGATAATAAGGTTTGATAAGCGAAGAAAATCTTAATATGGGATACAATATCAACATTCTGCTAAAAATGATCGAAATAAAGAGAAGAATAACAAAGCAGATAGAGAGTGTGATCGATTATGAATTTATCTTGGCTGCAGACTTTTGTTCTTATTGTTGAGAAAAAAAGCCTTACCAAGGCAGCCCAGGTGCTGCATTTAACCCAACCTGCTGTCAGCAAACAGCTGAATTCTTTGGAAAAGTTTTACGGTGTGCCTCTCCTCTACCGCACAAGCCGCACTGTTGAGGTAACTGAAGCTGGAAAGGTGGTTTATGATCATAGCTGCCGGATCCTGGCAGCAGTTAAAGAAAGCCTGGTTGAGGTACAGGCATTGGCAAATGACTTGCACGGTGACCTGTTATTGGGTGCCAGCACAATTCCAGGGGAATATATCCTGCCCACGGCTCTCGGCCGTTTTCAAAGTTTTAATAACCAGGTCAATGTGAAGCTGGAGATTGCTGATAGTACTGATATAGCCAGGATGGTTGCAGATGGAGTGATTGAAGCAGGGGTGATCGGTGTAGTTATTAATAATCCTGCACTGAAACAGGAACTTATATACCAGGATGAATTGGTCATAATCGCACCCAAGGGCCATCCCTTAACAAAAAAGAAAATGGTAGCCTTAGAAGATCTGGTAGCAGAGCCTTTTATCCTCAGAGAAAAGGGGTCCGGAACCCGACAGGTTATCGAGAAAAAGCTCCAGGAAAAGGGTATATCACTTGATAGGCTCAACATAAAATTAGAATTAGGAAGTACTGAGGCGGTTGTCAATGCAGTGGCAGCAGGGCTCGGTATTTCCCTAGTTTCCGGCTTTGCTGTTGCGAAGCGGGTTCAGAACGGGGAAATCGCTCTGATACATGTTGACGATCTTTCACTGGAAAGGGGATTATACTTTATCTCCCGGCATGACAGGGCATTAACCCCTGTTATGCAATCTTTTTACCGCTTTCTCAAAAATTATCTAGCTGATAAAACTCCTTCTTGAGCTGCACCATTTAGCACGCTTAAAAACCGGTTGTCTGCCGGTTTTTTTCTTCGTTATATGTATAAAAAAAAGTTATTAATAAACTAGCAGGATATAATGGATGCGACGGATAACAATAATAAAAGGTTAATATACCGATTAAACAGGGGGAATGATTGAGGTTGGATAACAGAGAGGAGATTTATCTGGACAATGCAGCTACTTCCTGGCCTAAGCCGGAATCTGTCTACCAGGCTGTGGATAATTTTAACCGGAAGATTGGGGCCAGCCCGGGGCGGGGCAGCCATAGTAGAACCATAGCAGCAGGACAGATTGTGCTGGAGGCACGTGAGGCCCTGGCAGAACTGTTTAATATCAAGGACAGCTCCCGCATCGTTTTTACAGGGAATGTGACCGAAGCCATCAATTTTGGGCTTAAGGGGATTTTGCAGCCTGGTGACCATGTAGTGACCAGCAGTATGGAGCACAATGCTGTGGCAAGGCCTCTCTTCTCTTTAGAAAAGCAGGGTGTGGAGATAACAGTTGTGCAGTGCGCTCCTGATGGGAGTTTGGATCCCTGTTCAGTAGAGAAGGCTATTACAGAAAGAACTCGTCTGATATGTCTCCTCCATGCCTCCAATCTCACCGGCACCATTATGCCTATTGAAGAGGTTGGTAAAATCGCCGACAGAAAAGGTATTTTGTTTATGGTGGATGCGGCTCAAAGTGCTGGAGTACTGCCTCTTGATGTTGAGGAACAAAAAATTGATCTCCTTGCCTTCACAGGGCATAAAAGTTTATTTGGTCCCCAGGGCACCGGTGGGCTGTATATCAGGCCTGGTCTTAAAATCCGTCCTCTGATTGAGGGAGGCACAGGGTCACTGTCAGAGCAGACCTACCAGCCAGATTTTCTGCCAGACCAGTTGGAGAGCGGCACTCCCAATACACCTGGTATTGCTGGGCTGTGTGCAGGAGTCAGGTTTATTCAGGAAACAGGCCTTGAGAATATTCGCCACCATGAACAGGAGTTGACCGATTATTTAGTGGAGGGCCTTAAAGAGATCGAAGGGGTGATCCTCTATGGGCCCTGTGACAGCAGACGGCAGACAGCTGTTGTTTCTTTCAATATCAAGGACAGAGACTGTGGAGAGGTAAGCTTTCTGCTGGATCAAAAATACGGAATTTTATCCAGATCCGGGCTGCATTGTGCTCCTCTGGCACACAGGACACTGGGGACTGTGAAGGAGGGGGCTTGCCGCCTGAGTCCGGGTTACTTTAATACACCGGAGGATATGGAAAAGGTTGTGCGGGCTGTTTACGAAATCTGCACTTTCGGTTGATTGTTAAGCGGAAATTATTATAAAGAAAGGGATTGATCAGTGATGAAGAAGGTCGTTGATGCCAGAGGGCTTTCCTGTCCTCAACCGGTGATTCTGACAAAAAAAGCTTTAGAAGAAAGTGATCAGGTCACAACTATTGTCGATAACCGCACTGCAGTGGAGAATGTCACAAGACTGGCAACGCGCAAGGGGTTTTCTGTGGAGGTGGAGAAAAAGGAAGGGGAATATCATCTGTTAATCTGCAAGAGTTCTTGTGCTGTTGAAACTTCTGCTGAAGAACAAGAGAAGGTTGTGGTTCTTGTCACCAGCAATCTGTTCGGCCAGGGTGAAGAAGAATTGGGCAAGACCTTGATGAGAAGTTTCCTTTACACTTTAACTCAGATGGAAAATATTAAACAGATGATATTTATGAACAGCGGTGTTTTCCTTACCACAGAGGGGTCTGAGGTTTTAGAAATGCTCAAGACAATGGAAGAAAGCGGTGTTGAGATTTTATCTTGTGGTACATGCTTGGATTACTATGGTTTAAAAGACAAGCTGGCAGTTGGTAAGGTAACCAATATGTATACAGCTGTGGAAGCGATCACTTCTGCAGCCCGGTTAATAACACTTTAAAAAAATTATTTTGTATGGCCTGCAGGAATCTTTAATTTGTGGTAGAATAAATATATAAAAGCTGATATGAAAATAGGAACCACGGAGGTTCTTGTTCCACAGAAGTGGACGGGATTTCGTGGTTTTTTCTTTTACTATAGTTAACAGGTGATATGATGCGTGTTGCAGTTATCGATGGTCAGGGGGGAGGCATCGGCCGGCTGATTACCGAGCAGCTCAGGAAAGCTCTTCCTCAAACTGAAATTATTGCTCTGGGGACCAATTCTATTGCTACCTCTTTGATGCTTAAGGCAGGTGCCAATGAAGGTGCCAGCGGGGAGAATGCTGTTGTTGAGAATGCAGGTGAAGTAGATGTTATAGTAGGACCCCTTGGTATTATTCTAGCTCATTCCATGAGGGGTGAATTGACTGCGAAGATGGCTGAGGCCATAGCCAAAAGCAAGGCACGGAAGTTTCTTTTGCCTCTGACATTGTCAAAAGTAGAAGTGATCGGGGTACAAGCTGAACCTTTACCACACCAGGTAGAACAGTTGATTAATAGACTAAAAGAATTGGCGGAGGTGAAAAAAGATGTGTGAGTCTCATGCTTATCTGTTAAAGGGTGATCAAGAAGAGCTTTTTTTTGAAAATGTGGACAGGGTTCAACCACAGGATGATGGCCAACTGGTATTGGAAAATATCTTTGGACAGCGCAAAATGATCAAGGCCAGGATCAAAGAATTGGCCCTGGTAGACCACAAGATCATTTTAGAAGAAGTTTAGTAAAAATTGATGATTGAATAATATGACCGTGGAGGTTTAAAACCCGCAGGAAGCGGGTGGTGCCCACGGTCATTTCTTTGGCATGCATTACCTCCTACAAATGCCCGGAGACCCGGGTTGGTATCATCCCCCTTTTCCGCCTAACATAAGAGCATGAAGCATTATGTTAGGTTTTTTTTATGTTTCAAAATCTTTTAGATGATATAATTAAACTGCCAGCCGATAAATTGTTCAGGTGGTGTTGATATGCCAGAGAGGGCAGAGAGCTTTGCTTTTGATGTGTTGACCTTTCCTTCTTCCCATTATGCTTTAAAAGCCGAAAAGACCTGTAAAGATGCAGGGATTTGTGTGGCATTGATCCCTTTACCGCGGGAGATCAGTGCTGATTGTGGGGTATCAATAATAGTTCGCCCTGAGATACGGAGAGAGGCAGAAATGCTGCTGGAAGAGAAAGGCGTGCCTTTGGATGGGGTGCACCGTATTATGCGAGAGGGTAGAGAAGCTCGTACATGGAAGCGGTTGCTCAATGCTTAACCTGCTTGTAAAAACAACCACCCCACGACTAGATGGTTATTGAAATAACTTTATTAAACAGAGATAAAATAAGAGTGTTATATCATGGGAAAGAGGAGTAGTATTATGAATCTTTTCCTTCCAGAGGAGGTACTGAATGCCTGCAGAATTCTGGCTCACAACAAGAAGGAATCCTATGTTGTGGGTGGAGGCATCAGGGACCTTATATTGGGTATGGCACCTCAGGATTGGGACCTAGCTACCGATGCCCATCCCCGTGAAGTGGAAAGGATCTTTAAAAGGAAAGGATATAAGGTGATACCCACGGGAATCAAATATGGCACAGTAACAGTACATATCAACGGTGTTTCCCTGGAGATCACCACCTTCCGCAAAGAGGCCGACTATACCGATTATCGACGCCCTTCTAAAGTTAAGTTTGTCACAAATATAGAGGATGACCTTTCCAGGCGTGATTTTACTGTTAATGCACTGGCTTATGATCCCCTGCGCTCATTATTATGTGATCCATATCATGGATTGGCTGATTTAAAGAAAGAGATGATCAGGGCTGTCAGGGATGCGGAAGAACGCTTTATTGAGGACCCGCTGCGGATGCTGCGGGCTGTAAGATTTTCTGCTGAATTGGGATTTTCTATCGATCAAAAGACAAAGCACGCCATTATTAGAAATGTTGAACTGCTGTCTAAAATTTCTGCTGAACGGGTTCGGGAGGAACTGGACCGTGTTTTAATGGCAGTGCATTTTTTTAAGGGACTGGAAGCTATGCAGGAGTTAGGGCTGTTGTTTGTTATTTTCCCGGAACTCAAAGAGGGTTGGCTGTTTGCCCAGTATCATCCTTCTCATCAATATACTGTGCTGACCCACACAATAGAGGCTATGCGTTACACTCCGGCTGATCTTACGGTGCGCCTGGCTGTCCTGCTGCATGATGTGGCAAAACCCCGCTGTTACAGCAGAGGCGAAGATGGACGCGGCCATTTTTATGGCCATAATGTTCTGGGCAGTGAAATGGCTGAGGAAATTTTAAGGAGGCTGTGCTACAGCAACAGGGTGATCAAGGATGTTGTGACCCTGATCCGGGAACATATGCTTGAACTGAGGATGGGGCCGGCTGGCCAGCGCCGGTTGGTTGCCAGGGTGGGCAGGAGATTGATTCCTCAGCTGCTGCAGGTGCGTCTGGCAGATATTATGGCTCACAGCCAAAGTCAGCTGGTTCGTTCTTGGGAAGAGTATAAACAGTTTACTGCTAAGCTGGAAGAGACACTAAAGACCGGTGGTGATTTTGCGCTGCGGGAACTTGCTGTAAATGGGACAGATATCATCGAAGAAGCAGGTGTCACACCAGGGCCGCTGGTAGGAGTTGTTTTGAGGAAACTATGGGATGAGGTGCTGGAGGATCCCGAGAAGAACAACCGGGTGTACCTTTTATCGCAAGCGAAAAAGATCATAACTACCCTCAATAACCATGGCTGAGGCGCTCAGCCAGCATCATAGGGAGACCTGCAGCCCGAACTTTACGCTGGGTTGTTTCGATATCATAGGGGATATGACGAAATTCTATCCCTCTTTTTTCGGAATGATAAATAATATATGAGGCACCGGGAATCCCATCCCGGGACTGGCCGACACTTCCGGGGTTGATCAGGAATAAACCGCTGTTTCCCAGGATATATTCTCTGCCCCGGGTGACTTCCTCAACACTGTTCTCATCTGATGTATAGAGTGCTTTTTGATGTGTGTGACCGAAAAAGCAGATGGAGATATTAGGATAATTGGTGCGCATATAAGAAAAAGAGCGCAAGGCACCGGCTGAGGAGAAAATATAGGCATATGGATCCCAGGGGGAACCATGGACAGCCAGGAAATCATCATCAACAACAAGATGATCCGGCAACTGCTGCAGCCATTCCTTATTTTCCTTTTTGAGGTGTTCAGCGGTCCACAGGAGAGCCTCCTGGGCAATGGGATTGAAATTATCGATCGGACATAGTTCAAGGGCAGCATCATCGTGATTGCCCCTGATGCTGATTAAACCCGATTTTTTGCAGAGACTGACACATTTATTGGGGTTCGGGTAATAGCCTACCACATCCCCCAAGCAGATTATTTTATCCACATGCTGGTTCTTGATATCCTTCAGGGTGGCCTCCAAGGCTTCCAAATTGGCATGTATATCACTGATGATGGCATAACGCACCAGCTGTTAGCCCCCTTATTCTGAATCTTGCCTTATTTCTGATGTTCAGTTTTATTTTCAAGGAGTCGGTTGCCTTTGTCAACCATTACTTGTAATCATTCTATATTATCGCACATTTAGGAATTATTACAGCCTACCCCGGAAATGCTAGTTCTGGGGTGATTTTTATGAAGGGCACATTAACAAAAGATTGTTATCGCTCATTTCAAGGAACTTCCTGGAGGGAACGCATCGATGTGCGTGATTTTATACTGTCCAATGTCAAGCCCTATCATGGGGATTCCTCTTTTTTAGCTGGACCCACTGAGCGCACAAGGAGACTCTGGGAAAAGTGCCGGGAACTATTACTTGAAGAGCACAAAAGGGGTGGTGTTTATAAAATAGATCCCGATACAGTCCAGACGATCACTGCCTTCCCACCCGGCTATATAGATCGGGATTTGGAGATCATTGTGGGACTGCAGACCGATGAACCCCTTAAACGGGCGGTTAATCCCTTTGGTGGGATAAGAATGGCTGACAATGCCTGCCGTCAGTACGGTGAGGAGTTGAATCCTCAGGTAAAAGAAATCTTTACCAAATACCGGGTAACCCATAATGATGGGGTTTTCATGGTTTATACCAGGGAAATGCGGCGCCTGCGCCACTATGGTATTATCACAGGGCTGCCTGATGCCTATGGGAGGGGCCGGATCATTGGTGATTACCGGCGAGTTCCTCTTTATGGTGTGGATCGCTTGATAGAGGCCAAAGAAGCTGACCTCAATTCCCCGAGACTAATGAAGATAGATAATGAGGAAATAGTGAGGCTGAGGGAAGAGGTCAGACAGCAGATCAATGCTCTCCATGAACTAAAAAAGATGGCTGAGAGTTATGGTTTTGACATCAGCCGCCCAGCCATGGATGCTAGGGAAGCTGTTCAGTGGCTCTATTTTGCTTATCTGGCTGCGGTCAAACAGCAAAATGGGGCTGCTATGTCCTTAGGCAGGGTGAGCACTTTTCTGGATATTTATTTGGAGCGGGACATAGAGGAGGGTGTGTTAAGTGAGGAAGGGGCACAGGAATTGGTCGATGACTTTGTGATCAAACTGCGCCTTGTAAGACACCTGAGAACAAAAGAGTATGATGAGCTGTTCGCTGGTGACCCCAATTGGATTACAGAAGCTGTCGGTGGGATGGTCAGTGATGGCAGAACCCTGGTAAGTAGGACCTCCTTTCGGTTTCTGCATACACTGGAAAACCTGGGACCAGCTCCTGAACCCAATATGACCGTTCTTTGGTCACAGAATCTCCCTCAAGGCTTCAAGGAATATTGTGCCCGGCTTTCGATTGAAACCTGTTCTCTACAATATGAAAATGATGATCTGATGGAGCCTATTTTCGGTGATGACTATGGTATCGCTTGCTGCACTTCAGCGATGCGGCTGGGTGAACAGATGCAGTTCTTTGGGGCGCGCTGCAATCTGCCTAAATGCCTCTTACTTACTTTGAATGGAGGCAGGGAAGAGGCTTCTGGTGAGAGGATAGCGCCAAATGTTTATCAGGCAGGTCCAGGCCCTTTGAATTTTGATGAAGTTTGGCCTGCTTTTCAAAAGATGGTGGGCTGGCTGGCGGAAAAATATGTCACAACAATGAATGTGATCCACTATATGCATGACAAATATGCTTATGAAAGCCTGCAGATGGCACTGCATGATACCTTTGTGGGGCGGTTGATGGCTTTCGGGATGGCTGGCTTATCGGTTGTGGCCGATTCTCTCAGTGCTATCAAATATGCCGAGGTAGAACCTGTTTTCAATGAAACAGGCCTGATCACAGATTTTCGCATCAATGGCGATTTCCCCATGTTCGGCAACAATGATGACCGTGTTGACAGTATTGCTGTGGATCTTGTTCGGCTGTTCGATCATGAACTCAAAAAGCACCCTGCCTATCGTGGGGCCTATCATACCCATTCCATTCTGACCATCACCAGTAATGTGATGTATGGGAAAAAAACCGCCAGCACTCCTGATGGGAGAAAGGGTGGGGCGCCTTTTGCACCTGGGGCTAATCCTATGCACGGGCGTGATAAAAAAGGTGCTCTAGCTGCCATGGCATCAGTTGCGAAACTCCCTTATCGTAATGCATTAGATGGAATTTCTTACACCTTTTCCATTACACCCAATGGCTTAGGGCCTGATCAGGAAAGCCGCATCAGGAATATCATCGCACTCTTGGACGGTTATTTTTTGCGGGGAGGGCACCATATCAATGTCAATGTTTTTGACCGGGATCTCTTGATCAATGCTATGCACCAGCCGGAAAAATATCCGCAGCTGACCATTCGGGTTTCCGGTTATGCTGTTAATTTCGTGAAATTAACCCGAGAACAGCAGGAAGAGGTTATTGAGCGAACAATTCACAGCAGAGGGCTGAGCTAAAAATGGTGACCGGTTATATCCATTCTATTGAAACAATGGGCACAGTGGACAATGGTGGAATCCGTTTTGTCCTGTTTTTGCAGGGGTGTGCTCTGCGCTGCCGCTTCTGTCACAATCCAGATACCTGGTTAACTAAAGGAAAAGCGGTGACCGTTGAGGAGATCATCGACCAGTTGATAGATTACAAACCCTTTTTTGATTTGTCTGGTGGGGGGTTAACGGTTTCTGGAGGCGAACCCCTGTTGCAGCCTGCCTTTGTCAAGGAACTTTTTATTAAAGCAGGTGAACTGGGTATCCACCGGGTACTGGATACCTCCGGATACTGCCGTCATGGCAATTTTCTGGAGGTTCTGCCCCACACTGATCGGATTATTTTTTCTATTAAGGTGATAGACCCGGAAAAACACAGAAGGCTTACCGATACAGGAAATGAGGAAATACTGAAAAATCTACAGGAGGCTGTTAATTCAGCGGCAGAACTGGTTGTCTGTTATGTGTTGATACCTACTATCAATGATACGGACAGAGATGTTTGGGACCTCTCACAACTTATACGCTCATTTCAAAGGAAGGTTCCGGTTCAAGTTCTTCCTTATCACAAGATGGGTGTTGTTAAATGGAGGGAGTTGGGTTTACGGGATCCCCTGGAGAAAATACCCCCTGCATCTCCTGAGCAGGTCAAGGATTTTCAGCAGCAGTTGGTAAAAAAAGGTGTCGAAATTTATCATTAAAGATCATTTTTACTATTTTCCTGTGCTTCCGGTATGATAAAATAGAGTTAAAGCTTACCGGGAGATGAGAAACTTGCCTCCTCTAATCCCCATTAGATTTAATGTGCACAGCCGCGGGGTAAGAATAACAGCTTTTATTGTTATACTCTTCTGTCAATTATTTATTATAGGATTACTGCTGACAGCGGACAGTTGCAGTGGGTATTATCAAAAGGGGCAGCAGCAATCAGCCGAACAACAATTAGCTGAAAACCCATCTGTCAATGAAAAAGCTGAGAAAACAGGGAAGCCGGTACAAACTGATCCTAATCCAAAGAATCCTCTTGTCCCCAGTGATGAGATCATATGGTCCGTTCCTTCTGCTGGGAAAAGGGTGGCTTTGACCTTTGATGATGGTCCCTCAAAAAAGTACACAATGAAATACCTGGATGTGTTGCGGGAAAAACAGGTTAAGGCAACATTTTTTTTAATCGGCAGGAATGTGCAGAAAAGCCCTGTTCTGGCAACATTGATCGCAGGAGAGGGGCATGAGATAGCCAATCATACCTATGATCATTATATAAAAAAGATCAGTGAACGGGTGATCAAAGAACAGATATCCCGTACTTCACGTCTGTTGAAGGAATGGACACAACAGGAGATAAAATATGTCCGCCCTCCTGGCGGCAATAACAGAATTAAAATGAAGTCAGTGGCAGCTGAGTTGGATATGCAGGTTGTGATGTGGAGTGTGGACCCTCAGGACTGGAAAAAGGATACAACACCTGCTGAGATAATCAGAACTGTCAAGAAACAGTTAACCCCGGGAGCGATCATTGTTCTCCATGAAGGAAAACCGCAGACACTGGAGGCTTTGCCTGCACTGATCGATGAACTGCGGCAGGATGGTTGGGATTTTGTAACCATTTCAGAGTTGCTGGGTGTCAGTTAGATTTCATCACTGTGCACTATATAGCTTGTATTCTCATCACAGTTGGGACAATGCAAAAAGTGAACACAATAACTGTCACCGGTTACCGTGCTATTTGCTTCCAATTCTGCTGTTTCCTCATAGGGCCCATAGGGGTCAGTTAAGGTGCTTATCCTCCCGCAGTCTTCCATAGAATTTCCACAGGCAGGGCAATCTTTCACCAGATTTGTTAGGCCATTGCAGACAGGGCATAGGGTCATATTTTTCACCTCACCCTTATTATGTAGAAAACAGTTGAATGATATGCCCCTGGCAGCAAATGCAAGTGCTGGGAGCAACTGCTTTTTTAAGTGAGATATATAATTCAGGGAGGCAGATAACCGCCTCCCTAAAATCTTTTTTTTAGATTCAAAGTTTCTATCATTTATGATAGATATTTACATCATGAGCGCCGTATCTACGCAGGATCTCACTGGCTTCATTTAAGCGGGGTTCGCTTCCCTGAACTGTGAGGAGTGTTTTCCCCTGTTTTATATCCTCTTCAATTTGTTTGCCTTCTTCTTCGGGAACTCCCCAGTCAATAAGACCACCTGCCAATCCTCCTGTGACAGCTCCTGATAGGAGTCCGGCTATTGGTCCCATAGCAACCAGGGGCCCTATCCCCGGAATTGCCAAAGCGCCTGCTCCAGCTGCAAGGCCGGCAAGACCGCCTAGGGCACCTCCTGTTGTGACACCTTCAATAGCTGTATCTCCTTCTTCTCCTCCCATGCGTGTTTCTTCTATTTTTTCTCCTTCACCTTTTGCCACAAGGGAAATTTCTTTGTGAAAACCCTTGTTGCGCAGTTCCTGAGCAGCTCGTTCTGCTTGCTCCCGGCTATCGAAAACTCCTAAAACTACTGATCCCATTTTCACGCCTCCATCTAGTATAGTGTCTCTATTATTGTGCAATGAAATGAAGATTTTTATTCAAACTTGTCAAACTGGCTTCTGTCAGGTAAGATCTGCTGTGTAATTATCGATTATTAATTGTTAGGGGGGAAAGAAAATAGCGAAACATGTTTTTATAGCTGGCTATGCTAATACTGGGAAAACCTCACTTATAAAGAAACTGATCAAAGTATTTAAGGAAAAAGGTTTTCGCGTGGCAGCTGTCAAACATGCCCCTGATGGATATGACCTGGATGTTGAAAACAGTGATACTTGGCAGTTTTGTCAGACGGGGGCGGGTCGTGTTGTGATTGTGGGGCCCAGGTCCTTGACCATGCACCATTTGTATGATCAAGAGCCAACATTTAATGAGGTTTATGAAATGGTAGAGGGTGTTGACCTCATACTGGTGGAAGGCTACAAAAGTGAACAGGGCCCTAAAGTGGAGGTTGTGCGTAAGGGGATAGATGAGCGGCCTGAGCTAGGTGATGAGCTGATAGCTGTAGTGAGCGATGATCATTTACAGGAAAGGGTGCCTTGCTTTTCAACTGAATCTGTAGAGCAGTTGGCGGAGTTTTTGATCGATAAACTCTCCTTGAGGAAGTAAAAAACACAGCCTTAAGGCTATGAACCCATTCCTGGCTGTGTTTCTTTTTTTTAGATTCATTAAGAGTTTAAATCGTTGATGACAAGCCCGGTCAGCAGTTTTGGGTAAAAGTAGGTGGATTTTTGGGGCATCTTATCACCTGATGCAGCAACTGCCATAATCTGAGATATTTTAGTAGGATTGAGTAGAAATACCAGCTGTGCATCTTTGCTGAGGGCATCTATCGCTTCCTCTGTATCCCTGGTGTATGTTATATTTTCCTGTTTGGCGATTGATTCTGGGGTCAGACCTAGCAACTGCTGAAAAATTAGGGTTTGCAGAACCGCTGCATCAAGGCTGCACCAGGCAGCTGATCTGCCAGCTGATAGTTCACACATCTTTGCTGGGTCTTTTAATACCAGTAAATATAAAGCTTTCTCCCTAGTTCCCATCACAAAGGCTATTTTTCCTGCCTCCTGCTGCTCTTTTAAAACAGCGTCTGGTTTTGTAGTGCTGCTGATCTTTTCCAATACAAAGAATTTTTCCAATTCTGTGAGGAAGTTAGAGAGAGCAAAACTTGGCAGACTGTGAACAATCCTGTGAGTAGGGAGTATAACAAGACCTGGGTCACAGGCATTGACTAGATACATGAGTATATAGCCGGCAGCCTTGTATTTTTCACGGTTTTTGCGGAAAAATTCCAGGGCTGTCTCATAACGGTGATGGCCATCAGCAATATAAAGCTCTTTTTGCTTGAATACTGAATCAACCTTTTGCTGTAGTTGTGGATCATCCATTACCCATATTCGGTGTTTCTCTCCATCTTCATCTATGAGGTGAACTTCCGGTTGTTGGGAAGCTTTTACTTTATCAAATTCTTGGTCTAGTGTCAGTTCAGGATCTACGTAAAAAGCGAAAATGGGGCTGAAATTTGCTGCACAAGCAGACATCAGGGCATAACGATCGGCTTTGGGGTTAACTAGTGTTTCTTCATGGGGAAGTATTCCCCCCTTAGAAAACTCCTCCAACTGCACCCTGGCAAAGAAGCCGGTCCTTTTGTAATTGACGGTAGCAAGGGAAAACTCCTGCTCATAAAGATAAAAGGCTGGTTTGCTTTCCCGGATAAGCACCTCATTTTCCAACCACTCTCTGTAATCACGAGCTGCCCTGGTGTATCTGTTGTTCTTTTCATTATCTTCGGGATATTGGTAGCCCAACTCCAATCTGATGACATTGTAAGGGCTTTTCTCATAGTATTTTTTTTGAGCAGCGCTGTCGATAACATCATATGGTGGTGTGACAACTGCTGCCATATCATCAATTTTATCTGGATTAAACCTGATTCCTCGGAAAGATATTACTCTAGGCATTTCTCACCCTCCCTGTATGCTATCTTATTGTATTATTTTTATTACATATAAACAAGCATCAAGTTTTGCTGATCTGGAGAAGTATTGAAAACCATCCATTTTCATGTTTTAATGAAGGGGTATGATCAGGTAATTTAATAGTTTCGGGTGAATAGAATATGTATGTAGATTATCATGTACACGCCCTGGGCCATCAGGGACAGCCATATAGGGAAGAATTATTGACTCCTTTTCTTTTTGCTGCCCGGGAACGAGGGATTAAAGAGATCGGTTTTGCTGATCACGATGAGTATCTGGAATATATTGATGAGGGTGTAATCACTTCACTAAAAGAAAAGTTTCCCGACCTGACGATTAAATTGGGTTTAGAAATCAGCTATCGACCAGGAAGGGAACAGGAAATAAAACTTGTTGCTAATAGCTTTTCCTTTGACTTTTTGATCGGGTCCGTTCATGACCTTGAGGGCTGGATGTTTGATCACCCGGCATATCGCTCAGGGTATAGGAAATGGGATATAGATGAATTATACCAACTGTATTATGATGTAGTAAAGAAAATGGCCTGTTGTGGACTGTTTGATATTGTCGGGCATTTGGATGTAATCAAGGTTTTCGGTTATCGACCGGAGAAAGACCCTACACCTTTGATCGAACCTGTCCTGCAGGCGATCAGCAGAGCCGGTCTGGTTGTGGAAGTAAATAGCGCTGGTCTGCGCAAACCCTGTGCTGAAATTTATCCCTCCCAGGACCTGCTTCTCAGGTGTTATGAGCTGGATATCCCGGTTACTCTTAGTTCTGATGCCCATACAGAGAGTGATGTTGGAAGGGATTTGGCTTTTGCTAAAGAAATGTTATATCGGACAGGATACCGCCGGGTAGCAATTTTTACACAGCGTCAAAGATCCTTTCTTTGGCTATAAGAAAAAAGGTGGTGCCTAAATGTCCATACTGCTGCTTGTTATCAGCCTCGCTGTCATACTTCTGGCAGCGCAGATTTTCACCAATGGGATTGAGTGGATTGGTGTGAAATTAAACCTGACAGAAGGTGCAGTGGGGAGTATTTTAGCTGCTGTTGGTACGGCGATGCCTGAATCCTTGATCCCTTTGATCGCTTTTGTTACAGGCGGTGGTGTGGAGCAGCATCAGATCGGAATCGGAGCCATCATTGGGGCGCCATTTATGCTGAGCACACTGGGCTTTTTTATCAGCGGTATGGTGGTGGTGCTGGAAGCCCGCAGACGTTTTGATTTTCCTCATCTGCGGGTGGATGAGCGGGTCATTAAAAGGGACTTTTTTTTCTTTTTAATCGGTTACAGTTTGGGTTTATCAGCTGCTCTTATCGAAAATAATTTGGTTGTTTGCCTGATCGCTGTTTTTTTGATCGTGTGGTACTGCCTTTATGTATGGCTCACACTGCGCTTCGGGGCTGAGGTTGAACACAGTGCAGATTTGAGTCCTCTCTATTTCAGTAGAGCCAATCACAATCCCCGCCTTCGGTTCGTTATTCTTCAGGTAATTGTAGGTTTGGTTTTATTGATTATGGGGGCTAATCTTTTTGTCAATAATGTGGAAGTTATTTCAGATTTATTGGGGCTTTCTCCTTTCATCCTATCTTTACTCATTGCTCCTGTAGCCACAGAGCTGCCGGAAAAGTTCAACAGTGTGATCTGGCTACTTCAGGGGAAGGACACTTTAGCGCTGGGTAATATAACGGGGGCCATGGTTTTTCAAGGTGTTCTCCTCCCGAGCATCGGGATTATTTTCACAGATTGGCGGGTTGTAGCAGGATCAGTAACCCCAATTGTCATAACTTATCTATCTGTAGGGCTTGTTTACACATTACTATTGTTGAGGAAAAAGCTTAATTCTTTTACACTTTTGGCAGGCGGCTTGTTTTATGGGGTTTTTGTTTGGGTAATGCTTCATTAAGCAGGAGAGGAGTGGAAGGGTGCAGCTGGTGTTTATTTTTGGTACAGCATTTTTATAGCTATGTCCGGTGCTTTGATGCCCGGTCCGATGTTGGCGGTTACAATCAAAGAGAGCCTGGAACAGGGCTGGCCCGCTGGATTTTTTATTACGACAGGCCATGCTGTAGCTGAAATTGCTATTTTATGCCTCTTTGCTTTGGGGTTGAGCACAGTAATACAGCTACAGTGGATAACAGCTGTTGTAGGCATCATAGGCGGCCTTGTGTTGTTCATCATGGGGTCGGACATGCTGATGGGAGCCTTGCGGGACAGGGTTGGTTTAGATCTAAATGGCGGGGACAAGCCTGCTGGGCAGATAACACCGGGATCAATAGGACGTGCTGTAGGCGCGGGGGTTATTGTCAGTGCTGCCAATCCCTATTGGATCATTTGGTGGCTGACCATCGGTGTGATGTATGTTGCTGAGGCTCTAAAATACGGCTGGTTGGGGCTTGGTTTTTTCTACACAGGGCATATACTGGCTGATTATGTCTGGTATGTTCTGATTGCTGTTATTGCTGCCACAGGAAAGAAATTTTTAACAGCTGCTGTCTATAAGGGGATCATTGCTGGGTGTGGTGTATTGATGATGATTCTTGCTTTGTACTTCTCTCTGCAGGGAATCAAAGCAATAATATAAATTATTAAGGGGGTTATCATATGAATCTCTATGATCATGCCCATAACCTGGCACGTGCTTTAAAAGAATCCAGTGAATATAAGGGCCTGCTGGAGGCAAAAAAGAAACTGGAGGCCGATCCAAAAAACAAGGAAATGCTTTTGGATTTCCGGCGTTGCCAGTGGGAGATGGAAAAAGCCAAGGCATTCCGAAAGGAGATTGATGAACTAACAGAACGCAGGATGTCACAGCTGGCTGAACTGGTCAGTGCCAACCCTACGATACAGAATTACCTGATGGCAGAGTTCCGTTTCGGACAGGTGATGGCTGATATCCAAAAAATATTGAGTGATGCTGTGTCTGAATGGTTTAAGTCAGCTGCGGAGTTTGTTGTTGAAGATGAAGAGTAATAACTGCCCATTTAGAGGAAAAGAAAATAAAACTTTAAAATTGACCAAGCAATAATTTGCTGCTATAATCTCTCTAGTTTTCACACAATAGCGAGGAAATGGGGGGAAACCGGTTATGATGCCGACACCGCAATTATATTCACTTGTTTATGCAGCAGCAGAGGGAAAAACAGAGCTTAACGCATTTGATAAAGCACTGCTTAAAGCAGGAGTGGGAAATGTTAATTTAATCAGGGTCAGCAGTATCTTACCTCCCGGTGCAGAGTTTGTGGAAAAACTGGAGATACCTCCTGGTTCTTTACTGCCAATTGCTTATGCAGCATTCAACAGTTCAGAACCAGGGACTTTGATAGCTGCAGCTGTTGCAGTAGGGATAGGGCCGGAGAGCGATGAATTTGGGGTTATTATGGAATATTCTGGCTGCTGCGCAGCTTTAGAAGCAGAGAGTCAGGTTAAACAAATGGTAATTGAGGCCTTTCAGTACCGGGGAAAAGAATTAAAAGAGATCAAAGCGGTCAGTGTTGAACACCGTGTTGAAAAATGCGGTTGTGTTTTTGCTGGTATTCCACTCTGGTACAGATAAGCAAGAGTGGAGAAAGCAGTAAAGATAAAGGAGCAGAAAAGATATGGAGTTATGGTTTACTGAAAGGCAGACACCTGCTTTGGGTATAACCTGCAAAGTGTTACAAACATTGCATCGTGAATTAACACCTTTTCAGGAAATAGCAGTTATCGATACAGAGCAGTATGGGCGTATGCTTATTCTGGATGGCATGGTGCAGCTGACCATCGGTGATGAGTTTACATATCATGAGATGCTGGCTCATGTGCCTTTACATACACACCCTGATCCCCGCAATATCCTGGTGATCGGTGGTGGGGATGGGGGTACAGCCCGGGAAGTGCTGCGCCATCCTCAGGTAGAAAGGGTAACCCTGGTAGAGATTGACCGCCGGGTTGTTGAAGTGAGCAAGGAGTTTCTCCCTGAGGTATCCTGCGCTTTCGATGATCCGCGCCTTGAGGTCCGTTTTGAAGATGGGGTGGCTTATCTCCAGCAGAAAAGGGATGAGTATGATGTGATCCTTGTGGATTCACCGGAACCCATTGGACAGGCCGGGCGTTTGTTCAGTGGAGATTTTTACCGGTCTATCAGGGAGGCCCTGCGGTCCGACGGCCTTTTTTCCGCCCAGACCGAATCACCTTTTGTGAATCAGGAACTCATAAGCAGGGTCTACCATGAGATAAGCAGTATTTTCCCCATTACCAGGATGTATTTGGCTCCGGTTCCCACTTATCCCAGCGGTATCTGGAGCTTTACCATCGGTTCCAAGTGCTATGACCCGATGCTCCCTCCCCGGGAGAGCGGTTTAACTGAACAGCTTCGCTATTATAATAGTGGTGTTCACCAGGCTGCTTTTCAGCTGCCTAACTTTGTACAGCAGTTTATATTGCAGGGGGGCAAACTCTGTGAAAAGAGATGATCTCTGTGTGCGGAACTGGTCATACCTGGCAGCTAAGGATTCTTATGAAGATGCAGAACTAGTATTGATGGGAATTCCTATGGATTTAACATCCAGTTTTCGCACCGGTTCTCGGGAAGGCCCTCAGGCTATTCGCAGCGCGTCAGAGGGGCTGGAGGAATACAGCCCCTATCTCAATTTAGACCTGGCAGATTGCCCTTTTTATGATGAAGGGGATCTCTTATTGCCTTTTGGCAACCTGAATGAATGTTTTGATCGGATCGAACAGATCACAAAACAACTGGTCCTGGATAAGAAGATACCGGTTTTTCTGGGTGGGGAGCACCTGATCAGCTTTCCTGTGATCAAGTCCATTTTTGAGTTTTATCCGGATTTGGCTGTGCTTCATTTTGATGCCCATGCAGACCTAAGGGATGAATATCTAGGTGAGATCTATTCCCATGCCACAGTGATCAGGAGAGTCTGTGAACTGATCGGTCCAGATAGTGTTTACCAGTATGGGATCAGATCCGGGACAAAGGATGAATATGCATATGGGAAATCCTTTACTAATTTTTATCCTTTTCAGGTTTTACCCGGTCTGGAATCCAGTTTGCCGTCTCTTAAAGGGCGTCCTTTGTATGTAACTGTTGATATCGATGTAGTGGACCCCTCTTATGCACCTGGAACAGGAACCCCGGAGCCCGGTGGCATACTGCCACAGGAACTCTTCCGAACTTTTGAGTTTCTGCAGGGGTTTAATGTGATAGGTTGTGATTTTGTAGAACTGGCTCCTGTGTATGACCGGAGTGGTATTACCTCGCTGTTAGCGGCTAAACTGGTGAGGGAGGGGCTCTTGGCCTTTTCTCAGAAGTGAAGTTTAAAAAAAGATATGAATTTGTTCAATCGATGTTGACGAAGAGGAAGAGTGATGTTATAATCATGGAGCGAGAGGCGATAGGGCGATTAGCTCAGCTGGTAAGAGCGCCTGCCTTACAAGCAGGAGGTCGGCAGTTCGAGCCTGTCATCGCCCACCAGATATCGATCTTTATTATGATAGATTAATTTTACGGAACTGTGGTGTAGCTGGTTTAACACACCGGCCTGTCAAGCCGGAGATCGCGGGTTCGAATCCCGTCAGTTCCGCCAATAAAGAGGCTCGGTAGCTCAGTTGGTAGAGCAGCGGACTGAAAATCCGCGTGTCGGCGGTTCGATTCCGCCCTGAGCCACCATATAGCAAGCGGAAGTAGCTCAGCGGTAGAGCATCGCCTTGCCAAGGCGAGGGTCGAGGGTTCGAATCCCTTCTTCCGCTCCAAGTATAAAACAAGACCCCACAAGGATTTGTGGGGTTTTTTATTTTTCCCAAAAGCTTTGCAGCATAAATTCGGAATGCAACTGTGATGCAACCTCTTGACCCTAGAAGGGACAAGGGGTTTTTTATTTTAAGATAATAATTGCTTCTATTAACACAATTTGGCAATCAGCATATTTTATATTACTAGCTTAATGAGTTTACAGGAAAGGAGTGAATCAGATGGATTGGGGTAAAAAGAGACGAGAATGTAATTGTTGCGTAGAAGTGAAAGATAGTCTTGTTATCATAATCTGTCGTGATATGGACAGCAATGATTTGTGCACAAGCTATAAAACATTTATCGATATAAAAGGCAAAAAAAATGCAGACGAATGACGCTGTGAAATGGGCACAGATAATGACCAGAGTAAATACTATATACTTGCAGAATAGATCAATCTAGCGAAGCACCTCCCCGGAATGCCCAGTGGTAAACCCCTGATACTGCTTTGCTTGCAGTGTCAGGGGTTTATATGTTCTTTTCCGATTGATCGGGATGAATAAATTATAAGAAATCGGTAGCGAGATGATAGTTACCAATATTAACAAATTTTAACATTCTGCATATTTTATATTGTGGCTGATGAATCCATAAGAAAGGAGGGAATTCGATGAATTGGGATAAGGATCGAGATAGAGAATGCAATTGCCGCATAAGGGTAGATGATAGTCTTGTTGTGATAGTCTGCGGTGAAATGGATGCAGCTCAATTGCGCGAAAATTACAAAACATATATAGAGATTAAAGACAATAATGAAGTCGTAAAAAGTGACTAAAGCACATAATATAAGATAAAAAGCGGATGCCTGAAAAGAAACCCCTGCTACTGCTCTGCTGCAGTAGCAGGGGTTTTAAAGATTGCATAACTAAGCAGAAAAATGTAAATAATCTAAATAATAATTATTTTTGTTAATCAGCTGAGGAGGTTGAACTATGCAGGCTGGAGTTCGCAATCAGTTGAGTGGGAGGATTACAGAGATCAAAACAGGTGATATCATGTCTCAAGTTTCTATGCAGGTAGGTGATAATGAGATAACTTCGGTAATGACTACTGAATCCCTTAAAGAGGCTGGTTTGAAGGAGGGGGATACGGCCACAGCTTTGATTAAAGCAATTCATGTAGTGATGGTTAAATAAAATTTATGCAAAAAATACCCCCAATTAACGGGGGTATAATCGCTAAAATGAAACTGATCCAAAAACAGCCCTAGTGATCAAACGAAAGTGATCCACTCCAATCAAATACCCTGTATCATTGAATTGATAGAAAACAGTGATACGGGGGTAAGAGGAGTGATTAGAGTGGATCAATATAAG
>JAAYWP010000161.1 GCA_012516535.1 Syntrophomonadaceae bacterium | reverse complement strand
GACGGTGTCAACTTTTTATAGGATATTATTTTTCGAGATCATCATAGACTTTTGGATTTTAGAAAACACCATTTCCATTTCGTAGGCCATTTAAGCAACGAAACATAGGTATTACTTTACCCCTATTAAGTATTGTCACATTTCCACGCTTCTCAGCAGTTGTTCTATTAAAGGCATTAGCAGCTTCTTTAGCTAATTTTTTACTGATACTATATTTCGATTCATTATTTTGAAGGTGTTCAAGTCTCACACGCCCACCACTGTAGCAATAAGCGCGTAATTCGGCCATTTGTTTCAAACCTTTTTTACTCCATCCCATTGGGCGACTGCTTAAACGACTCGATAAAACATGACTGACATGCCCTTCAGTACAACTTCCACCACACGCTTCTTCCCGATATATTGTTATTGCTTTCCAGTTGTTGCGTAAGTACTTTTGACATTCTTTTATTTTTTCGATTTCAGCGTCACTAGCAGCGTTTTTAATAAGCTGTTTTCCTATTCGGTTAAATGCCTTCCTGTCATCGTTTAACACCGCCGAATATAATGCCTTACCATCTTCTGGCTGCTTCCTTGTAGCTGACCGTATTGATTTCCATAAATGATATTTATCTAACACCATCTTTGCTTTAGGCAGCCAATTTAAACCCTCTTTTATCCATAAGCCGCCATCACCGTGAATATATATTCTTTCAATGTCATCTATCTCATAAGAACTATAAATCCAATCAGCTGCTTCTAACCATAATTCTTCTGTTGATTTGCCGTAACTGCTTATGTAATGTGGGTTTATACAGCGACCTCGCTTTCCGTTATACTCCACTCCTTCGTATATGCAAATCAAGGGAACTACTGCGTTATGACCATTTTGCAAAGGCACGTGGTCCTCATCAGCATCCACGTGCAGTACGTTTACGCTGCGTTTCTCAGCTGGTTCTATTTTTAAATTCTTCAGCGAGTGAACTCTGTTCATTACTGTCTGTCTACTTATTGCTTCACCAGTTACATGTCTGCTGCTTTCTCCATATGATGATTCCTGGGCATGTTCCACCAACTCTACTGCCACTGTACCCGATACACGTTTATAGCTTTCTAAGCCTACTGCTTGATCAACAAGATATACATATTCCTGGTTACGTTTATCACGAAAATATGTCCTATAAAAAATCAGTAAACCAAATATTGTGTATATTTCACGTTTTACATTTCTTTGCTCTATTACTATTCCTTTTTTTCGGCGGCCTGCCTTATCTTTTACTATTGCTTGATCCAAGCTAGCCAAATAAGCTGTCATTAAAGATAAAATAAAACGATCCGTTATTTCCTTTAACGTTGTTTCCATTTCTTCAAGTTTCCTGACTGAATCTGAATCAAAAAAGTCTAATATTTCGCTAATGAATTCTTCACATTTTTGTAGTACAATGTTGTTCACAAGAGATCCTCTCCTTTTGGTTGGTTTGTTTTGGTGCATTCAATTTTACCAAAAGTGATGATCTCTTGTCTTTTTCTTCTTGTTTTCTCCTATAAAAACTTTACACTATG
>JAAYWP010000070.1 GCA_012516535.1 Syntrophomonadaceae bacterium | reverse complement strand
TATCTGCTATTATGTCAACAGCTGATTCCATTTTGACCGCAGGGACTTCTCATATTATCAAAGATTTTTACATGGAAGTCTTGGGAGTCAAGGAAGAAGGGAATGAGAAAAAGCTGCTCTCTCTCTCTCCCGCTGGTGGACACTGATCCTTGGTGTTGGCAGCATCTTCTTTGCTCTGGCGATGCCGAGCATTATTGATGCTCTTAACTATTCCTATTTCCTCTACACCGGTGGGGTATTTGTTCCTGTGGTTGGAGGTATTCTATGGAAAAAGGCCACTCGCCAGGGTGCCATTGCAGGGCTCTTGGCAGGAGCAGGTATGGCCATTATCGGGTTGATTACCAAACTTAATCTTGGCGGCATACCTGTGGAGATTTATTCAGGAGTTATCTCCGCTGTTGTCTTCATTATTGTGTCATTGGCAACCCAAAAAACAAATATACAGTCCTATAATGAGTCCTAAATGACGCGGCTTATATTCGGCCTGGGAATGATTTTGTTCCCAGGCCGAAACACATCTACTAGGAGGGATGAAATTGCAGTACGAACTTGTATTGAGTGTTATAGATTCTCATACTGCAGGTGAACCCACCAGGATTTTCTCAGGAGGCCTGCCGCTTTTACGCGGCAGAACCATGCTTGACAAGATGTTATATATGCAGCAACACTTTGACTGGATCCGCACCAGCACCATGATGGAACCCAGAGGACATCGTGAGATGGTTGGTGCTGTTTTAACGGAACCAACACACCCTGAGGCTGATGTCGGGGTTTTTTATATAGATTGTGGTTTCTATGCTCCTATGTGTGGGGCAGGGGCGCTTGCGGTGGGAAAGGTGCTGGTGGAAACCGGCCGTGTTCCAGCTGTTGAGCCAGTGACAACAGTGGTGCAGGACACCCCTGCCGGTCTAGTGAAAACCTATGTGGAAGTAAAGGATGGAGAAGTACTTTCGGTATCCCTGGAAAATGTCCCTTCTTTCCTGTATCGACAGGATATTCCTTTAGAGGTTCCGGAAATCGGACAGATTACAGTTGATATCACTTGGGGAGGAAACTTCTTTGTATTTGTTGATATAGAAGATGTTGCCAAGAGTATAGATGCTGTTTCAGTTCACCGGCTGGCGCGGCTGGGGACAAAAATATTGCAGGTGGCTAGAGAGCAGATCAAGGTGCAGCACCCTCTCGATCCCCAGATTACCTTTCTTAATGATCTCATGTTTTGTCAGCAGCCGGATAGACCTGGCGAGCCTTACAAATGTTTAGTTGTTTTCGGGGACAGTCAGGTTGATCGTTCCCCCTGCGGGACCGGCACGTGTGCTCGCATGGCCTGGCACTATACCAGAGGTGAACTGGAACTGAACGAGACCTTCGTGCATCAAAGCCCGGCAAAAACACTTTTCTACGGAAAGCTGATCAAAGAAGTGAAAGTAGGTGATTTTACGGCAGTTGTTCCGGTTATTAAAGGTGAGGTTTTTATCACAGGGTTCAATCAATTGATCATTGACCGGCGTGATCCACTGAAAAAAGGCTTTCTCCTTGATTGATCGATAATATACAACCACCTCTTTTCTATATGTGTTCTTAATTCCCCGGGTGGTGGTGTAGCCAAGCGAGCCTGGGTGAGACACCGCAGGCATTCCAGGCAGATAAATACCTAAATATAAAATGAAACAATTATTCATCTTCTAATTTTGTAAAAAGTTTAGAGGAGTTCTGTCGAATCAAGTCGAATAACTAAAAGCTGAATGAAAAGATAATAGTCGAACCACCTACCTTTCTTGTACCCACTAAACAGATCGCAGCCTTATGTCGCAGCCTTATACAAAACAGCTATCCGCACAATTTATTGATCACTATCTGTTCCAATTATCAATCCTTAATCAGTGTTAATAATGAAACTCATGCTAACTGTCAGGTTTTATGGCAGTTTCTATCTCAGACATGGAGATGATGGGAGGTGTAGCCAGACGGAACCAACTGGTTATCAACTATCTCCACTATGGATTTTAATCAAGATAAAAGAATTTTGATCCAGTGGAGGAGATTCTGTAAAAAACCTGAGGTGGTGAAATTTTGAGCAATTTACTGAAATATATGGTGGACAACATTTCTATAATATTGGATTATGCCAGCACCCACTTTTCTTTGATTTTCAGCGCAGTGGCTATATCACTGGTGTTATGGATTCCTCTAGGGATCTTGATTTCAAGGAATGAGAGAGTGGCGAGTATTGTTTTAGGGATCGCCAATACCATCTTCTGTATACCGAGCCTTGCCTTGTTCTCGGTTTTTGTTACAATTCCTTTTTTAGGCCTGGGGAGGCCCTCATCCCTGCTGGCTTTGGTGCTTTATGCAATGATGCCTATGGTGATCAATGTTTATCAGGGCATTAAGGTTG
>JAAYWP010000069.1 GCA_012516535.1 Syntrophomonadaceae bacterium | reverse complement strand
TTCCAGCGAAAAGCCTCGGCCCCTTTTTGCAGGCATTCGATTACCCGGGCATCCCCTAATGAAAGCTGGACCACTGGATCCATATCATAGGGATGAACCAAGTTTTGCAACCTGAATTCAACCGGATCCATCCCTAGCTTTTTGGCCAGTTGATCCATGTGAATTTCCACAGCTGTGATGATCTCCGGAGCCCCCCACCCTCTAGAGCCACCGGATCTGACTGTATTGGTATAAACAGCACGGCCGCTGTGCCTGTAGTGAGGAATTCTGTAAAGTTTACATACCTTTTGCGATAAGGTGGCAACATAATCCGGTGAAGCGCCGGCATATGCTCCAGAATCAAGGGTGCTGTCGGCAATCAACTCCAGCAGTTTGCCGCTTTTGGTCACTGTGGTTTTAATCCTGGTCTTCACTGGTGGCCTGACCCTGGTATGAATAATACACTCTTCCCGATCCAGTATCAGTTTAACCGGCCTCTTAGTTTCCATTGCCATAAAAGAGGTCACAGGTTCAAATAAAAACTCCTGTTTACCGCCGAAAGAACCCCCAATAGGAAGTTTAATCACTCGCACATCGCTGTAATTCATATCAAAAAGCTCTGCCACCACAGTCCTCACACCATAAACACTCTGGGTTGGGGTCCAAATCGTAAGTTTCCCTGCGGTGTCATAGTAAGCGATACAGCCATGGGGCTCAATAGCGGCATGGTGGATCCTCTGGGTCTGGGTTTCACTTTCCATGGTTATGCAGTCTTCAGTTGTAGGAGGAACATCTCCTACATCGACAACATACTCATGAACCACATTCCCTCTAGGCTGGATCTTCACTTCTCTGTTGTTCAATGCCTCTTCCGGTGTCAATAAGGCAGGAAGTTCTTCATACTCTATATCGATCAGAGAAACCGCTTCTCTGGCTGCAGCAAGACTGGTGGCTACCACTGCTGCCACCCGGTCCCCCACATATTTCACCCTTTCAGCAAAAAGGGTCTCATCTTCAAAACACATCTGCTGGCCTGGGATAATCCTATAAGTGCTGAACATTTTATTTGGAGAATTAAAATGAGAGAATATCTTGATAACTCCCGGAACTTTTTCAGCCCTGCTGGTATTGATCTGCTTCACAATGCCATGGGGAATGGGACTTAATAAAAGTTTGGCATACAGCATATTAGGCATTTTCACATCACAGCAGTAATCAAGATCACCTGTTACCTTGCGCACACCATGATCAGGGGGGAAAGTCCTGCCCACATACTTAAACTCTTTTTTCATACCCTGCCCTCCTTATGAAAAAGTACTGATACAAAACAATATCAAGAAAAGTGCTGAAGGAATACCAATGCCCCTATGCTTAGTGTATAAGCTGTAGTATATTAGTGCAATGGTAAGGGGCTGGAAATAATACCGGGCGGGCCGATCAGGTCAACCTATCCCCCTGATCGGTCAGATGTTGGCGAAGAAACTCTTCGGCCTTTCTCCCACCATACCGACAATCTTGTACATATCCTGCAGTTGGTCATAAAGATAATCTTTATAAAGGCTGAAGTTTTTTATCTCTCCTGTGCTGCGGACATGGATGCGGGGGCCGGTGCATTTCATCTTCATATCCCCGATGCTTATTGTATTTATCCCCTCTGGAATAATGGGGTAATCTTTGTCGATGATCTCCTTGACCAGTTCTTCCACTAAAGCAAGATCTACTTTGGGCTGCTCTAAGTAACAGAGAATAAAACCTTGCCGTACATCATCATGGCCATCCGCCTTAGGAACCCCCATCCTCTGCAGCACCATCTGGGTAATATCCTCTGCTGAGTGGGCCATTTTGCGGTGGTAAAGTGATTTGTAAACAATAGACTTAATTTCTTCGGGCAGAGGCCCAAAAAAGGAGGGGCGGGCAATGATCACCTCTTCACCGATCCCCACCAGCACATCCGCATTCCGCTTCAATACCGGATAAAGGAGTTCGAAATGCTCCACCACAATCCGGCAGCCGTCCTTCATAGCCTTATGTACCGCATCAGCCAAGACTGCCGGTTGGGTAAAAGCAAGCTCAAAACACATATCCACATGATAGGTATGATGCTCAAAACTACCTGTTTCAGCATGATGCAGCAGAGGAAGTGGGCGTGTGTTGATGCGCTCATCATCATTGGAAAGTTCCAGACCAGGGAACATTCCCTGGATCAGCAAGGATTTTCCTGCCCCGGCATCACCGATCACACCGATGAGCAGGTCTTCCGCCGACAAATAGCGGTGGGTAAGGTCCGCTCCCAGTTCATGGATTCTTCTCCTCCCCCGCGGAGCGAAGTAGACAGCATGCATCAAATACTCATGGATCTGCAGCATCACAATCTCCCCATTCCACTAACAGACCCAGCAGTGGCGCATGCTGCTGTGCACCATAGATGTCCCTTTCTCCAAATGCACCACATGGAATCTGTCTTTTCATTGTTGCCTTAAATGCGCAGGCAGGGTCAAAATAAATAGCTGAAAGAATATCCTCCTCAGGCACACCATAAAGCTTTGCAATGACACTGGCATTTAAGCTGTTATTTTTTTTGATCCGCTCATAGGTCTCCCTATCCTTAAATATAATATCGATAGTCAGTTCAAAGGGGCCCGCATTTTTTGTCCTGATTACCTGTGCTAAATCCACTAGAGACTTCATGAGCGCACCTCCTCAAAAGTGATAGGGAAGAGTTCATTAGGATCTTTTACAGTTATCAAATGGTGAACAGAATAAACATATACCTCTCCCACCTTAAAATCAGATGGAGAATAGGGAAAAGCGAGATTCCCGGCAGTGGAAAGCCTGCCTGGAAAACCGTAATGAAGCATTGTTGAACGGGCAAACCCAAGAACCACCTCAGCCAGTTCCTGTGTTTCAGCCACTGCTTCTATAACTATGCCAACTTCATGTCCTGCCCTGGGATCTGGCTCCAAATCACCCATTACCCCATTTTTCCCATAGACATGAAACATCAATTTATACTTTCCGCTCTCCCAGTTGAAGTTCTCCCGGGTGCGCTCCTTAACCCCCTCAATTATCTCATCAAGGTGTTCGATAAAGCGGGGGTCCCGGGCTCCGGCAATGGTAATCACCCGGTAGCCGACCATTTTAGCACCCTCAACTTTCAAAGTATAGCTATCCTCTGGGCGAAAAAGGCTGTTCCGCACAGCCACCCGCCGCTCTGTAACCTGTTCAAACTGGCACTGATAAAGGTCTAAGCTGCCACCTGGCCCCGGCAGCAGGTAGGGATTGCTTTTTTCATAAAGGGTATGGGCAGCAACAGATGCAACTGTTGCCCGCCTGCTGGCATTGGCAGGTTCCACCATAAATTGGTCATGCTCCAGAAAACCAACCATACAGTCACTGCCACTCCCAGGGAGTGCAGCGATAGCAGCGCATTCCAAAATCTTGCCTAGGTGCAGAGCTAGTCCGGTGGGATAGCCCTTCCATACTGCATAGGCAGCAAAAACAGCCGGGTCATAGCTGCGTCCTGCCAGAATAACATCAGCCCCATTATCCAAAGCATTGATCAATGGCTCCAATCCCATCTGGGCCACCAAATAGGTGCTGTCAGATATATCTGCTTCGGTCAGGGCAGGAACCGGCCCCAAAGGAGTCACCCGCTCATCCCACAAGGCCTCTTTTAAATAAGGCTTGGGAACATCAGCTGGTATAACTGCCATTTTAAATGACAGCCCTTCTTCATAGGCAACCTCCTCAATGATCTCCCGGCACCACTCTAAATGGGGCTTGGCACCTGAGCCCCCCGCTGTCCCGATTAGCAGAGGCACACGCAGCGAGCGGGCTGCCCGCAGGAGATAGGTCAGGTCCCTTTTAACAGAGCCCCGAGCCACAAAGGATTTGCCAGATCCCAGGTAATAGGGGCCGGGATCAGTAGAACCTGCATCCACAGCTATAACATCTGGCCCAAAGGAAAGGCCTCGCTCAAAGGAACTGTCAGGGAAGCCGTATCCCAGTATAGCAGTAGGTGAGAGCAGAGTTAATGGTTTCATCAATACCACCAGATCCTTTCAGATTCTTATCAACCTGTCTGCCCGATGCCGCAAGATGCGCAGAGCCCGATTCATTTCATTAACCACGATCATCATTCCCTCATCAACACCCATCCCGGGTTTGGCCAGCATCTGATCGGGGCGGGAAGCCAGAGCAACATGGACACAGACCCTGGCGGATTGGTCTGTTTCATTACAGGTGCCCCCTAGATAGGCGCCCATTCCCCGCTCCTTGGCATAGATAATAGCTTCCAAAGTGTTGTTGATGCCTCCCAGATCCGGGGTTTTTACCTGGATCATGTGGCCGGCATCTGCCTCCACAAAATCACGCACATCCTCCAGGGTATTGCACCACTCATCAGCAACAATCTGTACACGGGCACCCTTGACAACCAACAGGAGCTTCAGCTTATATAAGGCCTCCATCTGCCGCTCTTTGGAACCCATATCAACAGGCCCTTCAATACGCAGTTGCAGGGGTTCTGCTGCGGTTTCCAGATAGGCAAGATAATCAGCAATCGCCTCCAAGTTGTCATCAAAGGCCATGCCCAGAGTGCCGTAAACATCTATATGTAAAACCGGTCTGTAATCATCACCACCTAGCTGCTCAACCCTTCTCCGCAGCCAGGAAACATATTCATAGAGTTTCTCCCCTTTTCTGCCCAACTTGGTCTCCACATTATTAACCAAGCCATGGGGTAGAACCCCGGCTCTTTTAATAATAGCCTTATCTGCGTTGGTAAAACGCTCATCACCGGTTTGGGCAAAAACCGGAATCGGTTCTAGAGATAGTTTGGTATTGTATTCCTCGGCAAGCACCTCACACATCAGCCTTTTCTCTTTCAAGGAAACCGCATGAAGCAGTGCCTGGGTAATACCGTAGCGGAGAGCTGTATGGAGCCGCCTGCCGTCAGGCCCTGTCAGAGAATCAAATTCCTCAGCCATCTGCCGAAAGGAGGTTATCTCCCTTCCCTCCAGCCTTTTGGCTATATAACCTTCAACAACAGGAACAAAATCCTCTGCCAGGAAGAGGGGATCCCGTCCGCCCGCTCCGGAATATTGGACAGCAGCACAGTCTCCAAAAGCCATCTGCCCGTCTGAGAGCAGCAGCATGACACTCAAAGATTCACCACGCTGACGCACCCGGGTAAAGCCCGGGGTCATGGGATCACCGTCATAGGATGCCCCATTCTCTTTAGCGCCCCTTTTGATAGCCAATTGATCATCAAAAAAGAATCCTGTCAAACCAGGTGAAGCCAGTACCCTCTCAATCAGCATCTCCTTCACCTCGGTTTCCCAACTAATCTGCCTTTACTGATGGCATAAATATCATCGATCACCATATGGAATCCCGCTTGCCTTCTTTCCAAACGTCCCCGTTCTTCGATCTTTAAGCGGTGAAATTCCTTAACCTCTTTGGAAAATGGTAGATTACCTGTATTGAGAAACCTGATGGCACCATCCTTATCACGCACAGGCATAATCTTCCCCTGTGTATGGCGGGAGGGAGCAAAGGGTACATCCAGCACACCTGCTTCAAAGGAGCGTACAACCCCTACAGCCAGGTCTCCCTCTCCCAACTCGAAAACCCTGCTGAGAATCTCATTTACCTCTCGTATGATGACATCTTCCTCTTCTTTTAGGTAAGAGGTAACTGCGATCTTCTGTTCATTGAGCATCCGGATAACCTGACGTGTGCAGAGAAGCCCTGCAATATTGGCTTCAGCGGTAGGCACACCAAGGGCTTCATGGGGTGTTTTCACAATTACCTTATTGACACCGGCCAGGGCTGCAGTGGCAGCACCCCAGGCAATAACACCCAGTGCCCGTGATTCATTCTGTGGGAAACCTCCCATCCACTGATGGAAAACTGTTGTCAGCTGCACATCCTGAAAACCAAAGCGGTCCAGATATTCCCGGCCTAAGCGGGCCAGGGTGCGCAGAGCAGCTGTATCCTGATACAGATTACCCCCCTGGCCATACCCAATGGCAATGCTCTTCACTCCCTGCTCTGCAGCAAGCAGCGCCTCAATAATGCCTATGGCATGGGAAATACAGGGGGGTACCAGTGTACCTGTTAAAGGTCCAAACATCTCCCTGTTGATGATCAAACCCTGTTCTGCATAAGCACCACAGAGCCTGTCCACATACTGCCAGTGGGCAAGGGATCGCTCAAGGGGCACATCTTTGGCATAAGGTATATTATAAGAGATCCCTCCACCTTCAAAGTCTGTAAATCCCGCAGCAAGGGTAATCTCAGCCAGCAAGCGGGCATCAGGGGTTCCGTGTCTCACCTGAACAGGGTTATTTAAAGTATTGATGATCTTGCGGCAGTTATCCACCCCATAATTGACTGCAGGAAGACCATTTAATAGAGATCTCCCTGCTGCTTTTGACTCCTCAATTCCTCTAGCCGCCTCCGTGTAGCGGTTCTGTCGTGTATATGAATCTATAGTTGTTGGTAAAAAGTCAGCTTCACCTTCAGTTTCCAGTCGAGACAAAAGATTGATATGCTCGGAGAGCAATGCCACACCTGCCCTGGGCTGCAGGTATATCGTTCCATCATTAAGGCCAGCCTTCAGCTTGCAGTATGCTATCTTGCTTTCCGGCAAAGATCTATGAAACTCGAAGGCATCAGCAAGGTCAACCTCTGCTCCGGTGGGCCAAGAGTTTAGCACAGCCTCGCGCTCCTGTTCAAAATATGACATCTCCCACCTACGGTTCTCCAGCTTTAACATTCATATCCTCCCCAATGATTTCAGAGTATCCTTTATAAGTGCCTCTGCGGTCTCCGGATAATCTTCAGCCAACAATCCTATCGCATATAAAATATATTTATGATCTAGCATGAGTTGAGGCTGGCGGGGGGTAAGGTGTAGGGGGTGTTCCAGCCTCAACCCTGCCCTTAATAAACTGCCTGCATCATCGGCAAAAACAAGGGCACCACCTGTTCCGATCAGAATATCTATCTCTGTCAGGTCTTTACCCTGCTGGATCCATAACCTTCCCTCAGGGGTAAAAACCTCATTTAATTGACCGGAGTGGCGCAGCAATGCCTCTCTGATACAAGCAGTGGCAAAAATCCTGTCAAAATACTTTTCTCTTTCATTTGCAGCAATCAGACTGCGTTCCCTCTTTATTTTATTGGCGTATTCTCTCAGAGCATGTATATCTTCATTTTCCTCAATCACTTCCAGCAGTGTCTGTAGACTGACCCGCATCCCCAGGTCACCCTCAACCGTGCGTTTGGCAAAAGGCTCAGGGAGTCCCTTGAGGACAATTCCACTCCTTCTGGGTTTTCCATCACAGAAGGAATGAACATCAGTGGTAGCACCACCCACATCTACGATAACAACCTCTTTACCGCTGGTCTTGTTGAGCAACTCTCCGGCCTTCATTACTGCCAGAGGGGTGGGCATGGCCAGGCCAACCTCTTGCTGGATAACATCAAGGCCCTTTGCTTTCGTTATCTCCTGCAAATAAAGCTCTCTGATCGCCTGGCGAGCCGGTTCCACCTGGAGGACATTGATCTCTGGCATCACATTCTTGGTAACCACCACATGAGGGATCCTTTTTTCTAAAATCTTTTTCACATCAGAGGCCGCAGACTTATTTCCGGCCACAACAACTGGGACAGATAAGCCTGATTCTGCGATACGAGCAGCATTTTCTAGTATGTTTTTACGGTCCCCTCCGTCTGTACCTCCCGATAAGAGCAGCAGATCAGGTTCAAGCTCTTTTATTTCATCCAATTCCTCATCTGAAAGGGTGTAAGCATAGGTTGCCATCACCCTTGCTCCTGCTCCCAGTGCAGCCTCCCGGGCGGCCTTTACAGTAAGTTCCGGTACCAAGCCAATAGCTACAATCTTCAAGCCACCCGCAGCTGAACTGCAAGCTTTTTTCACTGCAATACCATCCAACTGCTCAGGGGTAAATGCCTCTAGAGCTTTATTTAAACCGTCAAGCAAACCTGTTTCAGTTGTGGTGGGTGCCCGTGATGTACCGATCAGGGCAGGAGGAACCAGGTTAACAAGGCTGACTTTAGTATAGGTGCTGCCAAAATCGATCAGCAGTGCTTTCATAGGCCCAGATCCTTTTTCAAATCTTGAATAGCCACCTCCGGGAGAACACCTGGAGGGTATACACGATCAAAACCCATTTTCTTAAATAGCTCTTCAACCTCATTGAAGGTTCTTTTGCCTACAACCAGGTTGCCGCCCACATAGAGGAGGATATCCCCGATACCTGCCTCCTGACATTTCTCCCGCAAACCCCGGCAATCCATTTCACCATGGCCGTAAAGAGAAGATACCAAAATCGCTGCTGCATCGCTTTCAATTGCAGCATTGATAAACTCCTCCTGAGAAACCATAACCCCTAGGTTAATAACCTTAAAGCCTGCCTCTTCAAAAGCCATCTCCAAGATTTTGTTACCAACGGCATGAACATCTGAACCAATTACACCGAGGACTATCCTATTATTCCCAGGCACCAGCCCGGCCTCCTTTAAGTGATGAGTAAAACGGGTAAACGGTGACAGGCTTGCTTTATTGCTTTATTTGTCCGCCCTATTTTCCAACGACTGATCACTAACTACCAACTGCCAACTTGCCAAAGCTTTTTTATTGCTTTATCGAACTACTGTTGACATTGCTGTGTCTATACTACAGTGCCATGCTACGATACCAAGTTTGTTTATTGCCTTATCGGTTTAATGCTGAAATTGCTGTGACTATACTATAGTGGCAGACTTGCTCTATTGCTTTATCAATCTACTGTTGACATTGCTGTGACTAAACTACAGTGCCATGCTACGATACCAAGTTTGTTTATTGCCTTATTTAATCGTGAGTCACTTACTCCGACTTCTGACATCCGGCATCTGACTTCTATTTTGACAGCCACCGTTTACCCAGATTATTAACAAGCTATTTCTTCGTCTCCTACCTCTTCAGCTATTTCCAACGACTAACCACTAACTACTAATCACCAACCACCAAGCGGCCCGGCCTCGGTTTGCGCCGGGCATCGCCCAGCTATCCCACCATTTCAGTGAGTCAAAGTCACCGTCCCCCTGACTCACAGCTACCAACTAGCTAGGCAATCTTTTTGCAAAGCTCAACTGCTAATGCAGCATCTGGGGCATAACCATCAGCACCGATTTCATCAGCATAAGCCTGGCTGACCGGTGCTCCTCCGATTACAACCTTTACTTGATCACGCAGATTGCTCTCTTTCAGGGCGTCAATAACCTCTTTCATAGCAGGCATGGTTGTGGTCAACAAGGCAGACAGGCCAACGATACTAGGCTTATGCTCTTTGACAGCAGCAATAAATTTATCTGCCGGTACATCTACTCCCAGATCCACCACATTAAATCCGCTGCTGTCCAGCATCATGCTGACCAGGTTCTTGCCGATATCATGCAGGTCACCTGCTACTGTGCCGATAACAATAGTACCAGCATTGGGAATATCGGCCCCCTCGATCTTTTCTTTAGCCAGATCCACACCGGCCTTCATAGCCTGGGCAGACATCATCATTTCGGGTACAAACAGATTGCCCTCTTTGAATCGCTCCCCTACCTCATTGATGCCTGGGATCAAACCCTCATTGATTATCTTCAGGGGGTCTTCACCTGCTGCCAGCAGTGCAGCTGTGGTTTCTTTCACCTTTTCGATGTCAGCTTGAATAACAAACTCTGTTAAATCCTTAATACTTGCCATAATAATCCCTCCACTTTTACGATTAAGTGTAATAATTTATTGTTCATACTGACTAAATACCCAGCCGGTCCTTTGCCTGTTTTATTACTGCGTCTATTTTCTCTTCCACTTCCGGTGCCAGTGGTACCGGCTTGTGCTCTTGCATAATGGAGCGCAATCTTTCCCTAATCCGTTCCCTCATGGACTTAGCTCCGGCAGCTTCCCAGGAACTATAAGTGCTGAAATCGGACAAGGTGGGCTGCCATTTCTCCCGGAAATGCTTCGCTGTATGGGCGTCACCCAGGTAGTTACCGCCGGGCCCCACTCGTTTCACAGCATCTACAGCCAGATACTCGGGGGTTGTGTTCACACCCTTCAAAATATGCCTTGCCCTGGAAATGACCTCATCCATCAAAACCAGGAGTTCTAAAGAACCGGTCCGTCCGGACTCAATGTAAAAAACATCATGCATCAGGTTGCAGCCCTGCAGTGCGCCCATAACTGTAAACATAGTTGCTTCTGCAATCGCCTGTTCATCAAAATCTTTGGAACTGCTGCAGCCTGCATAACCCCAACTGGGTAGGGAATAGAAACGGCTGAGGTCACATACACAACCCTGTAAGAGCAGAACCTCAGGCACCGCGTAACAGGCTACCATAGTGCGCATATCCAGAGGAGAACCTCCAAACCCATAAAGGAAAGGAGCTCCCGGGTTCTTCAGTTGATGGAGCACTAGCCCGCAGAGTGCCTCTGCATTGGCCTGAGCTACAGCCCCTGCCACAGTAACCGGAGTGGAAGCACCCTCCACTGCACCACAGGCAAAGTTGACTGGAATTTTGTTCTCTGCGGCATAAAGCAGTTTGTCTACTGACTCAAATGGCAACTGCAAAGGGGATGTGGGCTCACAATAAAGGACAAAGTGCGGCATATTTTTTAGCTTTTCCCGTCCCCCCACTGCTGCTGCTGCCATTTCGGTGATATCAGCTACAGTTGGGGCATCCTCAGCAATGACCACCTGAGGTTTCACACTGTTTTTGAGCATCAAGGCATACTGGATGCGGTTGATCATCCTTTTATCCACATCTGACAACAGCCCCATGGACATCACAAAATCCAGCTGAGGAAGTGCATCTACAACCCTGATGGCATTCGCCACCTCCTCAGTTGTCCAATCCCTGCGTTCACCTGTAAAAGGGTCTAGGTAAACCAGCGTATCGGACCCTGCCCCAAAATGAACATTGGATTTTTCCATCCAGATCGCCGGTTCACCCAGCCTGTTATATAAAGTAATTCTTGAGGGGGCGGAGTGGAGCGCCTGTTTTATCATTGCTTCTGGGACATGGGTTCGACCATTGCTGTCTATGTAGGCGCCCCCCCTCTTTAGTAAATCCGCTGCTTCATCATGGTGTACAATTACTCCTACTTCATCTAAAATGCGGCAACTGGCGCTGTGAATATCCTTCAACTGTTGCAAGGTTAATGTTCTAAACGCTATACCATCTCCGTGTTTGCTTGCATATTCCATCTAACACGCCCCCTAAGACCGAATTTCTTCTTCCCGTTGCCTGATAATTCTCTGCATTTCCTCTGCTGCACCTTCAGGCAACGCTGCAGCCTGGTGTTCCGCCAAAATCCTCTTAACCTCTTTAACCGCTTTATCCATCGGGGTTTCCTTATCTTTGCCCAACCATTGCTCCCAGTGGTATCTGTTGAAGAAGCGAGGACTCCAGATCTCCTCCCGGAAATACTTGAA
>JAAYWP010000011.1 GCA_012516535.1 Syntrophomonadaceae bacterium | reverse complement strand
TCACATTTTTGTAGTACAATGTTGTTCACAAGAGATCCTCTCCTTTTGGTTGGTTTGTTTTGGTGCATTCAATTTTACCAAAAGTGATGATCTCTTGTCTTTTTCTTCTTGTTTTCTCCTATAAAAACTTTACACTATGGCACAACAAATATTTGGGGAGAAAAGGAAAACAATAGTTGGTTTAGGATTTTCGGGAAAGGAGATATAAAGCCGCATCCCTTAGAAAATCTGCTTCAGGCCCAAAGGGAGCAAGGCTCTGCTGGCATATTTTTACCTGTTCAGCTGCAAGTTTTTTTGCCTGTTCAGTGCCCAGGAGGGCTGGATAGGTGGCCTTTTTTTTGGCCAGATCCCGTCCTGTTTTTTTGCCCAGCAGCTTTTCATCACCTGTGATATCCAACAGGTCATCTATGATCTGATAGGATAGGCCAAAGGCGCTGGCATACTCTGTCAGAGCCTGCAGCTTATCTTCAGGAGCAGCAGCAAGCAGTGCCCCACTCCTCACAGCTGCCAAAAAGAGCGCCCCGGTTTTATGACTGTGGATGTATTCCAGAGTTTCCTTACTTACAGCAACCCCTTCTGACTCCAGATCAACCACCTGACCGCCGATCATCCCCAGGGAACCAGCTGCTATTGCGAATTCCCGTATAACTTGCAGCACTGCACTTTCTGCAAATCCTTCTTCCCGGAGAAGACAGAGGATTTCAAAAGCCCTGGTCAGCAGAGCATCACCGGCAAGGATAGCTATAGCCTCCCCAAAAACCTTATGGCAGGTGGGTTTGCCTCGCCGGTAGTCATCATCATCCATGGCTGGTAGATCATCATGGATCAATGAATAGGTATGAATCATTTCCAGTGCACCAGCAGCTGGCAGGGCCCGCTTTTCCTCAACTCCAAAGATTCCCGCTACAGCTATAGTAAAAGCCCCACGCAAACGCTTCCCCCCGGCGAAAAGGCTGTAGCGCATAGCCTCATGAATTGATGGGGGATAAGCAGAGGGAGCTGGCAGATAGTCTTCCAAAGCGCCATTGATCATCTCTGCTAAACGGCTTAGTTCATCTTCCCATTTCATTTAGTCTTTCCTCCGGACTCTCTGCTATCCATCCAGGAGGGTGCCTCTTGATAGAAATCCTCCATCAGCACATCCACCCGCTCTTCAAAGGCATTAAGCTTCTGCACAAGGATGCGCAGCAAACCGATCCCCTGCTCAAAATAACTGAGGGATTGATCAAGGGTCAGTTCACCCTTTTCCAGCTCACCAACCACTTCAGTCAGCCTGGCAAGCGCTTCTTCAAAGGTCAAATCCGCACATTTCTGCTGCTCCATTGACTCTCCCCCTTCACTTTATCAACTGTGCAGTCTATGCTGCCTTTGCGGAGAACAACGGTCACTTGATCCCCTTTTTTCACCATACTGCTGTCTTGGATCAGTTTTCCCGATTGAGCATCAAGGCACATACTGTAGCCCCTTTTTAGCACATGAAAAGGGCTTAAAGCATCAAGTTTTCCGTAAATGGCTTTGATCTCCCCGGAGTACCGGTCTAAGATCAGCTGTGGCATTTGCAGCAGCCTTAGGCTGTAACCGCTAACCTCCTGCTTCTGCAGTAATAATGTGCGGCCCAACAGGCCCTTTAAATTTCTGGCAGAATACAAGTAGATAAATTCCTTTTCCGCCTGCAGCTTCGATTGGGTCGCTCTGAACAATCTGTTCATCAGCTGGCTTAACCTCTCTTCCAGTTCAGACCGGCATGGTACAACCATTTCCACAGCAGCAGATGGGGTAGGAGCCCGCAGATCTGCCACCAGATCAGCGATTGTGTAATCGGTTTCATGGCCAACCGCACTGACCACAGGTAGACGGGAATGAAAAATGGCGCGGGCTACCTTTTCGGTGTTAAAGGCCCAGAGTTCCTCCAGGGAACCTCCCCCGCGCCCCACTATAATTAAATCAATGTCATCTCTTTCATTCAATAGATCAAGAGCAGAGCAGATTTCCTCTGGAGCCCCTTCCCCCTGTACAGCAGAAGGGGCAAGGATCACAGGCATCTGAGGAAAGCGTCTTTTTATAACTGTGATTATATCACGCCAGGCTGCTCCTGTAGGAGAAGTAACAACACCCACACCCCGGGGAAGTGGGGGAATCTTTTTTTTATGCTCAGCTGCAAAAAGCCCCTCTCTTTCGAGGCGCTCCTTCAACTGGCAGAACGCCTGGTAAAGAGCCCCCTGACCATCTGGTGCCAGCTCCTGTATATAGAACTGGCATAAACCATCCCGCTCATAAAAACTGAAATACCCTCTGGCCAATACTCTCATCCCATCAGCCGGTGGAAAAGAGAGCCTGCGTGCAGAGGAGCGGAACATCACACACCTCAGACAACCGTTTTGGTCCTTTAAAGTAAAATAGATATGCCCTGAGCTGTGATGCTTGTAATTGGATATCTCTCCCCGCACCCAGAGATCGCTCAACAGCGGGTCGCCTTCCAGAAGATTGCGCAGGTAAGCATTGATCTCACTTACCTGGTAAATTCTCCGCTCTGCTAATACCATAGATCACCGATTCTTCCTCTTGTTTTCGATAAATTATACTCCACTCAAACGCTTGGCAGCTTCAACCAGGTTGTAGATCAGCATAATGATCCGCATTGGTCCCACACCACCGGGAACCGGAGTGATAGCACCTGCCACCTCTGCAGCACTGTCGTAATCCACATCCCCAACTGATTTACCGTCAACCCAATTAGAACCTGTATCTATGACAATCGCACCCGGTTTGATCATATCCCCGGTGATCGCCCGCGGCCTTCCCACCTCTGTGATGATGATATCAGCCTGTTTGGTATAAGGCGCAAAATCCTGATCCGGGTGTACCAAGGTGACTGCACAGCCTCTTTCAAAGAGCATCATGGTCACCGGTTTGCCGATCTCAATGGACCAACCCACCACTACCGCATGCTTCCCTTTGAAGTCAACATTTATGTTTTCCAGCATTTTAACACAGGCATTGGCTGTTACACCAAGATAACAGTCAGCCCCGATCATTAAATTACCCAAGTTCATGGGATGAAAGGCATCAATATCCTTTTCCGGCAGAATAGAATCCATCACCTGTTTCTCATACTGATGCAAGTGTTCAGGCAAAGGCAGTTGAACCAAAATTCCGTGGATCTTCTCATCTTTGTTAAGCCTGTCGATAAGGCCCATGATCTCATCAATTGTTGCATCATCACCCAAATGGTGAACTTCCGCATATCCACCTACTTCTTCACACTTCTTGGCTTTACTGCGCACATAAAGAGCGGAATCCTCGGCCCCTCCTACCAGTATAAGTGCCATACCGGGAGTAACACCCTTTTTTTTCAGTTCCTCTACCTCCCGAGCCAGGGCCTCCCGTACCTCTGCCGCCATTTCCTTTCCACTGATCCGATCTGCTGGCATTAAAACAACCTCCCTGTAATATTGTCCTATAAAAAACAGAATAAGGAAAGAAGAACTGGACCTATAATTGCGATCCAGTTCTCCAACTTATCAGTTTGACCTTAGGACTGCTTCATCTCCAACTGCCACTTAGCAGCTTCAACAGTGTTGCGCATCAAAATGGCTGTTGTTGCAGTGCCGGCACCACCAGGAACTGGGGTGATCCATGCCGCTTTTTCCATAGCAGCTTCGGTTTCCACATCGCCCAGGATCGTTCCGTCATCCTGCGGGTTAATACCGATGTCAACAACAATAGCTCCTTCTTTGATCCATTCACCTTTAATCAGGTGAGGCACTCCGACTGCTACAACCAAAATTTCAGCCCTGCGGACGTGTTGCTCTGTATACCCCCTCTGTCCGGTGGCAATATGGCAAATGGTCACAGTGCCAAAGCTGTTCAGCAGAAGCAGTGCTGCTGGTTTGCCCACTATATCACTGTGTCCCACCACAACCACTTCTTTACCATAGAGATCCACACCTGTGGACTTGATCAATTCATAGGCCCCGAGTGCTGTACATGGTACCAATCTAGGCTTGCCGAAGGTAACAAGACCCATATTGGTTGGGGTGACACCCTCAACATCCTTCTCATAAGCGATGCTCCACTGGCATACCTTGGCATCGATCTGTTCTGGTACAGGCATCTGCAGAATGATTCCGGTAACATTGGGATCAGCATTGAGTCCGGCGATATGTTTCAGCAACTGCTCCTGGGTAGTGCTCGCAGGAAGCTCCTGCAGTTCATACTTGATGCCACAGCGCTCAGCATTTTTCCTCTGCGCATTGGTATACACCTTAGAGGCTTCGTTCTCACCAACCTGAACCGCCACCAGGCTTGGGGAAACCCCCTTAGCCTTCAACTCCTCAACCTCTTTTGACACTTCCTCTCTAATCTTGTCTGCAAGAGGTTTGCCCTTTAAAAGTTGTGCTGGCATCTTTCCTCCTCCTTTATATTTTTAGCAATTGATCAAAAAAGAAAACTCTGCCCACTCACCCCCATCCTTTTCAAGCTGGGCTTACTATTATACAAAAACAATAAAACAGCTATTACACTGATCAGCTGTTCAGGCCACCAATTAAAAAGGTGACAGTAACACTTGTGAATATATTCGCAGTTAACTATACAAATTCCTGCCATGTTCAGTAAAACTTTCATTCCTTTTTCAAGAAACATAAAACCCGGCATTATGAATTATCGCCGGGTTCCTCTGCTATTTCACGGGCGATTCTGCCCAGAATACCATTAATGAAACGGGGTGCGTCCTCGTGGCTGTATGTCCTAGCCAACTCTATCGCTTCATTAATAGCCACATTGACTGGTGTCTTATGATAAAGGATCTCAAAAATTCCCATGCGCAGAACATTGCGGTCAACACCTGCCATGCGGGACAGATTCCATTCCACAGAGTAGCGCTTGATATAGTTATCTATCTCAGCTTGGTGTTCGAGGGTACCCCTGATCAGAATGCGGGAGAAAGCAGCCATTTCATCTGACAAAGGGTACTCAGCCAGCAAATATTCTAAAACAGTGAAAGGCTCTGCATTAACAAGATCTACCTGAAATAATACTTTTAGTGCAATTTCTCTGGCCCGCCGCCTTCCCAACAAATAGACCTCCTTCTCTATGCTTGTGGCAGGGCCTGCTTATTCAGTGAAAGAAACGGTCCCACCAGTCACCAGGACCCTGTCCTCCTTCATCAACACGGCTTCCCAGATAATAACCGATGACAACAAAAATAATAACTAAGAGCGACTTCCAGAAACCAAATGAAATAATAAGCAGCCCGACAACCAAACCCAGAGCCACGCCCAGCAGTTTTCCCCGGTGATTATCTAATAAGTACTGAACAATTTCAATAAAATTCCTACCCATTGTTTTATACTCCCTTTCTATTCAACCCGGGGCCGTATATCTGAGGCAACACTTTGTATTATAACCTGTACCTTGGATACCTGCACACCGCCCTTTTTCTCCAGGTACTCCTGAACGATCCCCTGTACATCCTGCGATACCTGAGGCAGATCTGCCTCAGGATTAACACTCATATGCAGCAAAATCACTAGACCATCATGGTCTAAGCGCAGAACAGGTTTGACCTCCCGCACATCACGCACATCCCGGACTGCCCTGCGGATCATATTTTCTAATGCTGCTGCAGAAATCTGGATCCTGCCTAAACCTGACTCATGGATGATCACTTCCCGCTCCCGAGGGCGCCGGAATACCGCCAACAAGGACCATAATGACAGGATTGCTAAGAATGTACCGCCTGCAGCCAACCCCCACCTGTTCCCTACCTCAGACAGAAACATATCAATCTGCTCCTGGGGATGCAGCAGGCCAAGGGCAACTGCAATAGCACACCCTGACAGAAACAAAACGATCAAAGCAAAAACAATAAGGAAAAAAAGGTTTTGTTGGCGCATAAAAATTTAAAACTCCTTTCCCCTGCCGCTATTTGACCCGCTGTTCTTCCTGGGCTTCAGGAAAGGAAACACCCTGCACATGAACATTGACCTCAATTACTTTAAGGCCTGTCATTCTCTCGATGGCTTGTTTAACATTCTCCTGCACTTTAAGAGCAACTTCCGGTATCCTGCTTCCGTATTCCATAATAACAAAGATATCAACTGCTGCTTCCTTTTCTCCAACCTCTACCTTCACACCTTTGGCCAGGTTCTTCCTGCCGAGCATTTCAGCGATACCGCCGGCAATACCGCCGCTCATACCTGCTAGCCCCTCAATTTCCGTTGCTGCTAAACCGGCAATAACAGCTACCACCTCATCGGCGATCCTGATCCCACCAAGTGGTGTTCTCCCTGTTTCTTCAAAGTTAGTTTCCATAACAGCCCTGCCCCTCCTTATCTACTTGCTAATTATGTCCAATCTACGAACCATTATACCAATCAAGTAAGCTTTTGCAAACAGCAATCATTATTCTTTCAATAAAGATGGTATAAAGGATGTATCTATTTCACAGCGCAAAAATTTTTCATTTTCCATGAGATACCGCAAAAAAGGTATGGTAGTTTTCACACCCTCGATCTGGAATTCTCCTAATGCGCGTTCCATGCGGCAGATAGCCTCCCTGCGGTCATTTCCCCAAGTAATGAGCTTAGCGATTAAGGAATCATAAAAAGGAGGGATCCGGTAACCGGCATATACTCCGCTGTCCACACGCACACCCATCCCTCCTGGAGGCAGATAAGCGGTTATCTGCCCTGGGCAGGGACAAAAATCCTTTTCCGGGTCTTCCGCATTGATCCGGCATTCCAGAGCAGCACCCCGGGGTTTAATATCCTCCTGCCGGTAGCCCAGTTTTTCTCCTACAGCCACTTTGATGGTTTCAGCCACCAGATCGATCCCGGTCACCAACTCTGTTACCGGATGCTCAACCTGAATGCGGGTATTCATCTCAATAAAATAATAATTCCCTTTTTCATCAAGCAAAAACTCAACTGTTCCCGCACCGGAATAATTAACCGCCCTGGCGGCACGCACTGCAGCTTCCCCCATGCTCTTCCGGGTTTCTTGAGTCAGCACTGGACAGGGCGTTTCTTCCACCAGCTTCTGATGTCTCCTTTGCAGTGTACAGTCCCTTTCCCCCAGGTAAACCACATTGCCATGGTCATCAGCTAAAACCTGAATCTCCACATGCCGTGGTCTTTCTATATATTTCTCCAGGTAAAGGCTGCCATCTCCAAAAGCGGCCTCTGCCTCCTGCCGGGCGGTCTGGACAGCTTTGGCCAACTCAGAGTCATTGAACGCGATGCGCATACCACGGCCTCCGCCACCGGCAGATGCCTTGATCAAAACCGGATAGCCGATCTCCCTAGCTAAGCGGGCTGCCTCCTCTTCGCTTTCAATAACACCAGATGAACCGGGGACAACAGGAACACCCGCTTCAGTCATCATCTCCCGGGCCTTGGCCTTGATGCCCATATCATTAATAGCTGCTGCAGGGGGGCCGATAAATTTGATTCCCTGTTCCTCACAGAGTTGGGCAAAGGAAGCATTCTCCGCCAGGAAGCCATAGCCGGGATGAATGGCCTCAGCCCCTTTAGTCAGTGCTGCACTGATTATATTGGTAACATTGAGGTAACTCTGGTTGGGATGAGGCCCTCCAATACATACAGCTTCATCTGCCAGCTTCACATGAAGGCTCTCCCGGTCAGCAGAAGAATAGACCGCAACTGTTTTAATGCCCAGTTCCTTACAGGTCCTGATGATCCGGACAGCAATCTCTCCGCGGTTAGCCACAAGTATTTTGAACAAGCTAACCCCCCCTGGCTTACTCCACAGGAGCGATCAGGAAGAGCACCTGCCCAAATTCCACAGGCTGGGCATTTTCCACTAAGATATCAATGATCTTCCCATCGCATTCTGCTTCTATCTCATTCATCAGTTTCATGGCTTCGATAATACAGAGGGTATCCCCCTTCTTCACAGTGCTGCCCACTTCAACAAAGGGCGGTGAATCAGGTGAAGGCGCTCGGTAAAATGTACCTACCATAGGTGCAGTGACCTCTACCAGATTATCAGGCAGCTCCTCTGCTTTTTCTTCCTTTTCAGTTACTTCAACCTTTTCGGTTGCTGCAGCAGGTGCATCAGCAGCAGGAGTGTTTAGCGGTGTTTCACTGAACTGGCCTCCGATGATCCCCTTTCTAATGGCTACCCTAATACCTGCTGTCTCCACCTGTACCTCATTAACTGTTGTCTGATCAAGCATTTGGATCAGATCCTTAATATCCTCAATATCCATAGTTCCATCCTCCATTGAAGATTGGGACATACGCCTACTTGGGCGTCTGCTCCCAGCTTTGCCGCTTCCCCCAGCTTGTGCAGCTGGTTTAGCGGTTTCTTGCTTTTCTTCAGCAAGCTGAGGTTGAACTATCTCCCCATCTCTCACCTTTTTTCTGTATTCAAAGAACTTTCGAGCCACAGCTGGGAAGAGAGCATAAGTGAGATAATCCTCTTCAGACTCCGCCAGGTCCTTGATCTCCTCTTTCATTTTTTCAAATTTATTCTCCAGCAGATCGGCTGGACGGCAGGTGATCGGCTCTTCATCGCCGATGATCAACTTTTGAATATCTTCAGCGATGGGGGCAGGCGGCCTGCCATAGTAACCCTTGACATAATTCTTTACTTCCTGAGCAACCATCTTGTATCTGCTGCCTGTTAAAACATTGAACACAGCCTGAATTCCCACAAGCTGACTGGTAGGAGTTACTAAAGGAGGATAGCCTAGATCAGCCCGTACTTTTGGTATTTCCTCAAGGACTTCATTAATACGATGCAGGGCATTTTGCTCCTCCAATTGACTGACCAGATTGCTAATCATCCCACCTGGCACCTGGTGGTCGAACACCTTCATATCACTGATCCTGGTAACACCCCGCTCATAACCTCTTTTGCGGCGCAGTTCCTCCCAGTAGTTGGATATTTCAAAAAGCAGAGGTATATCCAGACCTGTATCCCATTGTGTCCCCTGCAGCGCCCGCACCAGGGTTTCCACCGGGGGCTGGGATGAACCAAAAGCCAGCGGGCCGGAGCAGGCATCAAAAGCATCCACTCCAGCTTCTACAGCCTTTAAACAGGCTCCAATTGCCATACCGCCGATGTAGTGGGTGTGGAGCTGAACAGGAACAGTCAATTTTTCCTTCAAGAGTTTTACCAATTCATAGGCCTGATAGGGGGATATCATCCCGGCCATATCCTTGATACATATTGAATCAGCACCAAGCTCCTGCAAATGCAGTGCTGTTTCTAAATAATGCTCATTGGTGTGCACAGGACTCAGCGTAAAAACAACACATGCCTGGAGGTGCTTACCGGTCTTTTTAACAGCCTTCATAGGAACCTCCAGATTGCGGACATCATTAAGAGCATCAAAAACACGGAAAATATCGATCCCTGTTTCCGCAGCCATGTCAACAAAAGCCATAGCCACATCATCAGGGTAGTTTGCATAACCTACCAGATTCTGCCCTCGCAGCAGCATTTGGAGAGGGGTACGTTTGACATATTTCTTAATGGTCCTGATCCTTTCCCAGGGATCCTCATTCAGGTAGCGAATACAAACATCAAAAGTAGCCCCACCCCACATCTCCAGAGAATGATAACCTACCTGGTCTATTTTTTCCAAAACAGGTATCATATCCTCAGTGCGCATTCTGGTAGCCCAAAGGCTTTGATGGGCATCTCTCAGGGTGGTATCTGTGATTCTTGGTCTCAACAAACTGCACCTCCTCCAGTATAGAGAGATATAGAAAAAAAGAAATCGGTTATATGGCCGTTTCCTATGGATATCTTTATTCACTTGATTATATCTTTCAGTTACAAATCTTTCAAGCAGTTAAGGCAAAGTATACAATATTCAATCTTAAGGTTTGCTGGTTATAAATACATCATCTGCTTGCAGGTCCGTCACCCGCAACACCAACTCTCTGACCTGATCTTTTTCTGACTCTGTCAGCGAGTCCTGCTGGATGATCACATTAGCAGCTGTGTCCTGTAACAGGACAACAGCATCTTTAAAACCTAAGGCCATTACCAATTTTTCCAGCTCCGCTTCCAGAGTTGAGCGCTCTGTAAGCCTCATCAACCCCTGCTGAGCCTGATCCCTGGTCTCATTGCTTGAAGCTGTGTTGGCTGCAATTTCCCTTAATACTTCCATCTGCTGGCTGCGGATGCGGTCCCTTGTCAGCCTGCAGTCAACAAAAAATTCCTGTTTTTTCACATCATTCACTAAATGTGTATTCTCTGTTTGTTTCACATCAACCTCAACATTGACCTGGGGCTGTTCCCGCATCAAATAAAACTTTAATGAAAGCCAGCAGCCTGCAAGAAGCAGCACAACTATCAAACCGGCTCTGAGAATTTTCTTTGGTTCAAAAACATAATAGACCATCTTCACTACCTGCCTTCTTTCGGTAAAACAGAAACCTTATGTACAGGAATATCCAGCACGGTCACTACTGCCTGAACCAACTCCTCACGCAGGCCCGGATCCCTCGCCCCCTCAGACAGCACCAGCACCCCAGCGATCTCCGGGCGTGTTGACTTGATCAGCACAGGTTCCTGATTCCCTCCTGAGGCAGCACCGACCAATACCAGATTATCTTCTTCAGTGACCTCAGTGGTCTGCCTGCTCCCCCCGGACCTGTCCTGCTCCTCTATGGTTCTGTCCTGGCGGGAATGGTTTTGGGCATAATAATGCTCTGCCCCTGATGCCATGGTAATCGTCACTTCAACATCACCAGCCCCGGCGACAGAACTCAAGATACCTTCCAACCTCTCTTCCAGTTGTTTTTCCTCCAGTGCCAGCTCACCATTCACAACTGTATCTTCTGTATGATCTGGTGCTGCCGGCGCTTCCTGTTGGGG
>JAAYWP010000068.1 GCA_012516535.1 Syntrophomonadaceae bacterium | reverse complement strand
TTAACTGCATTCTTTTTGAATTCCTCATCATATCGTTGTCTGGTTTTTGACATGGCTTTCTTCTCCTTTGCCATTTTGTTTTTATCTTACCAGACTATCCGAAATTATAGCACCGACCCTTGCGGTGCCTGGCTGCTTTACTTTTTCGGTGCTAATTTAGTGCCTGCCTCCTGGTTTGGCCCTTTTAGCTTTGATAGTTCTGAGCTTCCTATTGTGACCCTCTATGCCATGTATATTCCTATCTTTATCGTGATGATGAACAAAGAGAAAGACCTGAATTTCTTCAGACGCTATCTTATGCCATTTCTGGCTATTTGCGCCTGTATCTTCATGGTTATTGCAGCCTGCTATGCCCATGGAATGGCCGTGCTCTACTACCTGATTATATTTGCTGTGATCATGGCACTTGGTTTGATTCTGAACCACCAAAGGTATGTAACAACCGTAAAAAGCTATAATAATTAAAAGAAACAAAAAAGGAAACTAGGGATGCAATACTGGTGTGACGGCAGTGCCATCGATAGCGCTCTGACTTCAATCCACTCTATGATTAAGCTATCTATAGAACTAGAACCCCCACAATTGTTGTGGGGGTTTTTGTGCAAGAGGTTAGGAATGGCTAAAAATTGAATGTAATGTAGAAGGCGGGATGCTGGAAGTGGGAATAGTAATTTCACACCTTCAGATACTAACAGTGAATATTTCGGAAGGATGTGATAATTTGAGCGGACAACACAAATATACTAACAAATTGATATCTGAAAAATCCCCCTACCTCCTTCAGCACGCCCATAACCCAGTAGACTGGTATCCTTGGGGGGATGAGGCTTTTGAAAAGGCTAAAGCCGAAGATAAACCAATCTTTCTCTCCATAGGCTATTCCACCTGCCACTGGTGTCATGTGATGGAGAGGGAGAGTTTTGAGGATGAGGAGGTAGCTGCCCTCCTCAATCAAGGCTTTGTTTCTATTAAAGTGGACCGGGAGGAGCGGCCTGATATCGATAGTTTGTATATGAATGTCTGTCAGGCTATGACCGGGAGTGGGGGGTGGCCCTTGACGGTTTTTCTCACACCTGAAGGCCATCCCTTTTTTGCGGGCACCTATTTTCCCAAACATTCCCGCTATGGAAGGGTAGGCTTTGTGGAGCTTTTAAAAGCGATCAGGGAGAAATGGGAAGAGAATCGGGAACAGCTGCAGGGATTGGGGAAGGAGGTCATGGGCAGTATTGCAGAACAGATGAATGAGAGTTCTCCAGGGGAGCCAAACCCAGAACTGCTGCATGGCGCTTACCGGAGTCTAGCCAACAGTTTCGACCCTGTTTATGGGGGTTTTGGGGGTGCACCTAAATTTCCTATCCCACATCATCTTCTCTTCTTGCTCCGCTATTGGAAGCGATATCAAAAGCCCCGTGCCCTGGAGATGGTGGAAAAGACCCTCTTGGCTATGTACTGTGGGGGTATTTTTGACCACATCGGTTTTGGTTTTTCCCGCTATTCTACGGACAGGCAGTGGCTGGTGCCCCATTTTGAAAAGATGCTCTATGACAATGCCCTGTTGTCACTTGCTTATCTGGAGGCATATCAGGCAACAGGGAAAGGTTTTTATGCTAAAGTGGCCAGGGATATTTTTACCTATATTCTGCGGGATATGACCTCTCCTGAGGGTGGTTTTTACACCGC
>JAAYWP010000155.1 GCA_012516535.1 Syntrophomonadaceae bacterium | reverse complement strand
TGGCGTTCCCCTGCTGTCCGGCAACTGCATAAGGGATTGCCCCTAAATCAGATACTATTCTGGCTGCAGCAGCACTTGCCGGAAGCTCTTGTACCCAACTTCTGTACCTGCGCAGACGCTCAAAAGAATCATTTAATATCTCTCTTGACTCAGCATCAAGCGAACTGGGGATCCGGGCATCAATATGGAAACAGCCGCCTGCTTTTTTTAGTTTCCACAAAGTATAGTCACTGATCCCGAAAAACTGACTCCTGAGCACTGCCAGCAGGCGCACCGGGTTTTCCTGGTCCAGAACTGCCTGGAAAACATTCAATATATCCCTCATTTCCTTAGATTCGGTAAAACCGCTCCCCCCGGCTATTTGATAAGGTATGTTTCTCTCCTCCAGAGCCCTGGCATAAACATCCATGTAATCCTTATAACGCAGCAAAATCATAAAATCACCGGGCTGGGGTATTTCGCTAAGACCATGCTTTCTTTCTTCAGGTGTCCGGCACAGTTTATAACAACCATTGAGCCCCCTTTGAATAAAGCTAGCGATCTGCTCAGCATTTAACTCAACGATTTCGCTTACCCTATGGCGTTCTACCTTGGGTAAGGTGAACACCCTCACCCCTGATAAACAACCTGTTCCATCATCACGCACAGTATTAAGGGGTGCAAAGGCCGCCTGATACTGGTCGGACCCCTCTGGGAAAACACCCTTGAAAACACCGTTGATCCAACAGCCAACAGCTTTCACAGAACGGAAATTAGTTGTCAGGGTTAAGACTCTCCCACCCCTTTTCTGCAAAAGCCTTTTCACCTCATTGTAGATATCGATATCCGCACGCCGGAAGCGGTAAATGGACTGTTTGGGGTCACCAACCACAAAAAGCGAACCTGGTTTCGGTGTCAGCATGCGCCAGTCCCTTTCGGTCACTTCCTCCCCTGTCAAATAGAATAAAATCTCTGCCTGGATAGGGTCCGTATCCTGGAACTCATCAACCAAAAGACGGGTAAACCTTTCTTGAAAATAGCGGCGCACCTCAGGGTTTTCCTTGAGAAGTGCGGCTGTCTGCAGCAGCAGGTCATGGAAGTTCAGTTTTGATTTTTCAGCTTTGAGCTTCTGGTAGTATTCTACTGCCGGCAGTACAAAACTCACCAGAATATAATGACAGTATTCCCTCCACTGCTGCAGAGCAGGGAGGAGAAAGCTATCCTTTAAATTATTGAAAGCGACTTCGACAGATTCGGCAGTATTCTTGTCATCCCAGCGGTTCTTAACAACTCTGGGTTTGCGGTCCAGTTCATTAAGCAGCCGGATCAGCTGCAGAGGGTCATTCAGATCAAAGATCCTGCGGTATCTGTTCCCTTTTCTTATTAACTCCTGAAGATCATCCCAACCTTTAGGAGGCACCTGAGCAGGCAGTAAAGCTTCAGCCCAGTTTATAAAGTGAATCAATTCATACTTCACCTGAGATAGATCCGGTTCCGGCACTGCCTCCATCACTATTTCCACATCAGGGTAGGTTAGTATTGTTTCGAAAAAATTAAAAAGGTCCGCCGGCTCACAGCCGATCTTCTCCAGTTCAGCCAGAGCTTCCGGTTGATTTACCTGAACCTCAAGGAGGTATTCATCCCAAGCTCTTCTCCTCAATAAGGCATCATCCAGTTCATCCAGTTCTTCAAAGGAGGGATCAACCCCAGCCTCTACCGGCCTTTCTCTGAGCAGTGCGGCACAAAAAGAGTGAATTGTGCCCAAAAAACACCGCTCCAGTTTACCTAAGGCCTGATCCAAGCGCTCCTTTTTCAGGGGATCGGTCTCTCTGGCAAAAGCCTCTTCCAGGGATAACTGGAATCTTTCTTTTAATTCTGCAGCTGCCTTGCGGGTAAAAGTGATGGCTGCCATAGTATCCACCTGGCATTTGCCCTCTTTAATTAGGGCAACCATGCGCTGAACCAAACTGCGGGTCTTTCCAGAGCCTGCACCCGCCTCCACCATAAGGCATGTATCCAAATCATTGACAATTGCCTGTCGTGCCTGTTCATCCTTCAGGTTCTTAAACATATTCCTGCAGCCTCCTCCAGGGATCCAACCTTTTGACTGCGGTGTTTTCAAAGAACACTTTTGCCCTCTTTACTGCAGCATCTTGGCCGCAGACCAGTTGATAATCACAGTAATGGCACTGGGAACCCTCATGAGAAGCAACAAATGTACCCTTTTCCATGATTTCCAGTAGTGTGTTGAGCAACTCCACCAGCTTCTGCCTGTCTGCTACTTTCCGAACCACCTGTTTGCCTTCACCCCTCACAGATGGGAAGAGATAGCCGGCGAATTTTACCCTAGGTGATCGCCCTGGCAACAGCTTTTTGAGAATCTCTTCTGCTGCAACGGCATAGAGGGCATGCTGGATCTGCCGTCCTTTATTAAAGAACAACTGCTCTCCGTAATCCCTGGCGCTTCCGGTTTTATAATCCCAAACACAGTAAACCCCAGGCTTGATTTGGTCGATCCTGTCTATGATCCCGCTGAAACGAAGCGATCGGCCATTCCCTAGATCTATCGAGATGGGATGAGATAAACCGTACCCAGCTTTTTTTACTTCCTCTGGGCCCAGACCAAAAGGGACTTCGAAGAAAAGGGGCAGTGTATCCCGGCGCGTTTCTTCACTCAGAAAGATGCGACAGCAGTCAAAAAGCTCATCAACCTCCCTTTTAAACACAAGTTCACTGGGAGGTGGGATCATCTGTTTATAATAACTAATCTGTTGCTTAGCTATATCCTGGAGCAAAATTTGGTGTCTCTCCAAATCCGGCTTCTCCCCACGGGCTTTAATTCTCCGCATAAAATCACAGAAAATGCTGTGTAGTAAGGTACCCCGTTTCAATGGATCAAGCCATTTGGCTGGATCAAACAAGATTTCCTCCGGAGGTCGAACCCCTAGCACATTTCTGAGAAAAAAGGCATATGGGCAGCCGGCCAGGTACTCAAGTTGACTGCAAGATAATATCTTAGAGGATAAACTCTGTGCGAGATCAACTGGCAGTGCTCCATCATACTCTGTAGGCTCTGGCAGCTGTCTGGCCTCCAGCGCTTTTTGTCCGCTGCTGATGTTGCTGTAGCAGTTGCTTACCACAACTTGATCAAACAGCTCCCCTGTTTTATTTCTGCTGAGCCACCATTCCGCCTCATCTAAATGATCAGCATCTCCGCCGGAATACCCCGCCGGATCCCCTAGAAAACTGAGGAAATCAGAATAATCCAACAGGGGATCAGCTTTAATTTGCCGGTAGATCTGTAATAACAGAGGTGCTGGAAAAAGCTCCCTGTTCTCTACAACATCAAAAGAGGGGTAACTTATAACAAGTTCTCCCCTGCGGGAGGCCAGGGCATTAGCCATGCTTGCCAAACTGTCTTCCAACTTGTCAACAGAAAGGGGCAGATCAGCATTGATTTTTTTCCGTTCTGAATCAAGAAGCACCGGATCCTGTCTTAAACTGCCGGGAAATGAGCTGGCATCCAAACCGACCACAAAGGTATAAGGACGACTGGACCAAACCAGATTGCGGTAACTGCTAAGGTGCAGTTTTCCTGCTTGAGGACCGGAGCGGCCCACCTTCAGTTTTTTTAGGAGGTCTGTCAAGCTATCTACAGCTTCCTCCACGGTCATCTCCAATAAAGAAAGCTCTGCTATACCTTTTAAGCAGGATGTGATCGCAGTTAAAGCAGCACTGTCAAAATCATCCTTCACCTTGGTCAAGGATTGCACCATCTCTGCCAGTGCCCTGCAGAAATCCCCGAAAGGAACATGCCCTTCATCATTCTCTTCTGGGATCTGTTTAATAAGTGATTGGATCACCGAATTAATCTGTTCTGCCTGTTCATTTCCCAATTGTTGCGTATAGTGCTCCAGCAGCTGATAGCGGTCCTTTCCCCAGCCAAGCCCGGCATCTCTCAAGAGACGGACTGCCTCAAGGGGAGGAATCTCTTTTTGAGCACCAACAGGTTTGATAACCAGATCACCACTCAAAAGCAGGCCACTAAAAACTCTGGTGGAAAAGTCACTGTTAACCCATGAGAGAATAGCCTGAAGGGTACGCCCAGGACCGGTTAAAAAAGCAGATATCCCTTCAAAAACAGTGAACTCAAAATCATATGTGAGGGATAGAGAATAGATAGCAGAAACATATTCCTGATTTGTATAGGCCACTGTCACTTGATCCAGGGGGATTCTCTTAGAATGGAGCCTGCGCAATACTTCCCGCAGTTCATTGGTCATGCCGTAAGCATGATAAAAACTCACAGTATTTTTTCCCTTCAGCGATCGGTTTTCCTGAAATGTATCCACAGGCAAAGGATAAAGGTTTCCCCCTGCCAGGGCACTGACCAGCTTTCTCTGCAGAGGCGTCCATTGAACAAAAGATGGCATTAAATAGATGATCTCATCTTCATTGTTGTAGGAAGCTGCAAGCTGTACAGCTAGAGCGAGCAGGCCGGAGGAATCCAAAAGGCTGTGCTCATCCAAATAACGCTCATATTCCTGCAAGATTAACTTGATATCCTGCCCTTTATCTGAACAGACAAAATCATCAGGCGAAAGGCTGCTGCTGGTCACATTACATTCCCTCAATTCCATTAGTGAAGTGGTGATTGCCGCAGCCAAACCGCTGGTCACCTTCTGCTTGTTAAAAAAGCGAAGTTCACCTCGTTCCTGCAGTTTCTGCAAAATCTCTTCCACAACATAGCTGGTTAAATAACCATCAAGTAATGTAATATGCCTTTCTGCCAGGAAATCACCTGCTATCTGCAGAGCAAGCCCGGTAGGTGTTTCTGCGCGCAGATTGACCCATCCAACACCGGCCTGGGAAAGGCTTTCACTCAGCACATGACCGGTCTGGTAACTTGGCATAACAAGTCTTTTCTCCTCTACCGGGAATTTTTTACAAACCCCAGCCAATGCTGTTAAAAGATCATTCACCCTTCTTTCCTCCTTCCTTTACTGCACCATAACGCAGAAAAGTAGGGCTTAAGAAAAGACTGGTTTTGGGATTATCACCCTTGCGATCAAGACCAAGTTCATGAAAAATCCTTTCGGCCCATTCGGTGATCTCCATCCCCCGCCTCCAGGCAAAATACTGTTGAACCAGGTCATCTCTGTTGCATAAAAAAGAACGCACATCTACCGCATGTCCGATAATCTCATAATAACCGTTGTACTGGTCGACACCCAAGGATAAAACCACATGAACTATCTCCCCGGCTTTCACAGGCTGTGAGCTGAAAAACTTCAATCCGGAATTGAGCCTGGCCAGAAACCAATTGGTGCCGCTTCTTACATCAACTACTTGATCTCTGACATAAAAAAATGGTTCAGGATTGTCCCTTCCGTGGGGTTCCAGGCGATCCAGTAAAGCCACTTCCTGAGGAGATGGGAGAGAACTGAGCCCTACATCAACTTCGATCCAGGATACCTGGTCTTCAGGCTGTAGGTGCTCCCTGGCAAAATTGTTGAGAAAGGACCTCACCTGAGGAATGTCTCTGGGATGAAGGGAAAAACCGGCTGCTAATTTATGCCCTCCAAACTTATGAAGAACCCCTGTTTCAGATTGGCACTCAGCCAGTGCCTCTATCAGATCGAATTCACCCAGGGAACGGGCAGAAAAGCGTGCCTCATCTCCAGAGATAGCACCCACTGCTGCCGGACGAGAGACTGCCTGTGACAGGCGGCCGGCAGCAATACCGATGATCCCCTCATGCCATTGAGGTGAAGCCAGCAAAGGAAAATAGGAACCATCATACTTGGATATACATTCCTGTTTGATTATTTCAACAGCATTTTTTCGCTCTGCATTGATTTTTTTTAATTCCCGGGCAATAGGTTCTGCTTCCTCTATAGTTCGGGCGGATAACAGCTTATAAGCCAGATGCGGATCATCAAATCTCCCTGCAGCATTAATATGAGGCCCAAAAATCCACCCCATAATGCGCCCGGTGATCTTACAATTGTTTCCGTTCAGCAAGGCCTGCAGTCCAGGCCGCAGGTTCTTTCGCATTTGCAGCAATCCCCGCCTAGCCAGCAGGAGATTCTCTCCGGTCAAAGGACAAACATCAACAACTGTGGCCAGGGAGACTAGATCTAAATAATCTTCAGGATACGGTTGATTAAGCAGTTCTGCTGTAGCACAACAGGTGAAATAAGCCACCCCGGTCCCAGAATATTCCCTGTAACACCGAGAACCTGGAAGTTTGGGATTCACCACAGGTGCATCAGGCAGCTTGCCCTGAGGCTCATGGTGGTCAGTTATCAGAAGATCGATACCCAAGTTATGAGCTGCTGACACTGCATCAAAGGCTGAAATACCGTTATCCACAGTCACTATTAGATCAAAACCCTCACCAACAGCACGCCTTACATGATCAGGGCCGATTCCGTAACCATCATCCTGGCGGGAGGGCAGAAAATGTTTTACTTCTGCACCACAGCGTTCAAGAAAGCTTGTCATGATCAGTGTGCTGCAGATCCCATCACAATCGTAATCCCCAAAAACGAATACCTTCTCTTTATTTGCTGCAGCCCTGGCTAGCCGCCGGGCTACCTGCTCCATACCTGGGAGAGAAAAAGGGGAAGGTAACTGCTGTTCATCAGATAGAAGATCCTTGCTCAGACCCCTGGCAACAAGAACACCTTCTAAGAGACGATATTTGGGGTAAATGATATCAGTGTTGCGAAACTTCCAAACAGGCATATTTACTACAGCGATGATACGCTGTGTATCACCTCCCCTAAAAAGGTATTCGCAATAGAAAGGCAACTTCCTTTTTTCCGTAGATTCTTTTAGGAGATATAGTGGTGCCAGGCTTGCGTTTTTGCTTTATTGTGTAACAAAAAAGGGACAAGTCGTGAATCCTTAGACTGTCCCTTTATTGGTTTTACCTATAACCTGTAGGGCG
>JAAYWP010000067.1 GCA_012516535.1 Syntrophomonadaceae bacterium | reverse complement strand
ATTATATTATGCATTCCAGCTGCGGCAATTTCCAGAGCCCGTTTGGCCTTATGTTGTCCTTTCACATCAGCAAAATCGTAGTGGTTGGCAGCAGATGATCCGGCTTCTAATTTAAACTCCGGCAGATCTGCAGCTGCAGTTAACTCTATTTCACCTTTGAGATAGCTGATTATATCCTTTAAATGACCTGCGCCTTTTGCTTTAATTCCTTTGATCAGCGCTGCCTCTTCCAGGTTGTTAAGGGGGACAACAAATGTACTATCTGGATGCTCCTGAGCGATGCTGCCTGCCATGGAAAGGATGCCGGGTACTGGGCAGATGGTACCGTCAAGGGAGAGCTCGCCAACATAAAAATGCTGGTGGATTTTTGTGTAAGGCAGTTGCCCTGTTGCGGCTAAAATACCGATGGCAATAGGGAGGTCAAAAAGTGATCCCTCTTTGCGCAGATCCGCTGGGGCCAAATTGACTGTGATCCTTTTGATAGGGAATTCAAACCATGCATTCCTGATCGCTCCCCGCACCCGCTCTGCTGCTTCCCTGACTGCTGCATCTGGCAGTCCCACAATATTAAAAGCTGGCAAGCCACGGGAAACATCTACCTCAACCCGTACATCATGGGTCTCCATTCCCAAACAGCAGCAACTGTTGATAATACTCAGCATTGTTCGTCTCCTAATGCTAAAGATATTAATTATTTCTATTATTGTATAATAATTCCTGCTGTATGGGTAAAAGTAATTGTCTGTGAGAGGGAGATAGGAAATATCTGTTAAGTAAAGGAGAAAAATTCACGGGGACGAGGGTCCAGGCACATCCGTCGATATACGCGCCTATCATCTCATCTGTCCGCATTCCATTCATGCACTCCAGCAAAACGCTATGTGCTGTTATACAACTAACAGGAACTACTGAACAAGACATTTTAACTAAAAGGATAGTGTACGTTATTTCTATCCCGGTAATGTTGTGTTTAATATTCCGCCTTGTTGGGAATGGTGACTTGACAAATGATTAAGCATCATTCCAATTCCGGTGCCAGGCTTGCTTTGCTGAACTCACCCAACGGGAACCGGTTTCGCTCGCTTTGATGATGATAATAGATGGGGGATATGCAAAGCCCTCCCGGCTGTTTCGGGAGGGCTTTGTAAACTGTGCTTATTCTGGTCTTAGATTACAGCTACCAGCCGCCCTTTGACTTCTCCTCGTTTGAGCCGTTCCAGACCTTCTGGGATTTCATCAAAGGTAATGGTGTGAAGCAGTGGTTTGAGTTTACCGGTTGCGAAGTAATCATATACTGCTTTGATATCCTCAGCAGTGCCGCCGCAGCTGCCAACGACTTGGGCACGCTTAAGGATCAAAGATCTGGTGCTGATTGTAGCTTCCAGTACACCCATACCTACTACTACCACTTTACCGCCAACGTTCACTGCTTCCAGGGCATCGGTTGTGGTTTGGCCGAATCCGGCGTAATCGACTATTACGTCACACTTGGCTGGCACTAGATCTGAAGCATTTTCGTAAACATATTGGACGCCCATTTCCTGGGCTAGTTTGCGTGCTTCAGGACTGATATCGACAGCGTGTACCTCGCAGCCATCTATAAGAGCCATACCGGCAGCAAACTGACCTAATCCACCGATACCGATAATGCCGATTTTCATACCTGGCTTGGCACCGCCGGCCACGTACAAGGCGTGATAAGATGTCATGCCTGCATCAGTAGCCGCTGCGCCTTCAACGAAACTTACATTATCAGGCAGTGGGACCAGGCAGTCTTCCGGAACCATACATTTGGTTGCATAGCCGCCGTCACATTGATATCCGACCGCCCAGTCGCGTCCAGCCTCAGCGCTGAGTTTTGGCGATATTGGACAGACTCCTACCCGATCTCCTACTTTGAAACCTTCGACCCCCTCGCCGATCTCTGTGATGACACCCGCCATTTCATGTCCCATATACATGGGATGAGCGGTGATAATACCTATCCAGCCCGGATCTTCTAAGGCTGCAACGTCTGAGTGGCATAATCCAGCTGCTTTAACATCGATTACGACAAAACCTGGCTTAGCTACTGGATCAGGCTTCTCCACCAACTTGAGTGGAATATTGGTGTCTGTGAACTCCCAACCTTTCATTTTAATAGCCCTCTTATTCTCCTTATAGGTTGGAGATAGTTATAACAGTATTATTTCGATGTCAGGCATTGTTTATCCTGCTAAAATTCAGAAAATTATCCTTCTGGAACCAGTTATATCTTAAAAACATGTAATAACAGGCTGGTATGCTGATTTGTATACCAGCCTTAGTTATCAATAAACTTAGCCCACTTTATAAAGGTGGTTATCATTGGGTACTGATAATGGAATAATATAACTGCTGGGGAGTGAGGGGCGCAAGGCAATGGTCAATCTATCTCTTTCCCCAGATAGGCCTCGATCACATCTGGGTTGTTCTGCACCTCTGATGGGGTTCCTGCAGCGATCTTTTGGCCGTAATTGAGAACATCTACATGATCTGAGATGTTCATGACAAAGCTCATATCGTGCTCAACCAGCATGATGGTGATACCCATTGCCCTGATGTTCTGTATCATGTGCATCAGGGTTTGTTTTTCCTGGATATTCATACCGGCTGCCGGTTCATCCAAGAGTAGGAGGACAGGGTCTGCTGCCAGTGCCCGGGCAATCTCCAAACGTCGCTGCTCTCCGTAGGGAAGGTTTTTTGCCAGTTCATTCTTTTTATCCAGCAGGTCAACTACCTCCAAAGCTTCATGTGCCTTTTCCTCTATTTCTTTTTCTTCTGCTTTTGTACAGGGAAAGCGTGCAAGTGCCCCGATTAAGCCGGAGGAGCCCCGGCAGTGCCGCCCAATCCGGACATTGTCTAATACAGATAAATTCTTGAAGAGACGAATATTCTGAAAAGTACGAGCTATTCCCAGAGAAGTGACCTTGTAGGCTTTGTATCCGGTGATGTCCCTACCGTTAAAAAAGACTTTCCCTGATGTTGGTTTATATAGTCCGGAAATCATGTTGAAAATGGTGCTCTTTCCAGCTCCATTGGGGCCTATGAGGGCACTGATCCAACCCTTTTCCACTTTTAAGCTGACATGATCTACTGCCATGAGACCACCGAACTGAATTGTAATATTCTCTAGTTCCAGAAGTGAGGTCATTTTTTGCTATTTACCCCCTACATTTTTGGTCTTAGCCAATTGTGCCATTATGCGGTGCACAAGGTCCAAAAACAGCTTTCGGAAGTTGACACCACCTAATAGTCCATGAGGGCGGAAGATCATCATTGTCACCATCAAAGCGCTGTAGATGAGCATCCGGTATTCTTTAACAAAGCGCAAAAACTCAGGAGCTAATGTGAGCACTGTGGTGCCCAGGATTGTTCCCGGTACGCTTCCCAACCCTCCAAGTACCACAAAGTTTAACAGTTCGAAGGACCTGGATACTCCAAAGTCCGCTGGGTTCAGGTACTGGATCAGATGTGCATACAGTCCGCCGCCGATACCCGCAAAAAATGTCCCTATTGCAAAGGCTTTAACCTTATAGAGCAGGGTATTAATACCCATGGCTTCTGCTGCCAGTTCATCCTCTCTGATAGCTGTCAGGGCGCGCCCAAAACGGGAGTTGTGAATCCTATACATACATATGATCGAAAGAACAGCCAGCAGCAGCACTATAGTGAAATTGGTATCTCTGGGGATTCCGGCTAGTCCCCGGGCTCCCCCTGTGATATTCAGGTTGATAAAGACAATTCTAACGATTTCGGCAAAACCCAGGGTGGTAATCCCAAGGTAATCACCGGTCAAACGCAGGGAGGGGAAGCCCAGCAGCGTTCCTGCAAAGCCTGCGGCGAGCCCTCCAATGAATACATTGAGGATAAAGGGTGTCTCCAGGTGCAGGGAGAGCAGAGCAGCGGTGTATGCCCCGATACTCATAAAACCGGCATGGCCGAAGGAAAACTGACCAGTTATACCTGTTATCAAGTGGAGGCCAAGTGCTGTAATCAAATAAATACCCGTTAAGGTGAGTACCTGGTTGATATAGGGATCGTTAAAAAAGCCAATTATTGATTCCATGATGCCTACACCTTCCTTTGTATGGGTTTTCCCAGAATCCCTGTAGGTTTGAGCAACAGCACTAAAATCAGCAATGCAAAGGCGATGGCATCACGATAAGTGCCAAATCCCAGTGCTACCCCCATTACTTCAGCTACACCCAGAAAAACCCCGCCGAGCATGGCACCCGGGATGCTGCCGATCCCTCCTAGGACAGCAGCACAAAAGCATTTTAAACCGACGATAACCCCCATCAATGGATGTATGGAGTTGAAGTACATACCCACCAAGACGCCTCCTGCTCCTGCCAGGGCGGCGCCAATGGCAAAGGTGAAGGAGATAATCCGGTTGATATTGATACCCATCAGATTGGCAGTTTCGTAGCTTTCCGATGTCGCCCGCATGGCCTTGCCCACTTTGGTATACTTAACGATCATATGAAGTGCCACCATTAAAACACTTGATACCAATAGGATAACCACCTGTACCAGTGAGAACTTCACTGTTCCTACAGTGTAGATGGTGTCCTTAACTATTCGTGGAAAAGGTTGAGCATTCGGCCCCATGATCAGGGTCATCAGGGTTTGTAAAAATAGAGAAACACCCAGGGCAGAAATCAAAGGGGCGAGGCGGGTAGAACCGCGCAAAGGGCGGTAAGCTACCCTCTCAATGAGGACGGCTAAAGGGACGCATACCAATATTGCACATATAATGGCGATAAAAAAGTTTACCTTAAAATAGACGACCATGAGAAGCCCAATGAAGGCGCCGATCATATAAACTTCTCCATGGGCGAAGTTAATAAGCTGAATAATTCCATAAACCATAGTGTAGCCGAGGGCAATCAGGGCATAGGTCGCCCCTAGAGTGATGCCGTTAACTAACTGCTGCGGCAGTAGCTGAATAAAAGTCTGGATCTGTTCCATTATATTTATCCGCCTTCCAATTAGTTTAAAGCGCAGGCAAGAGGATGGTTCTCCTGCCTGCACTGAAAACTATTTCTTAACAACATTTGCCGAGTATAGTTCCCGCTTTCGTACGGGAAAGCCGCCCATAATTTATATATCGATTGCGGCTTTTACTACAAACTCACCATTTTTGACTTCTAAAATATATACAGGACTTTTGATGGGCTCTCTATTTTCATCCAGGGTAATTGTGCCAGTAACACCTTCCCAGTCCTTGGTTTTGGCCAGGACTTCTCGGTAGACGGTCGGGTCACTGCTGTTTGCTTCCTTCATGGCATCTGCCAGCCACATGACAGCATCATAACCCTGAGCAGCAAACATATCGGGAAGGTTGTTGTTGTTATTTGCTTTATATTTCTCAATAAATGCCTTTGTTTTTTCAGAGGCTCTTTCCATATCCACCGCAAAGCCAGTATAAACCATACTGCCTTCTGCTGCTTCACCGCCCAACTGATACAGTTCTTTGCCCAGCAGTCCGTCTCCGCCTGCTATTACCTGTTTTAAACCCTGTTTACGCATTTCTTTTAAAAAGAGGGCACCTTCGGTGTAATAACCGGTAAAAATAACTCCGTCAAATTCTTTTGTTGATAGGGAGGTTACAACAGCGCTGAAGTTGGTATCTCCCTCCATAATTGTCTCTTCTGCTACAATCTCAATTCCATACTTGGCCAAGGCTGGTTTGAAAATATCTGTTAATGATTCACTGTAGTCTAGACCTGTGGTTGTCACCAGTGCCACCTTATCCCAGCCTAACTCTTCCTTCAGGTATTTTACCTGACCCGGAGCGGCTACCACATCAGGTAAGCAGTCCCGGAAAATGTAATCACCGATTTCCAGTACTCCGGTTCCCACAGCACCAGCAGACATAAGGACGATTTCGTTCTGCTGGCAGATGGGGGCCACAGATTTTGTGATCCCTGTGGTTGGATCCCCTACAATGGCTGCAACACCTTGTGTGATTAATTTCTGAGTAACACTGGCTGCTTGTGAAATATTGCTGCCGTGATCACCTTCTATGATCTCCAGCTTTTTCCCCAGCACACCACCTGCTTCGTTAATTTCCTCAACAGCCATTTCCATGCCTTTTAGGGTTTCAATTCCGTAATGGGCGTGGTTGCCGGTTTTACCTCCAAGAAAACCGATTTTTATTGTGTCCCCTTCCTCTGATGAGCTTTGGGAACTGTTACACCCGGCAGCTATTAATGCCAAGGAACATAAAACAACAAAAAAAATGGTAAAGAATCTTTTTTTCAAATCGTTTACCTCCTTTTCACCAGAGCACACTATATTCTGTGCTTTTTTTTCTTATTGAGAAAACCTCCCCCCTTAAAAACTTAACCCCTAATATAAGAGAACCCTCGAAAGGGTTATATTCTACAAAAATACAGAAAAACCTTTCTTCCATTAGGATTTGAATGGTTTTTTATTTATTGCTTAGGATAATTATAATGGCACAATAATACCGAAACTTCAGATTTCTGTGGTCAGTGCTAAGTGGTTTAAGTATAATTTATTAATGGCCTCAATTAGTCAATATGAGAGTAAGCATCAATTAAGGTGTTTTAAAAGGCTTTTTCATATATACAAAAATTTTTTATCTTATGAACTAACAAAATTTTACTTGCCATACCACAAAAAAATATTTATAATGTATAGTCGTAAAACAAAATAATTCCTCATTTCAGCATTGGGGAGTAGCTGGACAGGTGTGGCGACATCACGGGATATTTTAGACCCGCTATACCTGCGGATTGATCCGAGCAAGACCTTTGCTTGAATTTTCTTCAGGCAGAGGTTTTTTGTTTTCACATAGGGGGATGATAAAAAATAAAAATGTCCTCTTCTTTTAGTGATAACTTTTAGAATGATTGGGAGGCAGAAGATGAAAGGACAAAAGTGGTATGTTATGGACCTAGGAAAAATAGGAGAGATATTAGGAACAGATCTTCACCAGGGTTTGTCCCCTGAGGAGGCTGAAAGGCGTCTAGGGGAATATGGTCCCAATGTTCTTAAAGAGCCACCCCCTCGCAGCATTTTTTCAATGTTTATTGATCAGATCAAAGAAGTACTGGTACTGATCTTGATTGCTGCTGCGGTGATATCGGGATTGGTGGGTGAGTGGGCAGATTCACTTGTGATCATGATTATCGTTATGCTCAACGCATGTCTTGGTGTTTATCAGGAGCACAAAGCTGAAGAGGCACTAAAGGCCCTGAAAAAAATGACCAAACCCGTTGCCAAAGTAATTCGCGCAGGATCTACCTGTGAGGTCAATGTGGAGTCATTAGTGCCTGGTGATATAGTGCTGTTAGAGGCCGGAGATTCACTTCCTGCTGATATCAGGCTGACTGAGACCATATCGATGCAAACAAATGAAGCTGCATTAACAGGGGAATCGGTTCCTGTAGAAAAGGATACAGCACCATTAGAAAAGGAGAATGTAGGTATTGGTGACCGTAAAAATATGGGCTTTATGGGCACCACAGTTACTACAGGTCGTGGCCGTGGTATTGTAGTAGCTACAGGGATGAGCACAGAGCTCGGTAAGATTGCAGAGCTTATTCAAGCAACCCCTCCAGAGAGCACCCCATTGCAGCGCCGTCTTGGCGAATTAGGTAAATATATGGGGATCATAGCTGGAGTTATTGTTCTTATAGTATTTCTCACAGGGTTGCTGCGGGGAGAAGAGCTGTTGGGGATGTTTATGATCGCTATCAGCCTGGCTGTGGCAGCAGTACCAGAAGGGCTTCCTGCTGTAGTGACAATCGTATTAGCTATGGGGGTAACCAAAATGAGCCGGCGCAGGGCTGTGGTCAGACGGCTTCCTGCAGTGGAAACATTAGGTACTGTTACTGTTATCTGTTCCGATAAAACAGGGACACTGACAAAAAATGAGATGACTGTTACACGTCTTTATACTGATGGTCAAAACTTTGAAGTAACTGGGGTTGGTTATGAGCCGGAAGGAGAATTTATTGATGATCAGGGAAATGCAATTGAACCTCTTTCCAATCAGAACTTGATGTTTATGCTGATGGGTGGTCTGCTTTGCACTGATGCTGAGATGAAAAAGGCAGATGATAACTGGCGGGTGATAGGAGATCCCACAGAAGGTGCATTAGTAGTTGCAGCAGCAAAAACAGGCCTGAGAAAAACAGAATTAGAGAGAGAATCACCAAGATTGGCAGAAATACCCTTTGATTCCGGTCGTAAGATGATGACAACTTTTAATAGGATCAATGATAAAATCTATTCCTTCACCAAGGGTGCTCCTGACTTACTTGTTGCCCGGTGCAGCAGTATACTCAAGGGGACGGGTTTTGAACCCCTTTCAGAGGAGGACCGCAAGCAGCTGTTAAAGATAAACTCCCGATGGGCATCTCAAGGTGAGCGGGTGCTTGCTCTGGCAATTAGGGAGTGGAAAGAGGTCCCGGAAAAACCCAAAGCTGATCAGGTGGAAAATGATATGACCTTTGTCGGATATTTTTCGATGATCGATCCTGCCAGACCAGAGGTCAAAGAGGCAGTAGATGTCGGCAAGGGTGCAGGCATCCGTACTGTAATGATCACCGGTGATCACCGGGATACCGCTGTTGCTATTGCCAGAGAATTGGGTATTTGGCATGAGGGT
>JAAYWP010000066.1 GCA_012516535.1 Syntrophomonadaceae bacterium | reverse complement strand
GACAAATCTCTTATCAAAATTGATCAGGCTCATCATTGTTGCCAGACCAGAATTGGCATAGTGCTTGTAAAGTTCACGGATATCCCCGCGACTCAATTGTATGGCATCCTTTAAAGTAAGTAGTTCATCCCGCGGTTTCACAATCTGCCTCCTCCTGAAAAATTATTGAGTGTCTAATTTGCAAAAATATTATCCTAACTGATGGTTTCAAAGTCTGATATATTCATTGACCGAGGTAAAATAAAAGCCTGTTTCGACAACAATTTCTCTTGTTATATCTTCCCAAAATCGACGGTATAAATCAAGCTGTGGCCTGTAATATTCCACAAGCCGGTTCAGCTCATCTTTCCCATGCACTGTATCTGTTTTATAATCCACAATAACCCATCCATTTTCCTCCTGGAAGACCAGATCAATCACACCCGAAACCAGGGTTTTCTCGTTAGGGAGCAGATCTGTCGTCTTTTGAGAAAATGGAACCTCCACAAACCTTCTTTTGCTTCTTAATACTCGTTCCCAAAACGGGGATTTCATAATGCCTCTCACATATTTGAGGACTTCATCCTTCTCCTGGGAAGGTCTGCCTTCCTCAATCAGGAGGTTTTCTATTAAATGTTCAAGTTTAACCTGCTCTTTTTTGATAGAGGTTTCCAGCAGCCGGTGGATCACCCTTCCCCAGGAGAAACCACGTCCTGTGTCTGCCCTTTTCGGAAAAGCTTTCCCGCTCTTGACCACTGCAGTCACAGCCACATTCTGGTAACTGGCTTGTTTGATGGCATTGTCTTCAATAAGAAACCGGCCTCTAGCTTCATCCAAAGAGCTCAGCTCTAAAGAGGGTTCCTTTGCTGTCAAACTGATCAGACCACTGCTCTCCTTAACATCCAATACCGGTACATAAGTCAGGTGTTCCTTAAACAAAGACCAGGGACTGGCTTCAGGCTTCTCTGGGTATGTGCTCACAACCAACAGATTTTTTGCTCTGGTGGCAGCCACATAGAGCAGTCGCATTTCTTCTGCTTTAAGGTATTCCTCCTCTTTCCGGCAGCAGTAATCCCAGTTTATTGGTTGGCCCAGGGTTTCATTTTTGTACTGTTTTCTTTTTTCTATAAGAAAGAAGCCCCGGGGCTGAGCCCCTTCCCTGCTTATATGCTGAGAAGGAGTAACACTCACATTTTTCCCCGGATTGGCCAGTATAACTACAGGAGCCTCCAGCCCTTTGGCCTTGTGTAAATTCATCAATCTTACTGCGTTTTCATCCTCTGGATAAAGATCGATTTCCTCTTCTATCCCTTTTTCCATCAGCAACTCCAAGTAAGAAACAAGCTCACAGAATGATGCTGTTCCCCGGCGCTCAGCAGAAGCAAGAAGTTCCAAAGACTGCACTAAATATCCGGCCATGGCGTTCCCCTGCTGTCCGGCAACTGCATAAGGGATTGCCCCTAAATCAGATATGATTTTGGCTGCAGCAGCACTTGCCGGAAGCTGCTGTACCCAGCTTCTGTATCTGCGCAGACGCTCAAAAGAATCATTTATTATCTCTCTAGACTCAGCATCAAGTGAGTTAGGGATCCTGGCATCAATATGGAAACGGCCGCCTGCTTTTTTGAGTTTCCACAAAGTATAGTCACTGATCCCAAAAAACTGACTCCTGAGCGCTGCCAGCAGGCGCACCGGGTCTTCCTGATCCAGAACTGCCTGGAAAACTTTCAAAATATCCCTCATCTCCTGAGATTCGGTAAAACCGCTGCCCCCGGCTATCTGATAAGGTATATTCCTCTTCTCCAGAGCCCTGGTATAAACATCCATGGAATCCTTATAGCGCAGCAAAATCATAAAATCACCAGGCTGGGGAATATCGGTAAGACCATGCTGCCTTTCCTCAGGTGTCCGGCATAGCTTATAACAACCATTAAGACCCTTTTGAATAAAACAGGCGATCTGCTCAGCATTCATCTCAACGATCTCGCTTATCTTATGACGTTTTACCTTAGGTAAGGTAAACCTCCTCACCCCTGACAAACAACCTGTCTCATCATCACGCACAGTATCAAGGGGTGCAAAGGCCGCCTGATACTGGTCGGCCTCCTCTGGGAAAACACCCTTGAAAACACCATTAATCCACCTGCCAACAGCTTTCACAGAACGAAAATTAGTAGTTAAGGTTAAAACTCTTCCCCCTTTTTGCTTTAAAAGCCTTTTCACCTCATTGTAGATATCGATATCTGCACGCCGGAAGCGATAAATGGACTGCTTGGGGTCACCCACAACAAAAAGTGAACCTGGTTTCGGTGTCAGCTGGCGCCAGTCCTTTTCGGTCAACTCCTCCCCTGTCAAATAGAATAAAATCTCAGTCTGGACAGGGTCAGTATCCTGGAATTCATCAACTAAAAGATGGGTAAACCGTTTTTGGAAATAGCGGCGCACCTCAGGGTTTTCCTTGAGAAGTGAGTCTGTCTGCAGCAGCAGGTCCTGGAAATTTAGTTTTGATTTTTCAGCTTTGAGGTTTTGGTAGGACTCTACTGCCGGTAGTACAGAACTCACCAGAATATAATGACAGTATTCCCTCCACTGTTGCAGAGCAGGTATTAAAAAGCGATCCTTTAAATCTTCGAAGGCAGCTTCAACACTTTCAGCATTATCCTTATCATCCCAGCGGTTCTTAACAGCTTTGGGTTTGCGGTCCAGTTCGTTAAGCAGCCTGATAAGCTGCAGAGGGTCATTAAGATCAAAGACCCTGCGGTGTCTGTCACCTTTTCTGATCAGCTCCTGAAGGGCATCCCAACCTTTAGGAGGTACTTGAGCAGGCAGTAAAGTTTTAGCCCAGTCTAAAAAGTGAATCAATTCATCCTTCACCTGAGATAGATCCGGTTCCGGCACTGCCTCCCGCACTATTTCTACATCAGGGTAGGTGAGTATTGTTTCAAAAAAAGTAAAAAGGTCCGCTGGCTCACAGCCGATCTTCTCTAGTTCAGCTAGAGCTTCCGGTTTATTTACCTGAACCCAAAGGAGGTATTCATCCCAGGCTCTTTTCCTCAATAAGGCATCATCCAATTCCTCCAGTTCTTCGAAGGAGGGATCAACCCCCGCCTCTACCGGCCTTTCTCTGAGTAATGCGGCACAAAAAGAGTGAACTGTACCCAAAAAACACCGCTCCAGCTTACTTAAAGCCTGATCCAAGCGCTCCTTTTTTAAGGGATCGGCCTCATTAGCAAAAGCCTCCTCCAGGGACAACTGGAATCTCTCTTTTAATTCTGCAGCTGCCTTGCGGGTAAAAGTGATGGCTGCCATATTATCCACCTGACATCTGCCCTCTTTAATCAGGGCAACCATGCGCTGAACCAAACTGCGGGTCTTTCCAGAGCCTGCACCCGCCTCCACCATGATACATCTATCCAAATCATCGATAATTGCCTGTCGTGCCTGTTCATCCTTTAGCTTTTTAAACATATTGCTGCAGCCTCCTCCAAGGATCTAGCCTTCGGACAACTCTGTTTTCAAAGAGCAGCTTTGCCTTCTTTACTGCAGCCTCTTGGTCGCAGACCAGTTGATAATCACAGTAATGGCACTGGAGACCCTCATGAGAAGCAACAAATGTACCCTTTTCCATGATCTCCAATAAAGTGTTAAGCAAATCTACCAGCTTCCGCCTGTTTGCTACAGGACGAACCACCTCTCTGCCTTCACCCCTTACAGAGGGGAAGAGATAGCCAGCGAATTTTACCTTTGGTGATCGGCCTGGAAACTCCTTTTTGAGAATCTCCTCTGCTGCAATGGCATAGAGAGCATGCTGGATCTGGCGTCCTTTATTAAAGTATAACTGCTCTCCGTAATCCCTGGCGCTTCCGGTTTTATAATCCCAAACACAATAAACATCCCGGCCGATCTTGTCGATCCTGTCTATGATCCCACAGAAACGAATGGAACGGCCATCCCCTAGATCTAGCGAGATAGGCCAGGCGAGGCCGCATCCAGCCTTTGCCACTTTCTCTGGGCCCAGACCAAAAGGAACTTCAAAGAAAAGGGGCTCTGAATCCCGGTGCACTTCTACAGCCAAGAAGACATAACAGCAGTCAAAAAGCTCATTAACCTCCCTTTGAAACACAAGCTTACTGGGGGGTGGAATCATCTGTTTACAATAATTAATCTGATGCTGAGCTATATCCTGGATCAAACTTTTGTGTTTCTCCTTATCCGGCCGCTCCCCACAAGCTTTAAGCTTCCGCATAAAATCACAGAAAATACTGTGGAGTAAGGTACCCCGTGTCAATGGATCAAGCCATTTGGATGGATCAAACAAGATTTCATCAGGAGGTTGAACCCCCAACACATATCTAAGAAAAAAGGCATAGGGGCAGCCAGCCAAGTACTCAAATTGACTACAGGAAAATATCTCAGAGGATAAACTCCGTGCAATATCAACTGGCAGTGCTCCATCATACTCTGTAGGCTCTGATAACTGTCGAGCATTCAGCGCTTTTTGTCCGCTGCCTATATTGCTGTAGCAGTTGCTCACCACCACTTGATCAAACAGCTCCCCTTTTTTATTTCTGCAGAGCCACCATTCCACTTCATCTAAAGGATCAGCATTTCCGCATGTATACCCTACCGGATTTCCAAGGGAACTGAGGAAATCAGAATAATCCAGCAGAGGATCAGCTTTAATTTGCCGGTAGATCTGTAATAACAGGGGTGCAGGAAAAAGCTCCCTGTTCTCTACAACATCGAAAGAGGGGTAGCTTAAAACAAGCTCTCCCCTGCGGGAAGCTAGAGCTTCAGCCATGGTTGACAGCTTGTCTTCCAGCTTGTCAACAGAAAGAGGCAGATCAGCATTGATTTTTTTCCGTTCTGAATCAAGAAGCACCGGATCCTGTCTTACACTGCCAGGAAATGAGTTGGCATCCAAACCAACCACAAAGGTATAAGGGCGACCGGACCAGACCAGATTGCGGTAACTGCTAAGGTGCAACTGCCCTGGTTGAGGACCGGAACCGCCTACCTTCAGCTTTTTCAGGAAGTCTGTCAAGCTATCTACAGCTTCCTCTACAGTCATCTCTAATGAAGAAAGCTCACCAATACCTTTGAGGCAGGATGTGATCACAGTTAAAGCAATACTATCTAAATCATCCTTTACCCTAGCCAATAATTGCACCATCTCTGCCAGAGCCCTGCAGAAATCACCGAAAGGAACATATCCATCATTATTCTCAGCAGGGATCTGTTTAATAAGGGATTGGATCAGCGAATTAAACTGTTGTGCCTGCTCAGTTCCTAATTCTTGTGTATAGTGTTCCAGCAGCTGATAGCGGTCCTTTCCCCAGCCGATCCCTGCAGCTCTCAAAAGACGAACTGCCTGAATTGGAGGCATCTCGTTTTGCGCCCCAGCAGGTTTGATAACCAGATCACCACTCTGAAGCAGGTTACTAAAAACTCTGGTGGAAAAGTCGCTGTTAACCCATGAGAGAATACCCTGAAGGGTACGCCCAGGGCCTGTTAAAAAAGCAGAAATGCCTTCAAAAACAGTGAACTCAAAATCCAGTGTGAGTGATAGAGAATACATAGCAGAGACATATTCCTCGTTTGTATAGGCAACTGTCACTTGATCCAGCGGGATCCTCCGGGCTTGCAGCCGGCGCAGCACTTCCCGCAGTTCATTGGTGATGCCGTAAGCATGATAAAAGCTTATAGCACTTTTTCCCTGGTTTTCCTGCAGTGTATCCACAGGCAAAGTGAAAAGTTTTTCTCCTGCCAGAGAACTGATCAGTTTTCTCTGCAGGGGTGTCCATTGCACAAAAGATGGCATTAAATAGATGATCCCATCTTCAGAGCTGTAGGAAGCTGCAAGCTGTATAGCTAGGGCGAGCAGACCGGAGGAATCTAAAAGGCTTTGCTGCTCCAAATAGCGCTCATATTCCTGCAAGATCAACTTGATATCCTGCCCCTTCTCTGAACAGACAAACCCATCAGGTAAAAGGCTGCTGCTGGTCAGATTGTACTCTCTCAATTCCATCAATGAAGTGGTGATTGCCGCGGCCAAACCGCGGTTTGCCTTCTGCTTGTAAAAAAAATGAAGTTCAGCTCTTTCCTGAAGCCTCTGCACAATCTCTTCAACAATATATCTGGTTAAATAACCATCGAGTAATGTAATATGTCTTTCTGCCAGGTAATCCCCTGCAATCTGTAGGGCAAGCCCGGTAGGCGTTTCTGTGCGTAGATTGACCCACCCAACACCGGCCTGGGAAAGGGTTTCACACAGCACATGACCGGTTTGGTAATTGGGCACAACAAGTCTTTTTTCCTCTACCGGGTATTTTTCACAAACCTTAGCCATAGCTGTTAGAAGATCATTCATCTTTCTTCCCTCCTCCCTTTACTGCACCATAACGCAGGAAAGTAGGGCTTAAGAAAAGGCTGGTTTTGGCATTATCGCCCTTGCGTTCAAGGCCAAGTTCATGAAAAATCCTTTCGGCCCATTCGTTGATCTCCTTTCCCCTCCTCCAGGCAAAATATTGCTGGACCAGGTCGTCTCTGCTGCATAAAAAAGAACGCACATCCACCGCATGTCCGATAATCTCATAAAAACCGTTGTACTGATCGACACCAAGGGATAAAACTGCATGAACTATCTCCCCTGCTGTCACAGGCTGTGAGCTAAAAAACTTCAATCCAGAATTCAGCCTGGCCAGAAACCAATTGCTGCCGCTTCTTACATCAATTACTTGATCTCTGACATAAAAAAGCGGCTCAGGGTTGTCTTTTCCGTGAGGTTCCAGACGATCTAATAAAGCCACTTCCTGAGGAGGTGGGAGAGAACTGAGCCCTACATCAATTTCGACCCAGCACACCTGGTCCTCAGGCTGTAGATGTTCCTTGGCAAAATTATTGAGAAAGGACCTCACCTCAGGAATGTCTCTAGGGTGAAGGGAAAAACCAGCTGCTAATTTATGCCCTCCAAACCTACGAAGAGCACCTGTTTCAGAATGGCACTCAGCCAGTGCCTCAACCAGATCAAAATCACCTAGGGAACGGGCAGAAAAACGTGCCTCATCTCCAGAGATAGCACCTACTGCTGCCGGACGAGACACAGCCTGTGACAGGCGGCCGGCAGCAATACCGATGATTCCCTCATGCCATTGGGGTGAAGCCAGCAAAGGAAAATAGGAGCCATCATACCTGGATATACATTCCTGTTTGATTATTTCAACAGCATTCTTTCGCTCTGCATTGATTCTTTTTAATTCCCGGGCAAAGGGTTCTGCTTCCTCTACTGTTCGGGCGGATAACAGCTTATAAGCTAAATGCGGATCATCAAATCTCCCGGCAGCATTAATATGGGGTCCCAAAATCCAGCCCATAATGCGCCCGGTGATCTTATAGTTGTTTCCGTTCAGTAGGGCCTGCAGCCCTGGCCGCAGCTTCTTTCGCATCTGCAGCAATCCGCGCCTGGCCAACAGGAGATTCTCACCGGTCAAAGGACAAACATCAACAACTGTGGCCAGGGAAACCAGATCTAAATAATCATCAGGATAGGGTTGATTAAGCAGTTCTGCTGCAGCACAGCAAGTGAAATAAGCCACCCCGGTCCCAGAATATTCCCTGTAACATTGAGAACCGGGAAGTTTGGGATTCACCACCGGTGCATCAGGCAGCTTTCCCTGAGGCTCGTGGTGGTCAGTTATTAGAATATCAATCCCAAGATTGTTAGCTGCTGACACAGCATCAAAGGCCGCAATACCGTTATCCACAGTAACTATCAGATCAAAACCCTCATCAACAGCACGCCTCACATGATGAGAAGTGATTCCATAACCATCATCCTGGCGGGAGGGCAGAAAAGGCTTTACTTCTGCACCACAGCGTTCAAGAAAACTGGTCATAATCAGTGTGCTGCAGATCCCATCACAATCGTAATCCCCAAAAACGAATACCTTCTCTTTATTAGCTGCAGCTCTAGCCAGCCGCCGGGCAACCTGCTCCATTCCTGGAAGCGAAAAAGGGGAAGGTAACCGCTGATCATCAGATAGAAGAGCCTTACTCATTCCTCTGGCAGCAAGAACACCTTCTAAAAGCCGATATTTGGGGTAAATAATATCAGTATTTCGAAACTTCCAAACTGGCATATTTACTACAGCGATGATACGCTGTGTATCACCTCCCCTAAAAGATATTCGCAATAGAAAGAGGAACTTCCTTTTTTCCGTAGATTCTTTTAGGAGATATAGTGGTGCCAGGCTTGCGTTTTTGCTTTATTGTGTAACAAAAAAGGGACAAGTCGTGAATCCTTAGACTGTCCCTTTATTGGTTTTACCTATAACCTGTAGGGCG
>JAAYWP010000157.1 GCA_012516535.1 Syntrophomonadaceae bacterium | reverse complement strand
CAAACTCGGCATAAAAAATCTGCTGCCAGGGGCCAAGATCCAGTTTGCCATCTGTTACAGGAACCATCACTTGATGATGAAACAAAATATTCTTGAGGTGGGCATCTCCATTTGTTTCACCTGTACGGTGATGCCTGTAGTCCTCTCGATATGGGGCAATTTTTTCAGCCCATTCCATCATATCCTGTTTAATCCCTTCTTCTTCGTCATTAACAAACACTCCTGCTGTAATATGCATGGCACTGACTAAGGCCATGCCCTCCTTGATACCGGCTTTCTTGACAGCCTGATCCACTAACTCTGTGATATTGATAAATTCTTTTTTCTGTTTGGTATGAAACCAGTGATATTCAGTGTGCCATTTCACTAATAACCACCTCTCTGCTTTTCTTGTCTTTACTTTATTTTGCAAATTGACTATATTAAAGTATAAATCCTAAGGAGTTGATATCAATGAAGATCATTGAACTGGAAATCAAAACTTCAAAACAAATGGAAATGCTAGACATCACTCCTCAAATTAACAAAGCGCTACAGGAAAACAATATTGCAGAAGGCATCTGCTGTATATATTCTCCCCACACCACCTGTGGACTGATGATCAATGAACATGCTGACCCCACAGTCGCCCAGGACATAATGGAAACACTGAATAAACTGATACCTCTTAACAGCAATTACCATCACCTAGAGGGAAACTCCCCTGCTCATATTAAGACGGTGTTGGTGGGATCATCTGTCCATCTCATCATAGAAAATATGCAACTGCGGCTGGGCACCTGGCAGGGTGTTTTCCTTTGTGAATTTGATGGGCCCCGCCGGCGCAGAGTTTGGATTAAACCGATCAAGGGTTAATTAGGTTTGTTGCGTACAAACACAGAATCTCCCATTTCAACACCAAGGTTTTCTGCTATTGCCGGGCATTTGGCCTGCAGGAGGAAAAAGGTTTTATCACCAGCAAAAGATGTTCCCTCCAGGGTCTCATAATTTGCCTGGCCTTTGGCCAAAACTACACTGGCTGCTTCTATTGCTGAACAGAGAGCTTGACTGCATTTTTCAGGGATCACTCCCAGGTAATTGTTCCCAGTAGTTAATATTTTCGCTATTAAAGATATGCCTACCTCTTCGGCATCATCCATTGTGGCATCATTGATTATCGGACCACCCTTAACGACATAATAAAGCTCATTGGTAAAATTCTTTAAAAGTGAAAGGAGCAAATAGTCGAAAACGATTTCACCACTGTTGTCCCCGATCATGACCAAGGAACCGCCTTCTCTTAACATCTCTTGAAAAGTATCAAAATCATCCCGCTGGAAACCCCGCTGCAGTTCCTGGCTGATGCTGGCACCTATATCAAAATCAGGGTTGATTCCCATATCTATAACATTCCCGGCAGCCGATGTTTTTAATGCGGTCAGAAGCGGGTTCTCACTATATGAAACTATCCGTTCCATTGCAGGGTAAAAAGTACGTGCCAATTGGTTTGAAGCCTTTTTTGCTTCCCTATATGGGTCATCGTCTCCTAGCAAGCGATAGGCTTCGAAGAGAACAATGGAAGAATTTTCAGCAGGTGTTTTTAAGGGATCCAATTGGGCAATAGTTGGGAAAAGAGCATTAATGATCGGGTATTGTTCTTCTTCTTTAATCCCTGCTATACGCAGTGTTGAAATAACTTGTTTTATATAACAAGGCATACAATCGACTGTGGATTTCATTTTTTATACCTCCAGACTATTCTATTCACTTATTCAGATATATTTTAATATTTCCTCAAGGGCTTGTCCCGTCCTGTCCGTATCCAGTTTTACTGTTGCTTTATGGTCTAGAGCTGTAGGGCCTTTATTAATAATAATAAAATTATTCATAGAAGCACAGTATTCTCCTACAAAACCCGCCAGCGGATAAACGGTCAAGGATGACCCGATGACTACCAGCAGTTGAGCATTGAGAATAGTATCTCTGGCTAGGCGATGGTGTTGTATTGGTTCCCCGAAAAGGACAACATCGGGTTTTAAAATACTCCCACATTGAGGACATTTTGGCACCACCTCGGGAAAGCCACGCACATAATCACCATCAACCATTGTGGAACAGCCTATTTTTGTGCAAATAAAATTGTCCGCGTTTCCGTGCACTGCTATGACGCGTTTTGAGCCGGCCTTTTGGTGAAGGTTGTCAATATTCTGAGTAACAATTGCTTTGATGATACCCTTCTTTTCCATTTCAGCAAGCAGGTAATGGGCACGGCTGGGTTTAACTTTGGGCAGCATAAAGTAATTCCGGTAAAACTCATAAAATTCCCTGGTTCTTCTGCGAAAAGCATCTATATTGATCAAATTCATCACTTTGTCTTCACCCAGGGTGCGGTAAATACCTTTTTCACCACGAAAATCAGGGATCCCTGCCTCAGTACTGATCCCCGCCCCTGTCACCACAACAGTGTTTTTTGAAGATGCCAGGAGGCTGCCAATATCTTTATATATGTTAACATCATTCATCTTCCTTACTTAGCCTCCTCTGGCAACTGTTTTGCCAACTCTTTTTGAAAAACAGCAAAACTGTCCTGACCGAACAGACAGAAGACAACCCTGTTTAAACCAGTGTCACCGCGTAAATAATCGATTGTTGTTTTCAGCATGATCTCAGCACAGCGGCCAATTGGGAACCCGAAAATGCCAGCACTGATCGCCGGGAAAGCAATGCTCTTCAATCCCTCCCGATCAGCAAGGCGCAAACTGTTCAGAGTGGCGTTCTTCAGTTTTTCATCTTCATTTCCCTCACCCTTCCGGGGTCCCACTGCATGGATTACATATTTCGCT
>JAAYWP010000159.1 GCA_012516535.1 Syntrophomonadaceae bacterium | reverse complement strand
CGGCGATTGAGAGGTGGGAAGTGAGAGGTTGGAAGTGAGAGTAAAAGAATAACGCAAGCCGGGTGCCTGGATAATAACTTCGGTGTTGATCGGTACCGTACCTGCTGAATAAAGCAAAAACGCAAGCCCGGCACCGACTTGTGGCACCGATAAGGTCTAATTAGTGGTGGCAGCAATTCGGGAAACTATTTGAATCACTTTTTCTATATCTTCCCGTGTTACTTCTCTGCTTGTAACAAACCTGACTGCATTAGCGGCAACGGCATTTGCTTTAACCCCGTTTTTCTCAAGTTCAGAAATAAATGCTGCTGCATCATTAACTTCAACATAAACCATGTTTGTCTGCACCCGTTCTAAATCCACTTTTATACCCTGTATTTGGGATAAACCTTCTGCTAATAACCTGGCATTACTGTGATCCTCTGTCAAATGATCAATTGATTTTAGGGCAACAAGCCCGGCTGCAGCCAGAATGCCGGCCTGGCGCATCCCGCCACCCATTGCTTTCCGGTATTTGCGTGCCTTTTTTATGAATTCTTGGTCACCGGCCAGTATAGAGCCCACTGGAGCACCCAGCCCTTTGGATAAACAGAACATTACAGAGTCACAGTATTTCGTGAATTCCTTGACATCACATTGACAGGCAACCGCAGCATTGAAAATCCTTGCTCCATCCAGATGCAGCTTGAGATTCAAGTCCTTGGCTAATTGGTAGGCCTCTCTCATTTTCTCAGCTGGCATAATTGTTCCGCCACCACTGTTGAAAGTGTTTTCCAGGCAGACCAAGCGAGTGACAGGATAATGAATACCCTCCTCACGGTAGGCACTTTTTATTTTATCAATGGTATTCCCTAACAACAGATTGTCAACAAGCCGCAGCTGAACACCTGCAAACATTGCCGGCGCCCCAACTTCATATATGGCAATATGGGCAGCCGTGTCCACAATAACTTCATCGCCTCTTTCAGTATGCGACAGAATAGCGACCTGGTTTCCCATGGTGCCGCTGGCAACAAACAGGGCACTTTCTTTGCCAACTAATTCTGCTGCTGTTTTTTCAAGCTCATTTACTGTGGGATCCTCACCATAAACATCGTCCCCTACGATCGCCTTTGCCATAGCTTCTCGCATCTCTTGTGTCGGTTTTGTGATGGTATCGCTTCTTAAATCTATCATTGTCCTCTCCCCTGTTTTAAAGTTTGTCTGTTGTTGATACCTAATAATTCCTCTGGCCGGTAATTTGCTGCCTAGTTATTCAAGGCCAGTTACTTCCTGCCCCCAGGCTTCACTGTTCGATTTGTACTTACCAACAGCTTTCCGGAGGCATTCTGGGCTTGATTCTATATAGCTGTTTCCCTTATCCCACCTCTGGCTAGCAGCACCGCAAAGAATTTGACACATTTCTATAAAGTTTTTTCGGCTCTTTAGATTTTCGGTTTTTGTAGATTAAACTCCTTCTTGAAAAAGTTAAACTGTGAGCCGAGCATCGGGCGTCGCCATAGGGGACTGTTCCGTTTGCGCAGGGGACACGGCACGGGGCGACTGTCTCGACAATCGGCCTGCCAGCCGCAGATGAGGCAACCTGTCCCCGTGATCGCACGGGGAGAAACTGCCCCCTGTCGGCTTGATACTCGGTCTTCTCTTTCACTTTCACCCGTGATCGCACGGGGAGAAACTTCCCGGTAATCGGTCCGATCAGCCAATCTGTGCCGGTGATCACGCGG
>JAAYWP010000065.1 GCA_012516535.1 Syntrophomonadaceae bacterium | reverse complement strand
TCTGAACTCCTCTTCAAAGGCATAAATGGACCCCTGGCTGATCAGCTGCACGGTCTTTTGGATCTCTTCCCGAGAAACAATATAGGCGCCGGAGATCAATAGTGATAGTTCCCCTTTAATGTCCAAAAAAAACTCATTTTGCTTCCAGCGTACAGACAAAGGGCGGCTCAGCCGCAAGCGCACCTCCTCCAGGCCATCAACAACAGTAGAGGACACTCTTCCCAGAATATCCCTTAAAGATGGAGCCAAAAAGGGAAGGATCTCTGAAAGCCCCCTGCTTAACTGTAGCATCAAATCCCCCCTGTCCAACCGGTCTATAGATATATATTTATCGATAACCATGATTATGAAAATAAAAAAACACCGCTCTTTTAGAAGCGGTGCATGTTGAAACAATTTTACAGGGTTTTAGTCATCCCTGTTTTCTTCATCATCTCTTTTCTCATATCCTTCGGGCAAAGGCATGGAGCCATCATTGACAAAAACAACTTTACTGCAGTTGGGGCAGGTTACCTCGATAATGTCTTCGTCATCGATGATATCAGACTCAAAGCAGATGATATCATGGCACTGGGGGCATTCTACTTCTACATAATCGATGTCATCTTCACAGCAGTAATAATCATCCTCTATTTCATCATCCTCATCATCGAAATCCTCATCATCTTCAAACAGCTCATCATCAAAACTGTCCACATAGTCCTCCAGGTCCTCTAAGGCAACCTGCAGGTCCTCTAGCTGATCAGCCAGATCAGCAATAATATCGATAACCTGACTTAAAATACGAGCCTCGTCCTTCCCCTCCTCCAACTTCAAGCCCTCAGCTAAACCCTGCAGGTAAGCTATCCTTTCCCGCAATTCATCCACTTTTTTTTTACCTCCTGATATTAAATTTTGAAATATAAACTGAATCAGGCCCGTTCCAGGTATTCCCCGGTCCTGGTATCCACCTTTACTACATCCCCTTCTTCCACAAAGAGAGGTACCTGGATTACCAAACCTGTTTCCAGTGTTGCGGCTTTAGTGGCACCTGTTGCGGTATCACCGCGCACACCAGGTTCAGCAGAAACAACTTTGAGCTCCACAGAATTAGGAAGATCAATACCCATCAGCTCTCCATTATAGATAAGCACATGGATATTCATGTTTTCCTTAAGATATTTGGCATTATCTCCCAACTGCTCTGAGGAAAGGCTCAACTGATCATATGTTTCATTATCCATAAAGATAAAAGAATCCCCTTCACTGTAGAGATACTGCATCTCTTTCCTTTCCAGGTGAGCCCTATTGACCTTCTCCCCTGCCCGGAAGGTGCGCTCAACAACACTTCCGGTGCGGATGTTTTTCAGTTTAGTCCGCACAAAAGCTGAACCTTTACCAGGTTTAACATGCTGGAAATCTACAACACTATAAACCTCTCCATCAACCTCGATAGTTAAACCAGTTCGCAGATCATTTGTTGAAACCATCGTCTCCCTGCCCTCACTTTAATTTATTATTCCCAAAAATCATCATTACAGACATTTGACCTATAATAATTACAAAACAATCAGATTTTTTGTGACCGGTGTCAGTATTTCACATCCGTCCTCCTTAACCAACACTGTATCTTCAATGCGCACCCCACCCCAATCGGGTAGATAAAGCCCTGGTTCGATGGTGACTACCATTCCAGGCTGTAGTATGGTATCCTGCCCCGGAGCAAGCCGCGGTTCCTCATGGACAGCTAAACCCACACCATGCCCTAGGGAGTGCATAAAATATTCTGCGTAGCCGTGCTGCTCAAAAAACCCCCTGACCACAGCATCAACTTCTTCTGCCCGCACACCTGCACGCACAGCTTTTATCCCACGCTCTTGAGCCTCTTTGACCAGCTCATAGATCTCCTGCTGCCTGTCGGAAACGGTCCCCAGGCAGATGGTCCTGGTCAGGTCCCCGGCATAACCCTGGTAAGTTGCTCCCAGATCCATTGTGATCAGCTCTCCCCGCCCAACCTTTTTTGCTGAAGCGGTCCCATGGGGCAGAGCTCCCCTTTTCCCAGAGGCAACGATGGTCTCAAAGGCAGGCGGCCCGCTGCCCTGCCTGCGCATAAAAAACTCCAGCATCCCGGCAATCTCCACTTCTGTCTGCCCAGGATGCAATTCCCCCAAAATATAGCGGAAAGCACTGGCTGTAATAGCACCTGCTTCCTTTAGCAAGGCAATTTCGCTCTCATCCTTAATCAAACGCAGCTTTTCTATCAGGCCGCTTACCGGTTGCAGTTTTCCACTGAATGAATTCCGCAGCTGTTCCCACTGCTGGTAGGTAAGGTGATCCTTTTCAAAAGCCATCAGCTGAAGGCCCTTTTCTTCAGCTACCTTTCCCAGAGCTTCGGTGAAGTATTTTTTGACCAGGACGAATTCACAAAAAGGCGCTTCTTGCCTGGCCTGTTCTATATACCTGCTGTCAGAAAAAAGATATGCTTCCTGCTGGGTTATGAGAAGAACACCCTCACCCCCGGAAAAACCGGATATATAGAGGACATTCTCCGGTTTGGCCACCAATAAGGATTCCAAATGCTGCTCTTTGAGAATGTGACACAGCCGCTGCAGTCGTTTTTGGTAAATTGAGGTCATTTTTTCCGCCCTTCCACCGGTTGTACTATCTTCAATTCAACAATAGAGACAGATCAGCTAAGGATCATGAATTAATCAGCTGACATGCTGCTGCTAAAGCCAACTGGTAACTCAAATCTCCAAAACCGGAAATCTGGCCCCAGGCTGCAGGTGCTACAACTGATTTGCCCCGCCAGGGCTCCCGGGAGTAGATATTGCTCATATGCACCTCGATCACAGGGATGTTCACGGCCCGCACAGCATCTCCGATGGCATAGCTGTAATGGGTAAAAGCACCGGGGTTCAATATAATAACATCAAAATTCCCCCTGGCTTCATGGATCTTATCGATCAGTTCTCCCTCATGATTGGACTGGAAAACCACAACCTCTACTCCGGCAGCCTTCCCCTGTTCCTTCAGATCAGAGTTGATCTGTTCAAGGGTCTTCCAGCCGTAAATCTCTTCCTCCCGTTCACCCAATAGGTTGAGATTCGGTCCGTGCAGCACCAAAACCCTGGCCAATCTACTGACACCTCACAAAACTGATCTCCGTTAAGGGGAGGGCACCTTCCTTTGCCCTTTCAGGCTTTGAACATTCAGGCAGCAAACAGAGTGCTCATCTTTTGCACTACTGTCCGCTGACGGTCAGGCCGGCTACTCTGATAGTCGGTGCTCCTCTGCTGCCAAAAAAGCGCAGGTCGCTTCCTACCGCATCCACCCTCTCCAGCAACTCCAATATATTACCAGCAATTACCATACCCCTTACAGGTGTAGTTAATTCTCCGTTGTGTATCCAAATTCCTGCCGCACCAAGTGAAAAGTCACCGGAAATGGGATTTGCGGTATGCATGCCCATCACCTCTGTGAGATAAAAACCCTCACCTGTATCTCGTATAATAGCATCTGGATTCCACTTTCCCGGAGAAAGATAAAAATTGGTGCTGCCCAGCTGTGGTGGGGACTGATAGGAGCCCCGCACCGCATTTCCTGTTGATGAAACCCCGTCTTTGGCTGCGGTATAGGTATTGTGCAAAAACCCTTTCAATACACCCTTCTCCACCAAGACTGTCCGCTGGCTGGGAACACCCTCACCATCAAAAGGCAGGCTTAAAATACCATCCGGTTTAGTCCCATCGTCAGCGATGCTCACCTCTGCTGCAGCTATCTTTTCTCCCACCTTACCGGCAAAAAGGGATCTCCCTTTTTGTACAGCTTCTGCGGTAAGTGCAGATGAAAGCATCCCCAAAAAGCTGACCACCACATAGGGGTCCATCACCACAGGCACACGCTTGGTGGGGAGGCGCTGAGCACCGATCATGCGCACTGCCTTAGCGGCGGCCTCCCTGCCGATGGCCTGCGGGTTTAAGTCGTGCACCCTCCGCTTAAAATCTACAGCAAATCCGGTCTGCAGATCCCCATCCTTTCCAGCCACAAAAGCCGCCACTCCACCACAAAAACCCCCTTTTGCTGTAAGCAAAACACCCTCTGTATTGGCGATGGCATTCTCATATCTTACCTCTTTATAACTGCTCTGTTCAGTCAGCTTGACCAATGGATCAAAAGAGCGCCCGCTTTCTTCCATCTGCCTGGCTATCTTGATCTTTTCTTCTAAGGGGATCTCCCCCATTTGCTGATCCTCTAAACCCAGTTCAGGATAGCTTTCAGCCGGCTGGGGAAGTGAATAATAGGGATCCTCGCTGGCGGCTTTGGCATTGGCCAAGGCTGCCTGCAGAGTCTCTATAACATCATCCCTGCCTAGCTTTGAGGTATAGGCATACCCCAAGCGGCTGCCCTGGATAACCCGCACACCAAGCCCCGCCTCTTTGGCAACCTTCAGGTTTTCTACTTCACCATCCCTTACTTCAATGCTGAGTTCCTCCCCCTCTTCAAAATATGCTTCAGCATGATCCAGCTTTAGTTTTTTAGCTTCTTCGATGACAGCTGCCACCAGAGTCTGGCTATCTAATTTTATATTTCTGTTCAAGATTGATCACCTTCATCTTCCAGTATTCCACCTACTACCAGGTCAGGAATCCTGATCGTAGGCTGGGCATCGGTAACAGGCACCCCCTGCCCCTCCTTTCCGCAAGTGCCTATAGTAAAGCCCAGGTCATTACCCACCCGGTCGATCTTCTGCAGCACCTCAGGGCCATTTCCGGTCAGGGTAGCACCCCTTACAGGTTCATCGATCCTGCCATTCTTGATCAGGTATCCCTCCAGTACTTCAAAAACAAAATCCCCTGTTGTTGTGTTCACCTGCCCACCTCCCATACGGCGGACAAACAGTCCCTCTTTAGTCTCTCTGATGATCTCCTCAGGTGAGTGTTCACCTGGCGCCAGATAGGTAGTGGACATGCGGGGTATCGGCCTGTGGCGAAAACTCTCCCTCCTGCCATTGCCTGTCGGCTTGACACCATCCTTTTGGGCGGTAATCCTGTCATACATATAATTGCGCAGGATACCCTTTTCGATGAGCACATTGCGCTGGGAAGGTGTTCCCTCATCATCAAAGCTGTAGGAACCGTATTTGCCAGGAATTGTCCCATCATCGATCACGGTCACCAACTCAGAGGCCACCTTTTCACCTTTTCTCCCTGCGTAAACAGAGAGATTTTTCTGCACCAGATCTGCCTCCAGCCCGTGGCCGCAGGCCTCATGGATCATGGTTCCCCCAGCCTCACCAGAGATGACAACAGCCATCCGGCCGGCAGGAGCGCGGCGGGCTTTCAGCATCAAGAGCGCCCGCTCTGCAGCCCTTCTGCCCAGATCTGCCGCTTTCTCTTCAGCAAACAGCTCAAAACCTTTGGTGCCTCCAGCAGATTCATAGCCGGTCTGGATCACCTTACCGTCAGAGGCAACCACATGCACCACTAAACGGCTGCGCACCCGTTCATCCTCCACATAAACACCTTCGCTGTTCGCTATCACCACCTGCTGGATGGTATCCGCATAGCCAACACTTACCTGGCGGATCAGCTTTTCATCCTTTGCCCGGGCAGCCCTTTCCGCCTCTAAGACCAGTGCTACCTTTTGCTCGATCCCTACCTGGTCCGGCCGCTGCTCAACAGGGAGGCTCACCGGTGATTCCCGTTGCTCAAAAACAATAGGAGTTGCGGCTTTTTTGCCCAACTTTGCCTCTCCGCCTGGTTCCCCCTGCCCTGCTGCTACCTGGCGGGCTAACTCCATCAGCCCCTCCTTTGTGAGATCAGTTGTGTACCCATAGGCGGTATTCTCACCCCTGATGACCCTGATCCCTGCTCCTTCATCACGCCCCGAGATCACCCGCTCGATCTTACCGGCCTCCATGCTCACCCTGTTCTGGCT
>JAAYWP010000064.1 GCA_012516535.1 Syntrophomonadaceae bacterium | reverse complement strand
TTAAATAAAGCAAAAAAGCAAGCCTGGCTGAAATAGAGGTCAGAAGCAGGAAGTCAGAGGTCTGAAAAATAAAGCAAAAACGCAAGCCTGGCACCGAGTGGGGGATAGGCACTTTGATTCACTGAAAGGGCGGTTCGTTAGTTTTATACTTTTGTGAGTCAAGGGGACGGTTACTTTGATTCACTCGGAAGTTCTTCACCTGAACTGAAAACGGAAACTCTGATACCATTGTGGCAAAACGCTATCAGGTTTTTTTATTTTTATTGTATAGTAGCGGTGCGCCGTGTGCGGGGACAGTTCTCCAGCGCGGTTTCCGCGCGACGGGACAGTCCCTTCGCGCGGTCCGATCACCCAGCCTGTCCCGGTGATCGGTCAATAAAGCAAAAAAGCAAGCCTGGCGATTGAGAAGTGGGAAGTGTGAGGTTGGAAGTGAGAGTAAAAGAATAACGCAAGCCGGGTACCTGGATAATAACAGTGTTTAATCGGTACCGTACCTGCTGAATAAAGCAAAAACGCAAGCCTGGCACCGAGTGAGGGGGATTTTATTTTTTATGATGGGCAATGATATCTGCGACAGCTTTGACAGCCAGTGCCAGAACGACACCATCATCGGCATAGCCGCCGGGAAGAATGTCGGAGATAAGGTCGATGGGGCTGACAAAATAGAGGAGTGCAGCGATGGCCATAAACTTCGCCTCCCGGGGAACAGCCGGATCCTGCATGGCTTCCCATAAATAATTCACTCCTTCCCAGAGCTTGCCGCCGATTTTGCCGGCGGAATCTTTTAGTTTGGGAAGCTCTCTTTCCACATGAGCCTGGAGCGCATCGGGATACTCTTTTACTCTCTGCACTAAACGAGAGAAGGTCTGTTTTTTCTCTTTTATCGCAGCAGGCTCCGCCTGTCGCATTCTCTCAGCGGCCTGTTCAAAAACCTGCTGGCAATTCTTCAGAAATTCATGGGAATATATCTTAGGTTTTAGGATGACCTCGCCCTCCCCGAACATAATCTCTTCAATCCCTACAAAATCGAAGAACTTCACACCGATGATGGGAACCCTTTTCCCAAACAGTTTTTCCTTTTCAGGGTGTTTGTCCAGGTCAATGGCAACCAACCCATCATCCCAACTGAGAAAGCCTGTTTTATTCAGATTATGTCTTAATATTTCAATGGCTCTTTTAGATCCCGCAGCTTTGTTAAAAATATAACTTAGAATTCCCACATAAAGCCTGTTCGTGAGCTCTGGGAATGTAAGCTCCGGTTTCTCTACAAGCTTTAAAGTGAAAATGTGTGCCTGCGGGGTGAATTCAAATGAATAAAGGGAGAAACGCAAATCAACCACTACATCGGGCAACATCCTATGGGGTTTTACTGCAGCGCAGAGATGCAGTCCTTCATCTATAAAATAGAGCTTGACATCTTTTAACCTGTCATCAAATGACTTTTTATAGTGCTGTTCGATGTAATCATTGATCCTGTGATCAGTGATAACTATTTTCCCCTGGAGCAGATCCCTGATCATGCGAATTCCCCCCTTCCATCATAAGGCTGCAGATTGCCCTATTCTCATGGCAATCCGGCTGACAGCTCGTCCGGCCACCCGATTAGCACCCTGCAAATTGTCCTATTGTAGACACCAATGAGGTTCCCGAATTCGCCTTGTATATCCTCGTCCTTCGTATAGATCCTCCAATATTTATAAAATACCCTTCTGTTAAATAATCCATAACAAAAAAAAGTCCTGTTCCCGAAATTGCTCTGCCCTTATTAGCTGGACATCTTCAGCTGTTTTTCACCAGTAAATATCCCGGCTTGCAGTGGTTCACCGTCCAGTTATTACATCAGAAGCTGCCCATCACCTCTAGTGCACCTTCCCGCAACACTCTATTTCCCATGTACGGTGGACAACAGCTCAGCAAAAAAAAGCACACTACACAGCTTTCAGACTGTCTCCCCTATACGGTAGCCAGCAATCCCCCAGTTTGCAGGAACCGATCATACCGTTCTGCTGCTTCTTGCTGTGCTTGTTGGCGCAGGGTGTTGATCTCTTGAAAATGATCGAGCAATACCTCAACAACCATTCTGTCAAGGGCGCCCTCGGCCACCATCTTGTTCAGCACTTTGATGGCCTGTTCATCATCCATTCCCCTGCGGTAGGGGCGGTCTTCTGTAATTGCGGTAAATACATCAGCCACAGCCATGACCCTGGATCCCAAGGGTAGACTGTCCCCCTTGATGTGAAAGGGATAGCCTGTGCCATTTAACTTTTCATGATGGTAGGATGCCCAGGTTTTGATGGTATCAAACTGTGGAATTGCATCAAGCAAATGATAGGTATAGTAAGTGTGTGCACGGATTTCATTGAACTCATCCTCATCAAGCTTACCTGGCTTTTCCAGAATCCTATTATCCACTGCCACCTTACCCAGATCATGCAGATATCCGGCGATGAGCATCACCTTGCACTCAACAGGAGAAAATCCAACCAGTTGGGCGAGCTGCTCAGCTGTTTTTGCTACACCGGCTGAGTGACATGCAGTAAATCTGCTGCGAAAATCGATAATCTGTGAAAATATGAATGCCAGATCGACAATATCATCTATCTCTAGAACAAGAATATCTAACAACCCGTTTTCAGCTATCATTTTTATCGGAGAACGTGAAGTTATCAAATCCAGCCATATGTAATCTTTTTTGCGCAATTTAAACAGCGCGTTGACCAAGCCGGGTTCGAAGACCGAATTGCTTTTCTCCCTGATAGCAGCAAGGATCTCAGGTAGTTGTGTCAGTACATTGCGTCCAGGGCGCAACATGGCACAGGTGCGGTCAGCCAGGTGAACGATATGGCTGGCAAAAGGCACATTTTCGCCCATATAAACACGGCCGCTTCCATTGTCCCATGGCTGGTGATGAAACTTGATGATTTGGGCTGCGTTCTGTAGAGGTCTGAACCGCTCCAGCAGTTTCGCTCCTCTAAATCCGTGGTTGTTGACAGTCGGAGGCTCACTTTCTATAAGCTCCAGCCTCTCCTTTTTTGAAAGCGCACCAATATCGTGAACCAGGGCTGCAAGGAAAACATCCTTCTGCTCCTCAACCGGGAGCTTCAGTTGTTCAGCCAAGAAAAAAGTAAGATAGGCAACCTGCTGATGATGGTTGGAAAGGATGGGAGAGATCAGATCCACTGCGTTAGACAAACAAAGCAACAACTCATCAAGATTAATTCTGATTTTGTCCATTTGCGTACCTCCATCAATGATATCTCGGTTGTCATAACTATACTTTTTCCTGACCGTAAAACAGCGGCTCATTTCAACCATAATATTAAGGAAATAAAGTCCCTTTTGGTGTGCAGGCCCTTTCGCACCTTACGGATTTCAACCATAATATAAGGAAACAAAGCCGCCTTTAAAGCCTTTAGCCTGCTAAGCCCATTTTAACAGAACTATGAACAGAGGCATAGTGGATTTGTTGCAAAATACAAACCAATTGTTTATTATGAAGAGACACAACCACATGTCATGATCAGCAAAATACAGACATATAGTTTGTCCATAGATGTAAAATCTATTTTTGGAGGTGTTTACAATGAAAAAGATTATATCCATCATAGTAATTGTAGGTTTGATAATGGGGATTTTGCCGGCAGCAGCTGCGGCGAGCGCCCAGGAGGTGGTCAGCCTGGGGGCGAACCTGACAGCACAGCAGAGAGCAGAAATACTGGACTTTTTCGGTGTTGATGAAAATGAGGTTGAGATTATCCAGGTTACCAACCAGGAGATGAGGCAGTATTTTGGCGGTATTGTACCGGAAAAACAGCTGGGAACCACAGCTTATTCTTCAGCACATGTCACTCTTACACCAAAGGGCAGCGGAATCAATGTTAAAACCTATAACATAGGCTGGGTAACTAAAGAGATGTATGCCAATGTAATGGTAACTGCGGGAATCGAAGATGCAGATGTGGTTGTAACCGCGCCTTTCCAGGTATCAGGTGTCTCAGCCCTGACTGGCATCACCAAGGCCTTTGAGCATGCAACTGGGAAAAAGCTTGATGAAGATGCCAAAAAAACCGCCAGTGAAGAACTGGTCATCACAATAGACCTTGCTGAAGAGGTTGGCAAAGAAAAAGCTGCTGACTTTATGCGTGATGTAAAAGAAGAAGTTATCAAGGAAAAGATAAAGGAGCCGGAGGAAATCAAAGAAGTGGTGAAACGCATTGCAGTTGAGCATAAAATAACCCTTGATGAAGACCAACTGCAGAAGATCGTAGAACTGCTGCAGAAGATCAGCCAGCTGGATCTTGATTTTGACCGGATCAGCAGCCAGCTGGATAAAATTTATAAGAAAGTTGATGAAATAAAGGATGTTGTCAAAGACAAACAGGGCATTATCCAAAAAATCCTGAACAGCTTAAACAACTTTATCGAATGGATTAAAGCCAAGATCGCTGAAATCGCGGGATAAACCAGTGAGTCAGTGAGTCAGGGGGACGGTGACTTTGACTCACTCCGGTGAGTCACGGGGACTGAGTCAGGGGGACGGTCACTTTGACTCAGCAAACAGAGGGATGCTCTTTTTGCTTCCTTGCGCCGCAGGATAGTCACGGTAATTGGTCCAGCAACGCAACCGTGTGACAAGGGGACAGGGGGCGCGTTATCCAGTGATGGCAACCTGTCCCCTTGATCACGTTCGGTCGCGCGCGGGGACAGTCCCGGTGATCGGGCCCGATCGGTCAACCTGTTGCCCCGCGCGAAAAAAGCAAGCCTGGCGGTTGAGAAGTGGGAAGTGTGAGGTTGGAAGTGAGAGTAAAAGAATAACGCAAGCCGGGTACCTGGATAATAACAGTGTTTAATCGGTACCGTACCTGTTGGATAAAGCAAAAAGGCAAGCCTGACACCGAGTGATGAAAAATAAAGCAAAAACGCAAGCCTGGCACCGACCTACTGGTGCATATGCCCGAATGAATTGATATAATTATGGTATATGATATATGAATTGTCTACGATTACCTCAAGGAGCCTATCTTATGTTCAAAAGCAAGTTCTTTATACTTTCATTAGTATTTTTCACATTAATACTATATCTTTCAGGCTGTTCCACAGTATTTTCCCCTGAACAACCGAAGGCTGAGCAGGGAATTCTCGATCTAACTCAATGGCAGTTTGAGGAAGACGGTGTTATTAAATTAAATGGGCAATGGGAATTTTACTGGAATCAACTGCTGGAACCCCATCAATTAAAAGACGCCGGCATAGCCGGCATGCCAATGACCGGTTATATAAATGTTCCCGGCACATGGAAACATTATAGGGTTGATGATAAAGAATTGCCCGGCTATGGTTTTGCAACCTACCGGCTGCATTTTATCACAGAGGCAGAGGAAAGATTAGGTTTAAAAATACCAAGGGTATTCACATCATACAAATTATATATGAATGGCGAGCTGAGCGCCTCTGCTGGAACAGTTGGCAGCAGCAGAAAGACAATGACCCCCCAGTATCTCCCACAGGTCGCTCTATTCGAAGCGCAACCAGGTGAAAACGAAATCATAATACAAGTCTCAAACTATTACCACCGCAGCGGAGGGCTATTAGAAGCCTTAATCCTGGGAAATGAAAAACAGATTACCGGCCTCAGAGAAAGAAGCATAGCATATGAGCTTTTCTTGTTCGGCAGTTTGATCATTATCGGTATTTACCACATAGCTCTACTTTTCTTTATCAAAAAGGATAAGGCTCCTCTTTATTTCGGTTTATTCTGCCTGTTGATTAGCATAAGAACCCTACTGGTAGGAGAAAGTTTTTTCATTTATCTATTCCCTAACTTTAGCTGGGAAACGGCTCATAAATTGCAAACACTGGCCTTTTATCTGGGAGTGCCTTTAGTTATAATGTTTTTTAATTCGGTTTTCCCTAAGGACTTTCAGGCGAAAACCACCAAAATCATCAATTGGGTAGGTGCCGGTTTTGCCTGCCTGGTTCTCCTCACACCCGCCGGAATTGTCACCATCTTCAACCCTGCATTTCAGCTATTTGCATTAATTGTAATTATTTACATGATAGTCAACTTTATTAGGATAATTCGTCGAAAAGAAAAAGAAGGCCTACTGATTATTATAGGTGGTATAGCTTTGATCATAGCAGGTCTCAATAATATTGCTTTTTTAAGCATATGGTTGCATGATCTCAGCGCTCCCCTTTTAAGAAGTGTGGTCAGAACGGGCAACCTTTCCAATGTTGGCCAGCTGATTTTTGTGTTGTTAAACTCCTTAGAATTAGCCCGCAAGTTTGCTCATGCCCTGGTAGAAAGAGAAAAAATGACCGCTCAGCTGCAGGAGATAAACCTTAATCTGGACAAACTCGTACAAAAAAGAACAAAAGCCCTGGAAGAATACCGGGAACAGATAGAAAACCAGAAGGCTGAACTAGAAAAGGTAAATAAAGCTCTTCAAGTGCTTTCTTTAAAAGACCCCTTGACCGATCTCTGGAACAGACGCCACTATGATCGAACCATCCAGTTGGAATGGAACCGCAGTTTAAGACACAAATACCCTTTGGCTTTGATGATGATAGATATCGATAACTTTAAAGCCTATAATGATTGCTACGGCCATAAAGCAGGAGATGAGTGTCTGATCAAGGTCACACAGACAACCCAAGAATTTTTCAAAAGAGCCAGTGACCTGGTAGTCCGTTACGGTGGAGAGGAATTTGTCGTAATCATGCCAGGGTTGGGAAAAGACGAAGCGGTCAACATGGCTCAGTTGCTGCGAAAGGCTATTGAGGAACTCCACATTCCCCATAAAAAATCACCGGTAAGCCCCTGGGTCACAGTCAGCATAGGGGTCACTTCCGCAGTTCCGGATATACACGGCTCTCCCCAGCAGCTGTTCCTGGCTGTCGACAAAGCCTTATACGAAGCAAAAGCCGCCGGCAAAAATCAAGTTAAATACCTCCCGGTGATAGATCAGACCGAGCGGGGGGACAGTCCCGGTGATCGGTCACAGTGATGCAATTTGTCCTCCGGGTGATGTTTATTTTGTTTCATATGGCCACTCATTAATACCGCCGAGCATATTATACACATTGGTGTAACCCATATCAGCGAGCTTTTTTGCTGCCTCACTGCTTCTTTTTCCGCTTCTGCAGTAAACTAAGATGTCAGCATCTTTATCTGGAAGTTCTGCTGGCTGGGTATCGGTAATTGTTTCGTTTGGGATCAGGATTGCTCCGTCAATATGCTTTTCATTATATTCCTCTTGTGTACGAACATCCACCAGTATAACGTTTCCTGCTTCTATTTTCTCCTTGGCTTCTTCAATAGTGATATCAGTATATTTAGCGGTTGAAGGTGATTGTTCTTGCTTTGCACAGGAAAATGCGAATAGGCAAAACGCTGCTATCAGCAAACAAATAATCAACAGAGTAGAGTTTTTTTCAAGTACATCCATTATCCTCCCCTTGGCTTAAGCATTACAATCGAGTTTGACCTTTACCAAATCACTAGGTGCCAGGCTTGCTTTTTTGCTTTATTTAAATTAGTGACTCAACCCCTCAGACTTCTGACGTTTGGCTTCTAACTACTGATGGTCATTCTTTTTCTGACTTCAGACCTCTGGCATCTGAGTTCTATTTCAGCCATGCTTGCTTTATTGCTTTATCCAGCAGGTACGGTACCGATTAAACACTGTTATTATCCAGGTACCCAGCTTGCGTTATTCTTTTACTCTCACTTCCAACCTCTCACTTCCCACTTCTCAATCGCCAGGCTTGCTTTTTTGCTTTATTCTAAAAAATTCGCACATCCAACCTCACACTTCCCACCTCTCAATTGCCAGGCTTGCGTTTTTGCCTTTAGGTCGCCCGCTCACCTGAGTCAAAGGAACGGTGACTTCGACTCATACATTCAGAACATTGAGCATAAGTCAAGGGGACAGTGACTTTGGCTCGCAGGGGCAAGACCTGTCCCTGTGTTGCTAGGGCAACCACGCTTTCCGGCCGATCACCCAACCTATCCCCCTGATCGCGCGGGGGGACAGTCCCGGTAATAGGGTCCGATCACCCAACCTGTCCCACTGATCGCGCGGTCAACCTGTCCCCCTGATCGCTCGGACAACCTGTCCCGGTGATCCGGTGATCGGGCCTACTGCTTTTCCACAAAATGAACAGAAGCTTCAGATTGCACCTCCACATCTGCTGGTACGCGCAGATAAATCAGCTGTGAACCATGACGCCAAGGGGCAGATTCGAGCTCTGTATCACCTAATATTTGGCTGATTACAAATTCATTCCTAAATACCCCCAACTCTATTTGCAGAAATTCCGGAGCAGTTACTTTCAAAACATTGCCATCTAAAGCCACTTTGTGCGGTTTCATAATTTCAGATAAGTCAATCAACTCAACGATGGGTTTGCTGGCATAATTGACAGCCTCAATCTTACCATCGGCGCTGTCCTTTCTTTCAACTACTATAACTGCGTCATATTCATATAGAGGACGTACCACCACATTAAGCATGCTGCCGTTATAAGGAAATTCCCATTGTTCCAGCACAAATACCCCTTTAATCTGTTCTGGGCTTGCCCCCTGTGCTATTGTGTATAAATCTGCTTGAACGTACAAATCTTTTTCACTCACTTTTTTTATTCTCTCATCAGCAAAGTTTTCTTTCGGCAGCATTTGGATGACAACAGGAGAAGCAAGCAGCAGCAGGATGTAGCCAGCTATGAGCCAAAACTGTATTTTATTCTGCAGCGAAAAACAACCGCTCTTCACCACAAACAGAATAACCAAAACAAGAATCAACAGGTTAGCCATAAAAAGAATCACTAATAAAGGATCGATAGTAGCCATCTATCTGACCTCCAGTCTGTTTGCCAGCACACATGAGCAGGCATAAATCAAAGCTGTAGTAATGAGCACCTTCACAGCTAACAGTGCCAGAGAGTTTTCTCCAATGATAAAATTATAAACCTTTACTATCACAGGCAGTTCTCTCGCTAAGAAATCAACGGTGCCGATATATAAGGCAGGCAGTATCACAATAAACACCTTGCTCAGCTGCACCAAAACCCCGCAAAAATACCCCAGAGCACTAATAAGGAGCAGATACAATATGGTTACAGCAATACCTGTAAGGATAACTTCAGGATCAGTTATAAAATTCTCGCTGAGCATGTAGCGTCCGCGGATAAAATAGATAACTATTCTTAACAAAGTACCGCTCAGCATAGCTGTCACTCCCCCGATTACTGCAGCAGTGATCAAAAAGCCCACATTGGAAAGATGGCTGCTCAAGCGGTTAGCTACGAAAGTAAAATCAATATTTTGGTAATCCTTAGTTGTGATCAATACAGCGACTACAAAAATCCAAAAAAATGTAAACCAAATAATCAGATCACTGGAAAATTCATTAACTGAAACATATAAAAAATTATCTCCCATGCCATGACTTGACGCACCGGAAAGAGAAAACAGCAAGCCCATTATCTGTACGCCCATCATAGCCAAAAACAGACCCAGGCGGCCTTTCAGCTTATATAAAAACTGCTTTTTGACAGTATCAAAAAGGCTGGGTTCTGTTAAACTAATATCTGTCAAAGACACTATCGATCCCTCCCCTCTTCCTGCTGGTAAGGTAAACACATAGGTCATCAGCCTTTACCGGAAAGACTTCTAGCCCGTCCCTACCGGCTTTTTTCAACAAACCTTCAGCCGCGTCCCGCCTGATGACAACATAACTGTGGTCTTTGCCCACACTCTTCTGATAATAAATCTCCTGGCCCGCTGTTAGCTTATCAATCACTTCCCTCTTGCCCCGCAGAGCAACAGCAAACTCCTTCAGGTCGGAAACCGGCGTCTGCAGGCGCTTTTCACCCCCACTGAGCAGAAAAATATCCTCCAGAATATCCTCAATCTCATTCAACAGATGGCTTGAAATAATAATAGTGCGGGGTTTTCGGAGATAATCCCTCAGCAGAGCCCGGTAAAAGTCCTTCCTCACCCCAGCATCCATTCCGGTAGTTGGTTCATCAAAAATAGTCAGCGGGCAGCGGGCTGCCAGCCCGATAATCATATTAAAAGTGCTCTTCATCCCTTTGGAAAGCTTGTGATGGTACTGTTCCGGGTCCAGAGAGAAATAATCAAACAGCCTCCTAGCCAGCTCCATATCCCAGTTTTCATAAAAGGCAGCAGCGGATGCCAGAATTTCTGACAGTGTTAATGATTGAGGAAACCGCATTTGATCATCGATAAAAATCATATTGGCAGCCACTTTCAGGTTGTTAAAGGGATCCTCAGAGAAAACCCTTACCTCCCCTGAACTGGCACGCAAAAAACCGGCGATAATCTTCAAAAGTGTTGTTTTTCCTGCACCATTTGGCCCGATCAATCCTGTAATCCTGTTCTGGCCAATGGTAAAGGTTATATTATTGAGCGCCCTTACCCGTCCGAAAGTTTTCGTCAGCTCTTGACATGAAATCACATCCATCCCTTAACCCCCTTCGATTCCCTCATGTTCGTCAAATACTTTCCCTGCATCTCGTATCATGCTGAGTAATTCAGCTTCACTAACCCCCAGGAGCCGGGCCTCAAACACCACTTCCTCCACCAACCTCTTTAAAGTGTGGTTTTTGCGCTTATCCCGAATCTTTTCTTTTGCTTCAGGGGATAGAAACATACCCAGCCCCCGTTTTTTATAGAGGATGCCTTGATCCGCCAGTATGTTAATGCCTTTGGCAGCAGTAGCGGGATTGATATTGAACATCTCTGCCAGCTGGTATTGGGAATATATCTTTTCATTTTCCTTGATGTTGCCGCAAAGTATTTCATTTTCCAGCCATTCCGCTATCTGCACATATATTGGTTTGCCTTCAACTGAGTTTAGTTCCAACAACCCACCCCCTTAATGCACCTCAGTGCATTACTCCTGTAATGTACTATAACAGTTAATCACCTGTCTGTCAATGATCAATTGCTACGCCCAATCAGGGGCTGATCCCCGGCCTTGCCTCTTAGCCTTGCTTCTGCCTTAATTAAATATATAATTGTAAGAAAAAAAGAGGGTTAGCCAGATGAACACAGTCATTGAAACACTAAAAAACAGAACATCCCTGCGAACCTATGCCGATAGGCCTGTCTCACAGGAACATTTAGATATAATCCTCGATTGTGCGATGAGGGCACCGACTGCAGGTAATATGATGCTTTATTCTGTGATCATAATCGAGGACAAGAAGAAAAAGGAGATACTGAGCCGCACATGTGACAACCAACCCTTTATCGCCAAAGCACCTCTTGTGCTGGTTTTCGTTGCTGATTATCAGAAATGGTATGATTACTATCAGGCTGGAAATGTGGAGGATTATTGCCGCCAGGAAAATATCCCCTTCACATACCCTTCAGAGGCAAATTTGATGCTCGCTGCCTGTGATGCCCTGATAGCAGCCCAAAATGCAGTAATAGCTGGGGAATCCCTGGGAATAGGTTCATGCTATATAGGGGATATCATGGAGCGGTATGAGGAGCACAAAAAACTACTCAACCTTCCTGATTACGTTTTTCCCGTTGCTATGCTGTGTATGGGGTACTATCCTGATCATTACACTAAAAGGCTGCGGCCGAGATTTAAGCGAGAATATGTTGTTTTTAAGGATAGCTATCGAAGGCTTAATGAGGATGAAATAAAGGATATGTTCAGATCCCTTGAGGAAAGCTTCAGAACAGAAAACCCTTACAATGCCAAAAACTATGCCCAACTGCATTATGCAAGAAAAACAGGCGCCCCATTTGCAAGAGAGATGGCCAGATCGGTCAGAGAGGCGCTAAAAGTATGGAATGGTGATAACAGGAAAAGGCACGATTGACCGAACCGTCAACTTGTCCCCCCATCGCGCGAAAGGACTGTCCCGGTGATCGGTCTAGCAATGGCAAGCTGTCCCACTGCTCGCGCGGTGGGACAATCCCGGTGATCGGTCGGCTTAAAGCAATAAAGCAAGCCTGGCACCGAGTGTGTGGTCGCCCCCCCTGATCGATCGGTGATCGTGGTTTTGTCAGGTTTGCTCAGGCTTTGGCGGCAAGGAGTACACGGTCGCTGTTCAGTTTGGTGCCGCTGTTCTTTTCAAAGAGGCGCATCAGATCCAGGACATTCATCCGCTTGCGCTCAAGGCCCTGAATATCCAGCACAATTCGCCCTTCATGCATCATCACAGTCCTGTTCCCGGCTGACAAGGCCTGCTCCAGATTGTGTGTAACCATAATGGCTGTCAACTGCTGCTCCTCAACGATGCGGCAGGTGAGATCCATTACTATTTCTGCTGTACGGGGATCCAGTGAAGCGATATGCTCATCCAGCAGCAGGAGCTGCGGCTTCCTCAGTGTTGCCATCAAGAGGGTCAGGGCCTGCCGCTGCCCTCCGGAGAGCAGTCCCAC
>JAAYWP010000063.1 GCA_012516535.1 Syntrophomonadaceae bacterium | reverse complement strand
TGACAATACTTAATAGGGGTAAAGTAATACCTATGTTTCGTTGCTTAAATGGCCTACGAAATGGAAATGGTGTTTTCTAAAATCCAAAAGTCTATGATGATCTCGAAAAATAATATCCTATAAAAAGTTGACACCGTCTCCTTTTGTTTTTTTGTTGACATTTACTCCTTTCCATGATATTCTTAATGAATGTCTATTGGAACAAGTTTTGGCATGATTATGAAAGGAAAGGCGGTTGAAACTTGTTGGCCAAGGGAATAATGTAGATACCATCACTGCTTTCGGTTGATTTGAGAAACGTAACAGTAAACCGAGTACGATAAGGGATGGTGTGTGATGGCTAATCCAAAACCGATTCAGGTCGGAGAGAGAGTGCGTTGGAGTTATGGGCGGATTTCAGAAGTTCTGGAGATGCCCAATCTTATTGAGATTCAGATAGAATCCTATGAATGGTTTCTAAGAGAGGGTTTGAGGGAAACATTTCGTGATGTATCCCCGATACAGGATTTTACAGGTAATCTGAGCCTGGAGTTTATTGATTATTCGCTGGGAGAACCCAAATATTCTGTTGCTGAGTGCAAGGAAAGAGATGTTACATATGCAGCACCCCTGAGGGTGAAGGTTCGTCTGACTAACCGGGAAACCGGTGAGATCAAGGAACAGGATGTTTTTATGGGGGATTTCCCCTTGATGACAGAGAAAGGTACCTTCATTATCAATGGTGCGGAAAGGGTTGTGGTCAGCCAGCTGGTGCGCTCACCAGGGGTTTATTATAACGCTGCTACAGACCCATCTGGTAAACGTATTTACAGTGCGACGATTATCCCTAATCGCGGTGCCTGGTTGGAGTTAGAATCAGATGCTCATGATACTGTCCATGTGCGTATTGACCGGACACGAAAACTCCCAGTCACTGTGTTGCTTCGCGCCTTAGGTTATTCAACAAATAATGATATTTTAGAGCATTTTGGTGATAATGAGTTTTTGAAAAACACACTGGAAAAGGACAGCACTCAATCACAGGAGGAAGCTCTGGTGGAAATCTACAAACGGCTGCGGCCAGGGGAACCTCCTACTATAGAGAGTGCCCGGGCGCTGCTGGAAGGCCTTTTCTTTGATGCGCGGCGCTATGATCTTGGACAGGTGGGGCGCTACAAGTTAAATAAGAAGCTTAAGCTGGATGAATCCAATAACAGCAGATGTCTTACTCCAAATGATATCTTCGCTGTGATCGATTATTTCTTCAAACTGATGAACGGTGAAGGGACGATAGATGATATTGACCATCTGGGGAACAGGAGACTGCGTTCAGTAGGGGAGTTGTTGCAGAATCAGTTCCGTATCGGTTTGGCGCGGATGGAACGGGTTGTCAGGGAAAGGATGACCATTCAGGATGTTGATGCAATTACTCCTCAGGCTTTGATCAACATCAGGCCTGTTGTGGCTGCCATTAAAGAGTTCTTCGGCAGCAGCCAGTTATCTCAATTTATGGACCAAACCAACCCTCTGGCGGAATTAACCCATAAGCGGCGCTTGAGTGCCCTAGGACCTGGAGGGCTAAGCCGGGAGAGGGCGGGCTTTGAGGTGCGTGATGTTCACCATTCCCACTACGGAAGAATGTGCCCTATAGAGACACCTGAGGGTCCCAACATCGGTTTGATCGGCTCTTTGAGCACCTATGCCAGGGTAAATAAATACGGTTTTATAGAGACACCCTACCGAAAAGTCGACAAGGAAAAGGGAATAGTTACTGATGAAATAGAATATTTGACTGCTGATACTGAGGATGAGTATGTGATCGCTCAGGCTAACGAGCCTCTCGATGAGGAAGGCCGTTTTACCACAAGCCGAGTGGATGTCAGGTATGGTAAAGATATTCTTGCTGTTCCCCCTTCTCAGGTTGATTATATGGATGTTTCACCAAAACAGGTGGTCAGTGTTGCAGCTGCCCTTATTCCCTTTTTGGAAAACGATGATGCTAACCGCGCCTTGATGGGTGCCAATATGCAGCGTCAAGCTGTACCTCTTCTGCGTACTGACGCCCCCTTAGTAGGCACAGGGATTGAATACAGGGTAGCTCATGACTCGGGGGTTGTGGTGACCAGTGATGAAGCAGGAGTCGTGGAGAGGGTCACTGCTGATGAAATAAGGATCAAAGGCGATTCAGGCAAAGTACACAATTATCATTTGACCAAGTTTGCCCGGTCCAATCAAGGTACCTGTATCAACCAAAAACCTATTGTTAAAAAAGGGCAGCGCGTAAAGAAAGATCAGGTGATTGCCGATGGACCATCTACACACGGAGGAGAACTTGCTTTAGGTAGAAATGTGCTGGTGGCCTATATGCCCTGGGAGGGTTATAATTTCGAGGACGCTATTCTGATCAGTGAAAAGCTGGTTAAAGAAGATCTGTTCACCTCTATTCATATCGAAGAGTATGAGTGTGATGCCCGGGATACCAAACTCGGTCCTGAGGAGATCACCCGTGATATTCCCAATGTGGGGGATGAGGCACTAAAAGACCTTGATGAACGGGGGATTATCCGGGTTGGTGCTGAGGTACGGCCCGGTGATATCCTGGTGGGTAAGGTAACTCCTAAAGGGGAAACCGAGTTGACAGCAGAAGAGCGGCTGCTCAGGGCAATTTTCGGAGAAAAAGCCCGGGAGGTCAGGGATACTTCCCTGCGGATTCCTCATGGGGAATCAGGGCGTGTTGTTGATGTTAAGGTCTTTTCCCGGGAGAACGGGGATGAACTGCCGCCTGGTGTTAATAAATTGGTACGGGTTTATGTAGCCCAAAAGAGAAAGCTCTCTGTTGGGGACAAAATGGCCGGTAGGCATGGGAATAAAGGTGTTATATCCCGTATTCTCCCAGAAGAGGATATGCCTTTTCTACCTGATGGTACTCCGGTGGAGATCGTTCTCAATCCTCTTGGGGTACCCTCCCGTATGAATATCGGTCAGATCCTGGAGTGCCACCTGGGGCGAGCAGCCAAAGAGATGGGTATTTATACTGCTTCCCCGGTTTATGATGGAGCAGTAGAGGATGACATTATGGACACACTGGAGCAAGCGGGGTTACCCAGGGATGGGAAGACAATCCTTTATGACGGACGCACAGGGGAGCCTTATGACGATGAGATCACAGTTGGATATATATATATGTTGAAATTGGCTCACCTGGTGGATGACAAGATCCACGCCCGTTCTACAGGCCCTTACTCCCTTGTTACCCAGCAGCCTCTGGGTGGAAAGGCGCAGTTTGGTGGACAGCGTTTTGGTGAAATGGAGGTATGGGCACTGGAGGCCTATGGTGCTGCCTATACCCTACAGGAGATACTAACAGTTAAATCAGATGATGTTGTTGGAAGAGTAAAAACCTATGAGGCAATTGTCAAGGGTGAAAATGTACCGGAACCGGGGGTCCCCGAATCCTTCAAGGTTCTGATTAAGGAGCTGCAGAGTCTGGCTCTGGATGTCCGTGTGTTATCTGAATCTAATGAAGAAGTGGAGATTGAGGATGATGAGGATGATATTGGGGAGACCGCTAGGGAACTGGAGTTAGATGATAGCGGTGTAACCCCATCTAAAGTGACCAAGAGATCATCACCGGCACTTGATGAAGAAGACAGTGAGCAGGATGATGAAGAGGAGTTACCGGTAGAAGACATCCAGGGAGATAGTGATTCTGAAGAAACAGTTTCTGATGATGTCACGGAATATATGGGATCAGGGGCTGTTTCAGTCCTTGATAAACAGCTTGATGAGGAAGATGAATAGTTTCTTGAGGCTCAGATCTAAGAAAGGAGCGATTGTCTTTGTCTGAAGCCACTGCCAGCAGTAATAACAATTTTGAGAGCATCCGGATCGGGCTCGCTTCCCCGGAAAAGATAAGGTCCTGGTCCAGTGGGGAAGTGAAAAAACCGGAGACGATCAATTACCGGACACTTAAACCTGAGCGGGACGGTCTGTTCTGCGAGCGGATCTTTGGTCCTACCAAGGACTGGGAGTGCCACTGCGGTAAATATAAACGGGTACGCTATAAAGGAGTTATCTGTGACCGCTGCGGGGTTGAGGTCACCAAATCCAAGGTTAGGCGTGAGCGGATGGGGCATATCGAACTGGCTGCACCTGTATCCCATATCTGGTATTTTAAAGGGATACCCAGCAGGATGGGGCTGATTTTGGATATGTCTCCCCGCACTCTGGAAAAGGTGCTCTATTTTGTCTCCTATATTGTGCTTGATCCTGGTGATGTTCCTGATCTGACAAAGAAGCAACTGCTCAATGAGTCTGAGTACCGGGAATTGAGGGAGCAGTATGGAAACCGTTTCCGGGCAGGGATGGGAGCAGAAGCCATCAAAGAGCTGCTGGAAGAAATTGAACTAGATAGATTAAGTGAGGAACTGCGGACAGAGCTGCGGGAATCCACCGGACAGCGTAAAGTGCGGGCTATTAGGCGTCTGGAGGTTGTTGAGGCCTTCCGCAAATCCGGGGATAGGCCCGAGTGGATGATTTTGGAGGTAATTCCGGTGATCCCACCGGAACTGAGGCCTATGGTTCAGTTGGATGGCGGCAGGTTTGCCACCTCTGATTTAAATGATCTGTACCGGCGGGTTATCAACCGCAATAACAGGCTTAAACGGCTGCTTGATCTGGGAGCGCCCGATATTATTGTCCGCAATGAGAAACGCATGCTGCAGGAGGCAGTGGATGCGTTGATAGATAATGGTAGGCGAGGCCGTCCGGTAACAGGTCCGGGCAACAGGCCGCTCAAATCATTAAGTGATATGCTAAAAGGGAAGCAAGGCCGCTTTCGTCAGAACCTGCTGGGTAAAAGGGTTGACTACTCCGGTCGTTCGGTTATTGTTGTTGGTCCGGACTTGAAATTGCATCAGTGCGGACTTCCCAAGGAAATGGCATTAGAACTGTTCAAGCCATTTGTTATGAAGTGCCTTGTGGAGAGGGATTTTGCTCATAATATCAAGAGTGCCAAGCGCATGGTTGAGAGGGCACGCCCAGAGGTTTGGGATGTGCTGGAGGATGTTATCAAAGACCATCCTGTTTTGTTAAACCGTGCCCCTACACTGCACAGACTGGGTATTCAGGCTTTTGAGCCGATCCTGGTTGAGGGTAGAGCGATTCAGATTCACCCTCTTGTTTGTACAGGTTATAACGCTGATTTTGATGGGGACCAAATGGCGGTACATGTGCCCCTTTCAGCTGAGGCTCAAGCTGAGGCGCGCATTCTGATGCTATCAGCACACAACCTTCTCAACCCCAAGGATGGGCGGCCGGTGGTGACACCCACCCAGGATATGGTCTTAGGGATTTACTACCTAACCCTAGAAGTGGATGGGGAAAAAGGGGAGGGTAAAGTTTTCCGTGATAAAGACGAGGCAATCTTTGCCCATGAGAGCGGTTATGTAGGCTTGCATGCCAGGATTAAGGTGCGGCATAATGGGCAATTTATGGAAACCACAGTAGGCAGGCTGATCTTCAACGAGGTAGTTCCTCATAATATGGGCTACTATAATGAAGTTATTGATAAAAAAATGCTTGCAGAGATTATAGGGGAATGCTATCGCAGTAATGGATTTGGAGCAACAGGAAAAATGCTGGATGGTATCAAGAATCTTGGTTTCAAATACGCCACCAAAGCAGGAATTACTGTGGGAGTAACCGATGTCACCATTCCTCCAGAAAAACCACAGATTATTGCTGATGCTGAGGCAGAAGTAGAAAAAGTGGAACAGCAGTACAGCAAAGGTTTGATCACAGAGGATGAGCGCTATGAAAAAGTGACAGGCATCTGGAAGAGGGCTACAGACCAAGTGACCGAAACTCTGCTTGCTCACATGGATCACTTGAATCCTATTTATATGATGGCTACCTCCGGAGCAAGGGGTAGTATCCAGCAGATCAGACAGTTGGCAGGTATGCGCGGTTTAATGGCTGACCCATCAGGTGAGATCATTGATCTGCCTATTAGGTCTAACTTCAGGGAAGGTTTGACAGTATTGGAATACTTTATTTCCACTCATGGAGCCCGTAAAGGCTTGGCAGATACCGCTTTAAGAACTGCAGACTCAGGTTATCTGACTAGACGGTTGGTGGATGTTGCCCAGGATGTTATTGTCCGGGAGAATGACTGTGGTACCACAACAGGGTTTATAGTCGAAGCCATTAAAGATGGGGATGATGTGATCGAGACATTAGAGGAGAGAATTATCGGCAGATTCACCTTGAATCCGGTTATCCATCCGGAAACCGGAGAGGTTATTGTCCCGGCTAACACCGAGATCAAGGAAGAAGATGCCAAGAGGATTGTTGAGGCCGGAATCGATAGGGTAGAGATCAGGTCCGTACTCACCTGTAAGACCCGTTATGGCACCTGTCGCTTGTGCTACGGCAGGAACATGGCTACCGGCTTCCCTGTGGAGATCGGGGAAGCTGTGGGTATTATGGCAGCTCAGTCTATCGGTGAACCGGGTACCCAGCTGACCATGCGTACCTTCCACACCGGAGGGGTCGCCGGGGAGGACATCACCCAGGGGCTCCCTCGTGTTGAAGAGCTTTTCGAAGCACGCAAACCAAAAGGTCAGGCTATTATTGCTGAAACAAATGGTGTGATAAAAATTCATGAAGATAAAGAAGGTATGCGTGAGGTAGATCTGTTCGGAGAGGATGGGAAAAAACGTACTTATCAAGTACCCTTTGGTTCAAGGCTCAGGGTTCAGGATGGAGATTATGTAGTAGCCGGCCAGGAGATTACAGAAGGATCCATCAACCCCCATGAGCTGCTGCAGATCAAGGGCGTAACCGCTGTACAGGATTATTTGCTGCGTGAGGTACAGCGGGTCTATCGCATGCAGGGTGTGGATATCAATGACAAACACATTGAAGTGATGATCCGGCAGATTCTGCGCAAAGTAAAGATTGAAGACCCAGGGGACACTGAATTGCTGTCCGGTGGTCTGATCGATGCCTTCGAACTGGAAAAGGAAAACAAACGAGTTGTCGCTCAAGGGCTGAGACCAGCTACAGCGAAACCGGTGATCCTAGGTATTACTAAAGCATCACTGGCCACTGATTCTTTTCTTTCGGCGGCATCCTTCCAGGAAACCACTCGGGTCCTTACTGATGCTGCTATCAAGGGTAAAGTGGACCCCTTGCTCGGCCTTAAAGAAAACGTGATTATTGGAAAACTGATACCAGCTGGGACCGGGATGTCCCGCTATCGCAATATCAAGGTTAGAAGCATTGATCAAGCAGAGAATGAAGCTGAGACAGCAGAAGTGTCTAACAACGATTTGGCGGATGTGGAAAACGCGGTGCCTGCAGAAAGAGGTACTCTTACAGATACAGGCACTAATTAGCTGATGGTTGGTTTTTAAAGAGTTTGAAACTGGAGTTTGAGAGCAGTCGTGAGCAGTGTCGGAAAATCAGTTTGTTTTAAAATATACGATTTGATTGTTAAAAAAGTTGACAGGGTTCTTGTCTAGGTGATAAAATCATCACTGTGGTTTTTCACGGCTGCTTTAAAATCTCCATTTTCACTGTTATTACAGGGAGGGAGTGGGGAATGCAGCGGTTGCTCAATGCAGCCAGAAAAACTGTGGGGCTCAAACAGACCCTTAAAGCTGTAGAGAGGGATCAGGCTGAGGTCGTATTTGTTGCGCAAGATGCTGAGAAACACATAGTGATGCCTTTGGTTGATTGCTGCCAGGAAAAAGGGATAGAGATTGTTTATGTAGATTCGATGAAAGAACTGGGTAAGGTGTGCGGTATCAAAGTGGGAGCTGCATCAGCTTCAATTTTGAAATAACATTGAGTTCCCGGCTATTTATGCCTGGATGACCAGAGAAAAGGAGGTGGTAAAAGGTGCCAACAATCAATCAGATGATTCGCAAGGGTCGCAAGGTTACATCTAAAAAGTCGGACGCTCCAGCTTTGAAAAACTCACCGCAAAAGCGTGGAGTTTGCACAAGGGTTTATACAACTACTCCAAAAAAGCCGAATTCTGCTCTGCGAAAAGTAGCCAGGGTTCGACTGACCAATGGAATCGAGGTTACCGCCTACATTCCTGGCATCGGGCATAACCTACAGGAACACTCGGTGGTTCTTGTAAGGGGCGGCCGTGTAAAGGACATTCCGGGTGTGCGCTACCACATTATCCGGGGTGCTTTGGATACCGCAGGTGTGCAGGGCAGAAATCGCGGGCGTTCCAAATATGGTACAAAGAAGCCGAAAACAGCGAAAGCTTAAGAACTTGGAAGGGAGGTCATCATCCAAGTGCCGCGTCGAGGCAATGTTGCTAAACGTGAAGTACAACCTGATGCCGTCTATGGAAGCCAGGTCTTCACCAAGCTGGTAAACCAAGTTATGTGGGACGGCAAGAAAAGCCTGGCCGAAGACATCTGCTATGGGGCCTTTGATCTGATTAAAGAGAAAACAAAAAAAGACCCCATGGAGGTATTTGAGCAGGCATTAAAAAATGTTATGCCGGTGCTCGAAGTTAGAGCCAGGCGTGTGGGAGGGGCAAACTATCAGGTGCCTGTGGAAGTACGCCCTGAGCGCCGGTTAACCCTTGGTATCAGGTGGTTGGTTTCCTATGCCAGGGCAAGGGCTGGTAAGAGCATGAAGGAAAAACTGGCTGCGGAAATTATGGATGCTGCCAATAATACGGGCGCTTCAGTGAAGAAAAAAGAAGATACTCACAAAATGGCTGAAGCCAACAAGGCTTTTGCCCACTATCGCTGGTAATGTTTTGTGGAAAATTAGCGCGGAAAGGAGGGATGAGTGCATGGGTCGTGAACTTTTCCTAGACAAAATACGCAATATTGGGATCATGGCACATATCGATGCAGGAAAGACAACCACAACTGAACGGATCCTATTTTATACAGGCAAAGTATATAAAATAGGTGAAGTGGATGAAGGCGCTGCCACTATGGATTGGATGGCCCAGGAGCAGGAACGGGGTATTACCATTATGTCTGCAGCAACTACCTGTAAGTGGCGTGATTTTATTATTAACATCATTGATACGCCCGGCCACGTGGACTTTACTGCAGAGGTAGAAAGGTCACTGCGGGTGCTGGATGGAGCGATCGCTATCTTTGACGCGGTTGCCGGTGTTGAACCCCAGTCGGAAACTGTCTGGCGACAGGCAGATCGCTATAATGTCCCTCGCTTGGCTTATCTTAACAAAATGGACCGGGTCGGTGCTGACTTTCACCGGTCAGTCAAACTGATTCGAGACAGACTGCAGGCCAATGCAGTGCCTGTGCAGCTTCCTATTGGGAGTGAGGACTCTTTTATAGGTGTCATCGACCTGGTTAGAGACCGGGCGATCATCTATCAGGATAACTTGGGCACAAAATATGTTGAAACCGATGTGCCTGCGGAAATGGTGGATGAAAAGAGGCTTTACCGCGAACAGCTTCTGGAGGCGCTGGCTGAGTATGATGACCAACTGCTGAAGAACTATCTAGAGGGCGAGAAAATTACCGTAGAGGAAATTAAGTCTGCTATCCGCAAAGGTGTGCTGGCTTGCAAATTTGTTCCTGTGCTTTGCGGCAGCTCATTTCATAATAAGGGTGTACAGCCGCTGCTGGATGCAATTGTTGATTATTTGCCTTCACCCCTTGATATACCGCCGGTTCAAGGTAAACACCCTGAAACCGGAGAGGATATAATCCGGAAAACAGATGATAATGAGCCTTTTGCTGCATTATGCTTTAAGGTTCAAACAGATAGTTATGTAGGCAAACTGGTTTTTCTGCGCATTTATTCAGGAGCTTTGAGAACCGGGGATACAGTTTTTAACGCCACCAAGGGGAAAAAGGAGCGCATCGGACGCTTGCTGCGGATGCATGCCAACCACCGTCAGGATATAACTGAGGCTTTTGCTGGAGAGATAGTTGCAGCTGTAGGACTGAAGGGAACCGCTACCGGTGACACTTTGTGTATGGAACAAGACCCTATAATATTAGAAGCTATAACATTCCCGGAACCGGTTATCAGTGTTGCCATTGAACCAAAAACGAAGGATGATCAGGACCGGATTGGCACGGCTCTGCACCGTCTGGCTGAAGAGGACCCGACTTTCCGCACCTATACAGACCATGAAACCGGACAGACACTGATCTCCGGTATGGGTGAACTGCATCTAGAGATCATCGTTGATCGCCTGTTCAGGGAGTTTAATGTGCAGGCCAATGTGGGTAAACCACAGGTAGCATATAAAGAAACCATCAGTTGCAAATGCAAGGGAGAAGGTAAGTATATCAGACAGACCGGTGGACACGGACAATACGGACATGTGGTCCTGGAGTTGTCGCCGCTTCCCACAGGGCAAGGGTTTGAATTTGAAGATCGCACCACCGGTGGCTTGATACCCAAGGAATACATACCAGCTATTGAAATGGGTATCAAGGAGGCTATGGAAAGCGGTGTGATGGCAGGATATCCTGTGGTTGATGTTCGGGCAGTAGTTGTGGGGGGCTCCTATCATCCGGTAGATTCCTCTGAGCTGGCTTTCAAGATAGCAGGAGCTTTGGCTTTCCGTGATGCTGCAGATAAAGGCAAGGCAGTTTTGCTCGAACCGATTATGAGGGTTGAGATTAATGTGCCTGAGGATTATTTAGGGGATGTTATCGGAGATTTTGGATCCCGCCGCGGCCGTATTGAAAGCACTGAGCCGGTTGGTAATTATCAGGTTATCAAGGGATATGTTCCTTTAGCTAAAATGTTCGGTTATGCAACAGCTCTTCGTTCCTTAACACAGGGCCGGGGGAATTATGTGATGCAGTACGATCATTATGAAAAAGCCCCTCCTGATGTTGTGGAACAGCTTTTTAAGAGCCGGGGATATGGCTATGTAATTTGAGCTGTTAGGGAGCAGCCCGGAACTTCTGAACGATACAGAGGGGCTGGGTTAAGATAATAACTTAGCTAATAATATCATGAGAAAGGAAGGATATGAAAAATGGCTAAGCAAAAGTTTGAGCGCACTAAGCCGCATGTAAACATTGGGACAATTGGTCATGTGGACCATGGGAAAACAACTTTGACCTCAGCGATCACTAAGATCTTAAGCAACAAGGGGTATGCTCAGGCAACAGATTACGGTGAGATCGACAAAGCACCTGAGGAAAGAGAACGCGGGATCACCATTGCTATTGCCCATGTGGAATATGAAACCGATAACAGACATTATGCCCATGTGGACTGCCCGGGTCATGCTGATTATATCAAAAACATGATCACCGGTGCTGCCCAGATGGACGGCGCAATTTTGGTGGTTTCCGCAGCTGACGGCCCCATGCCGCAGACTAGGGAGCATATCTTGTTGTCCCGTCAGGTGGGTGTGCCTAGAATCGTGGTATTCCTCAACAAAGCAGATATGGTTGATGACCCTGAACTGATGGAATTGGTAGAGTTAGAAGTACGGGAATTGCTGAGTGAGTATGAATTCCCTGGTGATGAAATTCCGATCGTTGCTGGCAGTGCTCTCAAAGCTATGGAGTGCGGCTGCGGCAATGAAGATTGCGAGCATTGTGGCCCTATCCTTAAACTGATGGATGCTGTTGATGAGTACTTCCCGACACCGGAACGGGACATTGACAAGCCCTTCTTGATGCCTGTGGAAGACGTATTCTCCATCACCGGCCGCGGTACAGTTGTGACCGGTAGGGTTGAGCGCGGTGTCGTTAAGGTTGGAGATGATGTGGAGATCGTTGGACTGATGGATGAGCCTCGCAAGACAGTTGTCACAGGTGTGGAAATGTTCAGGAAACTTCTTGACCAGGGGCAGGCTGGTGACAATATCGGTGTGCTGCTGCGCGGTGTTGACCGTGATGAAGTAGAGCGTGGACAGGTTATTGCCAAACCTGGTTCTGTAAAACCTCATACCAAGTTCAAAGCAGAGGTTTACGTATTGACTAAGGAAGAGGGAGGTCGTCATACACCTTTCTTCCAGGGTTACAGACCACAGTTTTACTTCCGCACCACTGATGTGACCGGTACTATTAAGCTGCCTGAAGGTGTAGAAATGGTTATGCCTGGTGACAATGTGAACATGGAAGTAGAACTGATCACTCCTATCGCTATGGAAGAGGGGCTGCGTTTTGCTATTCGTGAGGGCGGCCGTACAGTAGGCGCGGGTGTCGTTACTCAGATCATCGAATAGACAATCCCTTAGACCATCGATGACCAGGAGTGGCAAGGTCTGCTTAAGGAGGGATGAGAGTGGCGCGCCAAAAGATACGCATCAGGTTGAGAGCATTTGATCACAAAATACTTGATCAGTCAGCACAAAAGATTGTCGAAACGGCAAGGCGCACAGGTGCATTGATCTCAGGGCCGGTTCCTCTTCCGACTGAGAAGAGCATAACAACCATTTTGCGGTCTCCTCATGTTGATAAGGATTCGAGAGAACAGTTTGAGATGCGCACACACAAAAGGCTGATTGACATACTAGAACCAACTCCAAAAACAATTGATGCCCTCATGCGTCTCGACCTTCCAGCCGGTGTTGACATCGAGCTCAAACTATAGCTGCTGGTTGGTAAGGGATTAGGAGGTGAAGAAGATGCAAAAAAGCATTCTCGGCCGCAAAATAGGTATGTCACATGTTTTTGATGAAGAGGGAAAGGCAGTACCAGTTACGGTGATCGAGGCAGGACCTTGTTATGTGGTGCAAAAGAAAACCATGGAGCAGGATGGATATACAGCTCTGCAGGTTGGTTTTGAGGAGGTGCGCAGGGAGAAACTGAACAACCCCCTGCGCGGCCACTTTAAAAAGAATAATGTTAATCCGCTCCGTTTCCTTAAAGAAATCCGTTTAGAGGAAAGTGAACTGGATAAATATACTGTGGGGCAGGAAATAAAGGTGGATATTTTCAGCCCCGGTGATTGTGTAGATATCCAGGGTATTAGTAAAGGTAAGGGTTTTGCCGGTGCTATCAAAAGGCATGGCTTCCATCGGGGGCCAATGTCCCATGGTTCAAAATACCACAGAGGCCCCGGTTCCCTAGGAGCGACAGGGGTAGGCCGGGTTTTTAAGGGAAGGAAACTACCAGGTAGAATGGGTGGAGAAAAAGTAACCGTTAAAAACCTCAAGGTGGTAAAGGTAGTTCCGGACCGCAATCTCCTGCTGGTACGGGGTGCAGTTCCAGGCCCTAAGAGAGGATTACTATTTATCAGGAGTGCGCTGTGTTAGCCGGAAAGGAGGAAAAGGATGCCTAAAGCAGCATTGTATAATACAGAAGGAATTAAGGTTGGAGATCTAGACCTTAAAGATGATGTTTTCGGGGTTCCCCTTAATGAAAGTCTCCTCCATCAGGCTGTTGTGCGTCACCTGGCAAACCGGAGGGCTGGAACTGCTGCCACCAAGACACGTGGCCTGGTCCGGGGTGGCGGCCGTAAACCGTGGCGCCAAAAGGGTCTTGGACGCGCAAGGGTGGGGAGCATTCGCTCTCCCCTTTGGCGAGGTGGCGGTGTAGTATTTGGACCTGAGCCGCGCAGCTATCAGCAAGCTATGCCGCGCAAAATGCGGCGGTTGGCTCTAAAATCAGCACTATCAGCCCGGGCAGATGAGGGGAGCCTGATTGTTATAGAAGAACTGCGGCTGCCAGAACCGAAGACTAAAGAAGCTGTAAAACTGCTGAAATCCCTGAATGTATCGGGAACTGCACTGCTGGTTTCCCATGAGGAACAGCCGGAAATTATGCGGGCAGTACGCAATATTCCAGGAATAAGCTTTCAAAAGGTGGACAGTTTGAATGTTTATGATGTTCTGGCTGCAGACAGGGTGATTATGACCCGGCTGGCAGTGGCAAAAATAGAGGAGGTGCTGAGTGATGCGAAGCCCTCATGATATTATCATCAGGCCACTGGTTACAGAAAAGGCTGTCAATCTTGCCCAGGAGCAGAATAAATACACCTTTTATGTGGATAGGAAAGCTAACAAGATTGAGATCAAAAAGGCCATTGAGGAACTTTTTAAGGTCAAGGTGTTAGCGGTCAATACCATGAATGTGAAAGGCAAGAAGAAGCGGGTTGGCCGCCATAAGGGAATGACACCGATGCGAAAAAAAGCAGTTGTTACAGTAAGCCCAGATGATAAGATTGATATCTTTGAAGGACTGCTTTCCTAAGAGTCAAGGAATTACGTGGCAGCGGAAGGAGGGAAATAATGGGAACCAAGAAATACAAACCGACAACCCCAGGCCGGCGGTTTATGAGTGTTGTTCGAAATGAGGAACTGAGTGATGTTAAGCCAGAGAAGTCCCTGCTTAAACCTATACGCAAAAAAGCCGGCCGCAACAATACCGGCAGGATCACAGTGCGTCATCGCGGCGGTGGAGCGAAACGCAATTATCGAGTAATAGATTTTAAGCGGGATAAAGATGGAGTTCCAGCAAAGGTGGCTTCATTAGAATATGATCCCAACAGGTCAGCTAATATCGCTTTGTTGCATTATGCAGATGGGGAAAAAAGGTATATTCTCGCCCCCTTGGGGTTAAAGGTGGGGCAGACAGTGCTCTCCGGTAAGGGTGCGGATATTAAACCGGGAAATGCTCTTTCCCTGCGCGATATTCCTGTAGGGACCATGGTGCATAATATTGAGATGACACCCGGAGGTGGCGGTAAATTGGTGCGTTCAGCTGGGGCTGCTGCTCAGTTGATGGCCAGAGAAGGGGATTATGCCACTTTAAGGATGCCTTCCGGGGAAATGAGGATGATTCATGCAGAATGCAAGGCAACTGTTGGCCAGGTGGGTAACCTGGACCATGAAAATATCAGTTATGGAAAGGCCGGTAGGATGCGTCTATTAGGCTGGAGACCTACAGTTCGTGGTGTTGTGATGAATCCAGTGGATCATCCCCATGGTGGTGGTGAAGGTAAATCAACTGCTGGCCGTCACCCGGTAACACCCTGGGGAAAACCGGCTCTTGGTGCCAGAACACGTAAAAAGAACAAGGCCTCTGACAAACTGATTGTAAAAAGACGCACCAAGTAAGAGGCACAAGGAGGGATTAAAGCTTGAGCCGTTCTCTCAAAAAAGGGCCTTATTGTGATGCGAAGCTATTGAAAAAAATTATAGATATGAATGAGAAGGGCGAAAAACGGGTAATTAAGACCTGGTCGCGGCGCTCGACAATTTTTCCTGAAATGATCGGGCACACAATCGCTGTCCATGATGGACGGAGGCATGTTCCTATCTATATTACTGAGGATATGGTAGGGCATAAACTGGGTGAATTTGCTCCCACACGACTTTTCCGCGGCCATGGCGCCCATACAGAACGCTCAACTGCACTCAAGTAGAAGGAGTGAATATGGTGGAAGCAAGGGCTGTTGCACGCTATATATGGATCTCCCCACGCAAGGTGCGGCTGGTAGCGGACCTGGTACGGGGTAAATCTGTTGAAGATGCCCTGGCCATACTGAAATATTTGCCCAAGAGGGCAGCGGTTCCCGTTGCTAAAGTGATTAAATCCGCTGCTGCCAATGCGGAAAATAACTACAACCTTGATCGGGATGAACTGTATATTAGAAGGATCTTTGTTGATGAAGGTCCTATTATCAAGCGCTACCGCCCGCGGGCGCGTGGCAGAGCTGATCTCAAACGCAGAAGGACCAGTCATATAACAGTTATAGTTGCTGAAAGAAAGGAGGGGTAAGAGTGGGTCAAAAAGTACATCCCAAGGGTCTGCGTTTAGGCATCATAAAGGATTGGGATTCCAGGTGGTATGACAGAAAAAACTACCGTGAATTACTGCATGAAGATATCCTGCTGCGTGATTACATCAAAAAGCGGCTCTATATGGCAGGTGTTTCCCTTGTAGAGATCGAGAGGGCTGCCAACAGGTTGCGCATCTCCATCCATACCGCAAAGCCCGGCATTGTTATCGGGCGTGGCGGTGCAGAGGTGGAAGTCTTGCGTAAAGATCTGGAAAAGCTATCAGGTAAACAGGTCAATGTTAATATAGTTGAGATTAAAAAACCTGAGCTGGATGCCCAGCTGGTTGCTGAAAGTGTTGCCTCCCAGTTGGAGCGACGTGTGGGTTTCAGGAGAGCGATGAAACAAGCGGTTTCCCGCACAATGCGTATGGGCGCACAGGGTATCAGGATTGCTGTGAGCGGCCGCCTGGCTGGAGCAGAAATGGCTCGCTCCGAATGGTACAGTGAAGGCAAGGTTCCCCTCCATACACTGCGTGCTGATATCGATTATGGTTTTGCTGAAGCAAATACACAGTACGGTAAGATCGGTGTCAAGGTTTGGATTTATCGAGGAGAGGTTCTCCCAGAAAAGGGAAATGATAAGGATGCTGTGGAAGGGGGCGAGGGTTAAATGCTGATGCCCAAAAGGGTAAAATACAGAAAGCCACACTTGAACCGTCCGACCGGTAAAATTGAACGGGGTTATGATATAGCCTTTGGGGAATATGGTCTCCAATCTTTAGAACCTGGGTTTATCAGCGCCCGGCAGATTGAAGCCGCTCGTATTGCCATGACCCGCTATGTTAAGCGAGGCGGCAAAATATGGATTAAGATTTTCCCCCAACAACCGGTCACCGCAAAGCCAGCGGAAACCCGTATGGGCAGCGGTAAAGGCGCCCCAGATTATTGGGTGGCTGTAGTAAAACCTGGGCGAGTTCTATTTGAACTGGCAGGAGTACCGGAAGAGGTGGCTCGGGAGGCTATGCGCCTGGCAGGCCACAAATTGCCGGTGAAAACAAGGTTTATCAAACGGCAGGAAGCAGGTGGTGAGGCCGGTGAAGAAGGTTAAAGAACTCAGAGAACTAACTGATGAAGAATTGGAAAATAAGTTGATAGATTTAAAAGATGAACTTTTTCGACTGCGTTTCCAATTGGCAACTGGGCAACTGGAAAATCCAATGCGGATCAGAGAGGTAAGAAGAAACTTTGCCAGGGCCAAAACCATAGCTCGGGAGAGAGAGTTGGCGAGGCAGCGCACGAAAAATATTGAGTTAGGCCAGAAGGGTTAGGGGGTGTCGATATGGTGACTAGAAATCAGCGCAAAACACGGATCGGTAGAGTTGTCAGCGATAAAATGGATAAAACCGTGGTAGTAGCTGTGGAGACAGCTGTACGGCATCCTCTCTATGGCCGTATTGTGAAAAGAACCAAGAAGTTTAAAGCCCATGATGAGCATAATGAATGCAGAGTCGGTGATACTGTGAGGATTATGGAGACCCGTCCCCTGAGCAAAGATAAAAGATGGCGTGTAGCAGAAATTATCGAACGGGGGATTCTATTCGATTCGCCGGTAGAGGAGGCGGAAGCAGATGATCCAGCAGCAGACAATACTTAGAGTTGGAGATAATACCGGAGCTAAAAAATTGATGTGCATCAGGGTTTTGGGAGGCTCCAACAGACGCTATGCCTCTGTTGGAGATGTTATTGTTGCCTCTGTTAAGGAAGCAAGTCCGGGCGGCATGGTTAAAAAAGGTGATATTGTGCGGGCGGTTGTTGTCAGAACCCGCCAGGGGATTCAGCGGCCTGATGGCTCCACCATCAAATTCAGTGAAAATGCCGCAGTGATCTTAAGTGATGAGAAAAACCCCCGAGGCACAAGAATTTTTGGCCCGGTAGCCAGGGAACTGAGAGAAAAGGATTTCATGAAGATAATTTCCCTTGCTCCTGAAGTATTGTAGGCCTTGGAGTGGAGGTGAAGTGATGACACAGCCAAAACTGCATGTACGCAAAGGAGATACAGTTTATATATTAACTGGAAAAGATGCCGGTAAGCGCGGCAAGGTTATTCAGGCCATCCCTTCCAAGGGCAAGGTGATCGTTGAGGGGATCAATGTTGTGAAGCGGCACAGCCGCCCAACTAAGGCAATGCCCCAGGGAGGGATTGTGGAAAAGGAAGCACCCATCGACAGCTCCAATGTTATGTTGGTCTGCGGTAAGTGCAACAAACCCACAAGAGTTGCCAAGAAAATAGTTGATGATCGCCGCTACCGGGCCTGCAAAAAATGCGGGGAAATCATTGATAAGTAGTGGCTACGGTAAAGGAGTGAGCAAAAATTGGGTCTGAAAGAACACTACCGCAGCGAGGTTATACCTCAATTAATGAAAGTGTTTAATTATAAAAGTGTTATGGAGGTTCCCAGATTAGAGAAGGTTGTTGTCAATATGGGGGTCGGTGAAGCTGTACAGAACCCCAAGGCCCTAGAGGCTGCGGTAAACGATCTGCAGGTGATAACTGGGCAAAAACCGGTAATCACTACAGCAACCAAATCCATTGCAGCTTTTAAGCTACGCGCTGGAATGAAGATCGGCTGCAAGGTGACCCTCAGGGGGGACCGGATGTATGATTTTATGGAAAAGCTGATCAATATTGTGCTGCCCCGAGTCCGGGATTTCCGGGGTGTTTCACCGAAATCCTTTGATGGCAGGGGAAACTATACTCTTGGTTTGCGGGAACAGGTTATCTTTCCGGAGATCGATTATGACAAAATAGATAAAGTGCGCGGCATGGACATAACAGTGGTCACTACAGCAAAAACCGATGAAGAGGCCCGGGAGTTACTGAGATTGATGGGAATGCCTTTCCGAGAATAGTCTTTGAGAGCAAAAGGAGGGAAGATGGTGGCCAGAAAATCGCTGATAGCAAAGCAGCGGAGAAAGCCGAAATTCAAAGTCAGAGCCTACAACAGGTGCCCGCTTTGCGGCAGACCCCGGGGCTACCTGCGTAAATTTGGAATGTGCCGTATATGTTTCCGCGAACTGGCATATAAAGGTCAGATCCCTGGTGTTGTCAAATCCAGCTGGTAAAAACGGCACAAAGGAGGTTGAAGAATGGTAACAGATCCCATTGCTGATTTTTTGACCAGGATTCGCAACGCGAATCAGGTTTACCGTGAGTGGGTGGAAGTGCCTGCCTCCAATATGAAGCAGTCACTTGCGGAAATAATGAAAAATGAGGGATATATTAAACATTACGAGTATATCAAAGATGGGAAACAGGGAATTTTGCGCATTTACTTGAAATATGGCCCCAATAAGCGCAAGGTGCTGACTGGCTTGAAAAGGATCAGCAAACCAGGCTTAAGGGTTTATGTGAAGAAAGATGAAATTCCCAGAGTGCTTGGTGGTCTTGGAGTGGCTGTGATTTCCACATCCAATGGCTTAATGACAGACAAACAGGCCAGAAAGGAAGGCCTGGGCGGTGAAGTGGTTTGCTATATTTGGTAGGGAGGTGGTACCATGTCTAGAGTGGGGCGCCTTCCGGTGACAGTACCGGCAGGAGTCGAAGTAAATGTCAAGGATCACCTGATAACTGTCAAAGGTCCAAAAGGGGAACTGATAAATAAAATTCATCCGGATATGCAGGTTTCTGTTGAGGATGGTCAAGTGTTTGTGACCCGTCCCTCTGATGACAAGCAGCACCGGGCCCTCCACGGTTTGACCAGAGCTCTGGTGCAGAATATGGTGGATGGCGTGACCAAGGGCTTTAGTAAGACCCTTGAATTGGTAGGGGTAGGATATCGCGCTGCACTTCAGGGGAAGAAGCTGGTCCTGACAATAGGGTACTCACATCAGGTGGAGATTGAACCGGAAGACGGATTGGAAATTGAAGTGCCCGCAGCTAATAAGATCATTGTTAAAGGGATAGATAAAGAAAAGGTTGGTGCTCTGGCCGCTAAAATAAGAGCTGTGAGAGAACCAGAGCCTTATAAGGGCAAGGGCATCAAATATGAAGATGAAGTAATCCGGCGCAAGGCTGGTAAAGCAGGTGTCAAAGGTAGTTAAGGGGTGAGAAAATGCCGAAAGAAACGCGAGCGATAAAGCGCAAACGGAAACACCTGAGAGTTCGCAAAAAGGTGTTTGGTACACAGGAGAGGCCGCGGCTTAGCGTTTATAAAAGTCTGCGTCATATCTATGCTCAAATAGTTGATGACACAAAAGGGGAAACCCTTGCTGCTGCATCTACTCTTTCACCGGAGATCAGGGATGAAGTAGGTGGGAAGAAAAACATAGATACAGCTCGCATCGTAGGGCGGCTGATTGCTGAAAAAGCTCGTGCCCGAGGTATTGTTAGGGTTGTGTTCGACCGGGGAGGCTACCCTTACCATGGTCGTGTAGCTGCTCTTGCTGATGCTGCCAGGGAAAATGGATTGGAGTTTTAGCTGAAAGGAGGGAATACTTGTTTTGCGCATTGAACCTGAGGTTGAGTTGACTGAAAAAGTTGTCAGTATCAATAGAGTTGCAAAGGTTGTTAAAGGTGGACGCAGATTTAGTTTTAGTGCTCTGGTTGTTGTAGGGGATGGGCAAGGAAACGTAGGAGCAGGGCATGGGAAAGCAGGTGAAGTGCCTGAGGCGATCCGTAAGGGTGTTGAGGATGCTAAAAAGAATATGTTCGCTGTTCCTATGAAAGGCACAACAATACCTCATGAAGTAATTGGGGAGTTCGGAGCAGGAAGGGTTCTGCTAAAACCTGCTGCACCCGGTACAGGTGTGATCGCAGGTGGGCCTGTGCGTGCGGTTCTTGAGGCCGCAGGGATTCAGGACATTCTGACCAAGTCTCTAGGCTCATCCAATGCCAATAATATGGTGCGTGCTACTGTCGAGGGCCTTAAGAGTCTGAAACGTGCCGAAGAAGTCGCCCGATTAAGAGGAAAGACAGTAGAAGAACTAATTGGCTGAGAAGGAAGGGGAGTGTAATGGTAAAGCTCCATAACTTATCACCGGGCCAGGGAGCGCGTTCTGAGAGGAAGCGCAAAGGCCGCGGTATCGGATCAGGATTAGGTAAAACCGCAGGTAGAGGACATAAAGGGCAAAAAGCCCGCTCCGGAGGAGGGGTCCGAGCCGGTTTTGAAGGTGGACAGATGCCCTTGAGCAGACGATTGCCCAAGCGGGGTTTCACCAATATATTTAAAGAAGAAGTTGCTATTGTCAATGTTAAAGACCTTTCCCGCTTTACTGAGGGTGAGGTCGTAACACCGGAACTTCTATATGATCAAGGATTAGTCAAGAAGAAGGGTGTCAAGATCAAGTTATTAGGCAAAGGGGATTTAGACCGGCCGTTAACCATTAAGGTGCATAAGGTGAGCAAGGCAGCCGCTGAGAAAGTGACAGCAGCAGGCGGTAAGGTTGAGGTGATCTAGGTGCTCGAAACCCTGAGGAGTGCCTGGAAGGTTGCTGATTTAAGAAAAAAGGTTGGCTTTACCCTGTTGATGTTTCTTGTATTCCGCATCGGTGCTCATGTTCCTGTGCCAGGGGTTGACCCCGCTGCACTGGAGAAACTGTTAGAGGGCCAGCTGTTCGGGATTTTTGATGTGATATCTGGAGGCGCTTTTCGGAGACTTTCAATATTTGCGATGAGTATTACACCATATATTAATGCTTCGATTATTATGAGTCTGCTCCAGGTAGTCATTCCCAGGCTGGAACAGCTGGCAAAAGAGGGTGAGTCCGGACGCAAGGTTATTGCGCAGTATACCAGATATGGTGCGGTACTCCTCGGTCTTATCCAGGCTATAGGTATGACTGTGGCATTGGGAAGGCAGGGTATCTTTGTAAACCCTGGGTTTAGCTCTTATCTGCTAGCAATTGTGACCCTGACCGCAGGAACTGCTTTATTGATGTGGATCGGAGAGATGATCACTGAAAAGGGAATCGGTAACGGAATTTCCTTGATCATTTTCGCGGGAATTGTTTCACGTCTCCCTTCAGGGCTGGCAGCCATAGCACAGCAATTAAGTGCAGGTACAATAAATGTTGGTAGTATTATGATTTTGGTGGTACTGGGCTTATTGATTATAGCTGGTGTTGTAGCCGTTAATGAAGGACAGAGGAGAATATCTGTCCAGTATGCCAAACGGGTTACCGGTCGTAAGGTTTATGGAGGGCAGAGCACTCATATTCCATTAAAGGTTAACCAGGCAGGGGTGATTCCTATCATCTTTGCCATGTCAATCTTGCTCTTCCCGGTCCAGATCGCCAGGTTTATTGATCATCCCTGGGCGCGAGCGGTTGAATCCTCGTTGTCCTTTGGCACTGTGCTTAACTCTGTGATTTATGCCTTACTGATAATTTTCTTTACCTATTTTTATACAGCTATCGTGTTCAATCCTATGGATGTGGCCGATAACTTGAAAAAATATGGTGGTTTTGTTCCCGGTCTGCGGCCGGGTCGACCCACAGGGGAATATATCAGCCGAGTTTTGTCTCGGCTAACCCTGGCTGGTGCTATATTTTTGGCTTTTATTGCCATTCTGCCGAATTTTATGATTGCCCTGACCGATATTCCGACCCTATATTTTGGAGGAACTGCTCTCTTGATTGTGGTTGGTGTTGCTCTAGAGACCATGAAACAGTTTGAGTCTTATCTTTTGATGCGACATTACCAGGGCTTTATGAAATAGAGGAGTGGAACAGGATGAACATTTTAATAATGGGACCTCCAGGTGCGGGGAAAGGGACACAGGCGTCACGAATAGCTTCATTTTGTGGGATCCCCCATATCTCAACCGGAGATATGTTTAGGGCTGAGATCAAACAGGCCAGTGAACTCGGTAAAAAGATTAAGAGTTATCTTGATACCGGCAAACTGGTACCTGATGAGGTAACAGTAGAAGTGATCAGGAAGAGTCTGCAGCAGGCAGATACCCAAAAAGGGTTTTTACTTGATGGGTTTCCCCGTACCATCCCTCAGGCAGAGGCCCTTGATGGTATTCTAAAAGAGATGGGCAGATCCCTTGACCTGGTGATCAATATCAAGGTTGATCCCCAGGTGCTGCTGGAGCGCATGACCGGGCGGCGGGTCTGCCAGAAGTGTGGAGCAACCTACCATGTTGTTAATCAACCCCCTCGTATTGAGGGAGTATGTGACCTGTGTGGAGGGGAACTCTATCAGAGAAGTGATGATACTGTAGAAACCGTATCCAACAGGTTGGATGTTTACCAAAAACAGACTGCACCCCTGTTGGAATATTACCAGCAGCGGGGGATCGTTGCTGAGGTTAATGGGGAACAATCGATTGATGATGTTTTTAAAGAGATCGAACAAGTGATAAGGAGAATTGCTAGATGATTGTGATCAAGTCAGCCCAGGAAATCGCTTATATGAGGCAGGCTGGGAAGGTTGTTGCCCAGACACTTCATGAATTAGGGAAAAGGGTAAAACCTGGGGTGACCACAGCTGAACTCAATGAATTTGCAGATGAGTTTATCCGTAAAGCCGGATGTATTCCTGCTTTTCTAAATTACCAGGGTTTTCCGGCAAGCATCTGTACATCAATTAATAATGAGGTAGTACATGGTATTCCTGGTTTAAGAAAACTGGTAAACGGGGATATTATTAGTATTGACGTTGGAGCATTCTATAAGGGTTATTGTGGAGATGCTGCCTATACTTTTCCGGTTGGTGACATTTCTCCTGAAGCGGAGAGACTGCTTGAAGTAACAGAACAGTCCTTATATGTAGGGATAGAGAAAGCAGTAAAGGGTAACCGTATCGGAGATATTGGGGCTGCAATTCAAAACTTTGTTGAAAGCAATGGCTATCATGTGGTAAGGGCATTTGTTGGTCATGGTATTGGACGGGAAATGCATGAGGAGCCCCAGGTTCCCAACTTTGGGACACCTGGCCGCGGTCCGCGGCTGGAACCGGGAATGACCCTGGCTATTGAACCGATGGTCAATGTTGGCACCTATGACGTCGCCATTATGCCAAATAAATGGACTGTAGTGACAAAAGATGGTAGCTTATCTGCTCATTTTGAGCATTCGGTATTGGTGACTGGAGGAAAGCCGGAAATTTTGACCCGGCTCTAAAGGGTTGGGGATGGTTGATGACAGAGCAAATAAAAGTCGGCCAGTTGGTGTGTTCTAAGCGGGGACGTGATAGGGGAAAGTTTTATTTTGTCCTGGAAATAAAAGATGAAAATTTTGTTTACTTGATTGATGGAGAGAAGCGAAGGATGGATAATCCTAAGCAGAAGAACATCAAGCATTTAAAAGTATACCCTGTGGTTGCCGAGGAACTTGCCCAGGAATGGGAAGCGGGAAAAAACCCGGGAAATAGTCAGGTGCGAAGGGTAATAAATCAATTCAAGCAGGAACTGCTTGAGCAGGAGTCTGAGACAAGGGGGTAGATAAATTATATGCCCAAGTCAAAGCCAAATGTAATTGAAGTCGAAGGCACAGTTATTGAAGCGCTGCCTAATGCAATGTTTCGTGTTGAACTTAATAATGGGCATCGACTGCTGGCTCATGTCTCCGGAAAAATTCGGATGAACTTTATTCGAATTTTGGCGGGTGACCGGGTTACTGTGGAGTTGTCACCCTATGATTTAAACCGGGGACGGATTGTCTATCGTTATAAATAATGTAACCCTGTTTGTCGATTTAATGCGTAGTTGCGAATAGGGCCTCAGAGAAGGAGGAATTATTAATGAAGGTTCGCGCTTCTGTAAAACCGATTTGTGAAAAGTGTAAGGTTATCAAGCGCAAAGGTAAAGTTATGGTCATTTGTGAAAACCCTAAACATAAACAAAAGCAAGGTTAGGATCGGAGGTTAAGAGATGGCTCGAATTGCCGGAGTGGATTTACCGCGTGATAAACGGGTGGATGTTGCCCTTACCTATATTTACGGTATAGGCCGAACCTCTGCCCGGAAAGTTATCGAAAAAACAGGTATTGATCCAGCTACAAGGGTAAAGGATCTGACAGAGGATGAAATTGGTAAGATAACTGAGGTTATAGACAAGGAGTATAAGGTAGAGGGTGACCTGCGCCGCGAGGTTACGATGAACATCAAACGTTTGATTGAGATTGGAAGCTATCGCGGTTTGCGGCACCGCAGAGGTCTGCCTACCCGGGGTCAGCGCACCAGGACCAATGCACGCAGCCGTAAAGGTGCGAAAAAGACCGTCGGGGTCCAGCGAAAGAAATAAGAAGAGGATATAGGAAAGGAGGAGAAAAGTGGCAAGACCTAAATCCAGACCAAAACGCAGAGAGCGTAAAAATGTTGAACATGGAGTTGCCCATATTAAATCAACTTTCAACAACACCATTATAACTATTACCGATACCAATGGTAATACTGTGGCCTGGGCCAGTTCCGGTGCTATGGGGTTTAAAGGGACGCGCAAAGGCACCCCATTTGCTGCCCAATTAGCTGCTGAAGCAGCGGCTAAAACAGCTATGGAGCATGGGATGAAACAGGTGGAGGCCCATGTTAAAGGACCGGGCAGCGGTAGGGAAGCAGCTATCAGATCCCTGCAGGCTGCAGGTTTGGAAGTAAGTATGATCAAAGATGTAACCCCTATACCGCATAACGGCTGCCGGCCGCCGAAACGCCGGCGCGTCTAATTGAAATAACTAAGGAGGGACATAACTTATGGCAAAATACACTGGTCCCGTATGCCGCTTATGCCGCCGTGAGGGGATAAAACTCTATCTCAAAGGGGACCGCTGCTATTCAGAGAAATGCGCTGTGGATAGAAGGAACTATCCCCCCGGTCAAAGGGCTCAGGGGCGCAGAAAGGTGACCGAGTACGGGTTGCAGCTACGGGAGAAGCAGAGGGCGCGCAGAATCTATGGAGTTTTAGAACGGCAGTTCAGCCGTTACTTTGATATAGCGGAAAGACAGCAGGGCATTACCGGTGAAAACCTGCTGCGACTGCTGGAGAGAAGATTGGATAATGTTGTCTACCGTTTAGGATTTGCTCAATCCCGTGCACAAGCTCGCCAGCTGGTTCGGCATGGTCATTTTACTGTTAATGACAAGAAAGTGAACATCCCATCTTACCTGGTCAGGAGTGGTGATGAGATTGCCATCAGTGAAAAGAGCAGGGATTTGCCCTTATTCACTGAGATTATCGAGGCTGCAGCACAAAAAACTCCTCCTGTATGGTTGGAAGTAGATCTGGAGAAGATGCGAGGGCGAGTTTTGGGATTACCAAATCGGGAAGATATTGATGTCCCCATCCAGGAACACCTGATTGTGGAGTTGTATTCTCGTTAATGATCTTGTTTGCAGGTGTTTTGGGGAAGGAGGTAGTTGTTGATGCTGGTTGACCTTGGAAAAACACGCATCGAGTGCGTCGAACAGGATGATGAGGCTAAATATGGTAAATTTGTAGTCGAGCCGTTAGAACGCGGCTATGGGACAACACTAGGGAATAGTTTGCGACGGGTGCTTCTGTCATCCCTTCCTGGGGCTGCTGTGACATCAGTCCGGATTGAGGGTGTGCTCCATGAATTCAGCACGATTCCAGGGGTGCGGGAGGATACCACAGATATCATCCTTAATATAAAGGGTTTAGCCCTGAAAATGTACGGTGATGAGCCGCAGATCATTCGTCTGGAAGCTGAAGGTGAGGGAGAGGTCAGAGCGGGAGATATTATTGCAGGGCCTGATATTGAGATCCTGAATCCCGAACTATACATCGCGACCCTAGAACCGGATGGCCGTCTTTTTATGGAGATGACCGTGGAAAAGGGGCGCGGGTATGTCCCGGCTGAGAGGAATAAGAAAGCGGAACAAATAATCGGTGATATACCGGTAGATTCTATTTTTTCTCCCATCTATAAAGTTAACTATACAGTTGAGAATACTCGAGTTGGCCAGCAGACTGACTATGACCGCCTGATTCTTGAGGTTAGTGGCAATGGGGCTATTCCTCCAGATGAGGCTGTCAGCCAGGCTGCACAGATCATTATCAAATATCTGCAGTTGTTTGTGGGGCTGACAGATCAGGTAGAGATAACAGAGCCTGAACCAGAGGAGCAGGATGATGAGAAGGATAAAATATTGGAAATGCCAATTGAGGAAATGGAACTTTCTGTCCGCTCATTTAATTGCTTAAAACGGGCCGGCATCAACACTGTGGGAGAACTGACCATGCGGACCGTGGAGGAAATGATGAAGGTGCGCAACCTGGGGAAAAAATCCCTTGAAGAAGTAGAAAATAAATTAGCTGAATTAGGGCTCTCTTTAAAGAAGAGTGAGGAGTAGAAAGTGGGTGATTATGATGCGGAAACTGGGTATGAGAAGTGATCAGCGGCGGGCGATGCTGCGGAACATGACCACTTCCCTGATCAAGGAGGAGCGCATCGAGACAACACTAACCCGGGCAAAAGAAGTCCAGCGGTTGGCTGATAAAATGATCAGCTTGGGAAAACAGGGCACCCTGCATGCCAGGAGACAAGCACTGGCCTACCTGCTTGATGAAGCTGTTGTTAAAAAACTGTTTGATGAAGTTGCACCCCGGTATCAGGAGCGCCCCGGCGGTTATACCCGCATTCTCAAAACCGGGTACAGGCGTGGAGACAGTGCTCCTATGGCCATGATTGAGCTTGTCTAACTGCCATGAGGCGCCTCAAACTGATTTTGGAATACGATGGCACACATTTTGCCGGCTTTCAGAAACAGCCCGGTAAGGTCCGTACGGTACAGGGTGTTCTGGAAGAAGCATTATTCCAGCTGACCGGGGAAAAAATTGCTGTGGTAGGTGCAGGCCGGACAGACAGCGGGGTACATGCTCTCGGCCAGGTGGTGCACTTTGAAACATCCTCAACAATCCCTGTGGATCGTTTCCCTGCAGCATTGAATGGGCATTTACCCTCTGATATAGTGGCATTGGAGGCCGCGGCTGTTAATGCCTCCTTTCACGCCAGATATGATGCCTTGAAAAAAAAATACTGTTATTTGGTGTACAACAGCAGGAAACCGGTGGCAATTTGGCGCCATCACTGTTACCATTTCCCAACTCCTTTGAACCTGTCTGCAATGAAGGAGTGTGGGCAGATCTTTGTTGGAGAGCATGATTTCACCGCTTTTTCCGCAGTGGGCAGCAGTGTCAAGAGCACGGTAAGGCGCGTTTTTTCTATGGATATAGAAAAAAAAGGGGAATGGATCAGTATTATATCGATTGCTAATGGTTTTCTCTACAAGATGATGCGCCTGATGGTAGGAACCCTGCTTGAAGTGGGGCGTGGGAAGCTTTCTCCGGCTCAGGTCAAACATATTTTGGAAGAAGGGAAGAGGGGATGTGGGGGTCCTGCAGTGCCCCCGCAGGGACTCTACCTGGTTAAGGTCTACTATCAGGCTGATGAGGAAGTAAATAAGGGGGACTGTCTTGACAGCGGTTTGCCAATCCCCTAGAATGAACCTGTTGAATAATAAGACTCTGACAGCAGTTGACCGGATTAGGTATGGCCGGCAAGATGTAGAGAAGAGGAGGTTATAGTTGTGCGCACATATATGGCCAAAGCGGGGGAAGTGCAGCGCAAATGGTATCTCATCGATGCCGATAGTAAAACGCTTGGTCGAGTGGCAACCGAAGTGGCACGTATCCTGCGCGGCAAACATAAACCTATTTATACTCCCCATGTTGATACAGGGGACCATGTGATCGTCATCAATGCGGCAAAGGTAAAGGTGACCGGAAAAAAATATACTGATAAGCTTTATTATCGCCATACAGGTCATCCCGGCGGCCTTAAAGTGACGAATCTTGCAGATTTGCTGCGGCGCAGACCAGAGCAGGTGATTGAGAAGGCTGTCTGGGGAATGATCCCCCACAACCGTCTCGGCAGAAAAGCTTTCAAAAAGCTGCGGGTATATGCCGGCCCTGATCATCCCCATGCTGCTCAAAAGCCGGAAGTTTGGGAAATATCAGGGTAAATGGGAGCAGCAAGCTGGCCAAGAAGATGAGGAATGCCCATAGATATCTATTGTAAGAAAGGGGGTAAATTATTTGGCTCAGGTGCTTTATCAAGGAACCGGCAGACGGAAAAAGTCGGTAGCAAGGGTTATGGTTGTGCCTGGTGAAGGAAAAGTAATAATCAACGGCCGTCCTATTGATGATTATTTTAAGACAACCACACACCAGATTCTGGTCAAACAGCCTTTGGAGCTCACCAAGATGACAGGGCGTTTTGATGTTGTAGCCAATGTGAACGGTGGTGGGGTAAGCGGGCAAGCGGGAGCTATTCGCCTTGGATTGGCAAGAGCCCTGCTGAAGGCAGATCCGAACCTAAGACCTTTACTGAAAAAGGCCGGGTTCTTAACAAGGGATCCTAGGATGAAAGAAAGGAAAAAGTACGGTCTCAAGAAGGCTCGCAAAGCTCCGCAGTACTCCAAGAGATAAAAACCCCAAGTGGCGGATCCCTTCCGTCACTTTTATTTTTAGAGATAAAACATTATGCTGTTTACAATCGAGTTTGTTCAAGCTTATAAAGTTTGCATTTCGCAAAGGCCAACCGTCATTGGTTTAAATACCTTTGGCGGTTTTTTTGTGTTCAAAAACCTGCCTCCCGTAGGTTATACCCTGCTTATGAATACTCATTTTATGAGTAAACCTTCCACGAGTAAACTTTGTTATTCTTATTATTATGTCGTAGTTGTAGATAAAGGCGAAACATAATTATATAAATAACTATTAGCAGATTTGTAATATGATCTGTTATTTTGTTTAATTATATGGTATTGACGCTTTATGGAAATAGTGATATATTTGTAATAATGTGATAAATATATCACATAGGAGGTTATTATGAAGGCAAAGAGAGGATCTCCAAAATCCATCAATTTTTTATGGTTTCTTGGTTTCTTAGGATTTCAAGGTTTCACATATTTTAAAACGGGCAACCCATTATCGCTATTTTGGTTCAGTTTTTTTAGTTTTTTTGCCTATTATTTTATAGCGAAAATGGCAAACGAAATGCCTGATGAACGTTATTTTGAGAACAGTCAAAAAGCAAAATTAAAAACTGCTAACATTCCTTTAGTCATTTTGTTTATTATTGGTTTTTGCGCGGGGTTTCCTTTTATTACAAAAGAACTAATTATTTTGACTTGTGCTTTTGGATGGGCGGTTACGATAATATCGTATGCTTTTCTTTTTTGGTATTATGACAAGCATTAAAAGGGGTGAGTTCTATCCAAAAGTTTACTTGTCATTTAAAGAAATATCGTCAACATAGAGGATTGATACAAGAGGAACTTGCCCAACTAGTTGGGGTTCGGAGAGAAACTATCATTAGGCTGGAAGCAGGCAAGTACAACCCATCACTTAAATTGGCCATTGATATTTCGCGAGTTTTAAAAGTGCCAATTGAGGAGATTTTTATTTTTGAGTAGTGTTATTATTGCGAGCATATCCCGCAGTAGTATATTTTTTGTGGGGGCAGTTTTACATATCAAAATTTACTGTTGCAGACTCCAGGGGAAAAGAAATCTTATTTTTAGTGAATTAATAATAATATTTTTTGTTAGACAGGAAATCTGTCCAGTTGTAGAAGTTTATGAATTAGGGAATATTTATGTTTTAGAGATTGGAGAGTATAAAATGAAAAATCTGATTTTTATAAATGGAACTATGGGCGTAGGGAAAACAGCAACAAGCAGAGAATTGCAAAAACTTTTACTAAATTGTGTTTATCTGGATGGTGATTGGTGTTGGGACATGTCTCCTTTTATTGTGAATGATGAAACCAAAAATATGGTAATTGATAATATTAGTTATCTCTTAAATAATTTTATTTCATGCTCAGTGTATGAAAATATTATTTTTTGTTGGGTAATGCATGAGGAAAGCATTATTGATGATGTGCTGTCTAGGTTAGAAAAACATGATTATAAATTATATAAGTTTTCTCTAGTATGTTCAGAACAAGCATTAATTTCACGAATTACAAAGGATATAAAAATGGGAATAAGGACTGAAGATGTTAT
>JAAYWP010000062.1 GCA_012516535.1 Syntrophomonadaceae bacterium | reverse complement strand
TTATCTGCATGGAGATGTGACCGGTTTTTATTCCTGGTGGAGCCAGCGGTCTAGGACAAGCAAAATTAATAATTCCGGTTGGAGAATTGATTATTTTTTGGTGAGCAATAGGATTGCCGGTAAAGTTCTAAAATCTGAAATGATTGATTCAGGGCCAAGACTAGACCACACGCCTATATTGTTGGAAATTGACTTACAGGTATAAATCCATCAAAGGTGTATTGAGCAGTAGACATAATAGCCATGATAAAATATAACGGTTGATAAAAGGAACAAAAACAGGTAAGATATTACTATATAGCATTTGAACACATATAAAAACTGTACTTTAGACCACTTTTCGTTGAGACAATAAATATAGCAATCCTATATAAAATTATTAACACTTCTTTAAAAAAAGGAGGTATATTGATGGAGGGAAATCCAAAACTTATTGAAGCCCTGAATGCTTTGCTTGCGGACGAGCTTACGGCCATCAATCAGTACATCGTACACGCAGAAATGTGCGAGGACTGGGGCTATGGTAAGTTACATGAAAGCTTTGAGAAGCGGGCAAAAGAGGAAATGAAACATGCCGAACAACTTATCGGAAGGATTCTGTTTCTCGGTGGAAAACCTGTTGTAACCCAACTTAATGAAATTCATATTGGAGAGGACGTGCCAAAGCAAGTAGAAAACGATCGTGCTGCGGAAGAAGGCGCAATCAAAGCTTACAATGATGCTATAGCGCTTGCAGCTGAAGTAGGTGACCATGCAACAAGGGATCTTCTTGTACAAATTCTAAACGACGAAGATCGTCATATGGATGAACTTGAGGAACTCTTAGATCAGATTGAGCAGATGACTCTGCCTTTCTTCTTGACAACTCAAGTTGGTTAATTTTCTATAAGCAGGCTTTATAAGCAGACTTAAATTCAAGGGGCTGTAGCAATTACAGCCCCTTTTGTGTATCATATTCCTTCCAAGGGAGTGATTGTGTGGAAAAGAGTATATTTAATTATAATTCGTTTGGGTTTTTGCCACCAAATTTTAAATATAAAATTTTGTAGATAGCTTTTTGAACTTCATCAGAACAAGTGTCAATGACATTTGGATTAGCAATACTAATTACTCTTCCTTTATTATCATATATCCATCTATTTCTATCTGGACGATTACATTTCGCACATTGTGGTATGATATTACCAAGTTCCAGCGGTTTATTAGGATCCATGTGGCCAGGTTGCAAAGTCGTGATTGTGTTAGGCCAATGATAGTGAGGTTCACCTTCCTTTGAACCACAGGTAGCACATCTATAATTGTATTCCTTTTTTAGCTTTTCAAAATCTTTTTTGTCGAAGTTTGTTCTTCTTCTATCTAGATTAAAACCTGGATATGGTTTTTCTAAAGTAACTAATTTATAGGAACCACGAGGAATTTTTTCCTCATTAATATCTCTTCTGCCTCCAGATAATATATACCAACCTTTTTGTGCACCTAGGTGTCTAGCTTGTTGCACATCATTTACTCTATCATGAAAATGTTCAATATGCGAACGTCAACTCGAAACTGATCCAGTTGATCAGTGAAAGTGATCCACCCATGATCTTTTGAATCTGATCCACTTGATCACTGGAT
>JAAYWP010000061.1 GCA_012516535.1 Syntrophomonadaceae bacterium | reverse complement strand
TTTCAAGGAATTTAAACCTGCCAAGAAAAAAAGCATCAAAATGCTGCGCTTCTGCTATGTTAAAGCCCTTTTCAGAGCGATGTTCATACTGGGTGTGCTGGAAAAGGGCAGGCGCCATTACTGGAAGTTCCTGATGAAAACCCTGATCAAATACCCTCGCTTCCTACCAGAGGCTATCACCTTCGCCATTAACGGTTTCCACTTCAGGAAAATATTCAGCTCCTGCCGGTAACTAAAAAAATCCCCTGGAGTTGCGCGGAGGGACAGCCCCACCGCTCGCGGCAATCAGTCCGATCACCCAACCTGTCCCCCTGATCGCGCGGGGGGACAGTCCCGGTGATCGGCCGGTTAGCCGATGGATATTTGCTGCCAGCGGCCACGCCGGTACTGCACTGCTATAAAAACCGCCCGCACGAACCAGTCAAACACAGTAATGCCCCAGATAGCAGGCAGCCCCCAGTGAAATACATAGATGGCTAGATAGAACAGCGGTATACGCAGCAGCCAGTTGCAGAGAATGGTAATCAATGCCGGGGTTCGTGTATCCCCTGCCCCCCGCAGTGCCCCGGCCAATACCATCTCCACAGCCAGAGAAGGCTGTTCAAATGCTGCGATGCGAAGGCAGAGGGAACCCAGTTCCAACACAGGGCCTGAACTGGTAAAGATCCTGATGATCAGGGAAGGGAAAAACAGAAAAACGAGGCCGGTGATACCCATGATGAACAGGGCCATTTTGAGAGCTGCCAGACCATGCTCATAAGCCTGTTCTGGTTTTTGGGCACCCAGGCTTTGCCCAACCAAGGTGGTAGCTGCCACTGCAAAACCATAGCCGGGCATAAAAGACATTGATTCTGCGGTCATCACAACCTGATGGGCGGCAAAAGGCACAGTCCCCAATCCGGAGAGCATAAAACTGGCCAGTATACCCGCCATGCTCATCAGAACTTGCTCTAAACCTGCTGGGGCACTCAATTTCACTATAACACTGGTAAGATCAAAATCCCCCATGTAAAGCAGATCTCTCAACCGCATCCTCACCTGTGTTACACCGGAAAACAAAAGAACAACCATAACCAAACAACCCGTCACCTGGGCAGCAGCAGTTGCCAGGGCTGCCCCTTGAGCTCCTAGGGCAGGAAATCCAAACTTCCCGAAAATTAATACATAATCTCCGATAATATTCACTATATTGGTCAGAGCAGCGACATAAAAGGGGATCTTTGTCAGCCCAGCACCCCGGAAAATGCCATTACAAACAAAAAGGATCAGGGCAAATGCAGCAATAGAACCGGTGATCTTGACATATGCGGCAGCCATCAGCTGAACAGCCGGCTCGAAATGAAACAAACCGATAATAGCATCAGCAAACAAATGAAAACAAAGAGTAACAACAGCACCCAATAGCAAAGCAAGCACAAGAGTCCTTCCAGCGATCTGCCCGGCGCGTTTCAGATTATTTGCGCCCACAGCCCGGGCGACTAAAGCGGTTGCCCCTGTGGACAGAGCAGCAAACAAAAAAATAACAGAGAAATAGATCTGTGCCCCCAAACTGACTGCAGCCAGTGCTTGTGCTCCCAAACGCCCTACAAAGGCGACATCTACAAAATCTAGCAGCATATAAAGCATCATTTCACAGATAGCAGGCCAGGCCAGGTTAAATATCCTACGATTGATCATTATTGCATCTCCTGACAAAATCTAATACCATTTATCTTAGCAAAGTTATTCTTCTCTTTTCATTATTCATCCTCTGTTATTGATAGGATTATTAAAGTTTTTTGCTGAAAAAATTTGATTTAAAGGTCTTTGTATTTAGGCATAATATTATCAAAAGAAAGGTGGTTTAAATGTACTGGAAGCAAAAAGGTCCGGAAAACACTGAAAGTGTCGCCAAGCTGGTGATTGAAAAAGCACAGGAACTGCAAATCAGGCATATTGTGGTGGCTTCTAACAGCGGCAACACAGTAAAACACTTTTTAGACAAAGGACTGGAAATAGTCTGTGTTACCCATCATGTAGGATTTATGGCCCCCGGTGAGGATGAAATGCCTGCAGCTGTCAGACAGGAACTGGCCGAAAAGGGTGTCAAAATATTGACCACAACTCATCTCATGGCAGGGCTTGACCGGGCACTCCGCATTAAATTTGGTGGTGTCTACCCTGCTGAAATCATAGCCTCCACCCTGCGCATGCTGGGACAGGGTGTCAAGGTGTGTGTGGAGATCGCGGGAATGGCCCTTGATGCCGGTTTGGTGCCATATGGTGAAGAGATCATCGCAGTAGCCGGCTCAGGGACCGGTGCGGATACTGCCCTGGTAATCACACCGGCCCACTCCAACAACTTCTTTGACACCAAGGTTAAAGAGATTATTTGCAAACCCAGAGAATTTTAGGGTCATGCTTTTTTCTGCACCCCTGTGTGCTTTTCAATGTAGTAATCACCTTTGATCAGCAATTCGGAGACAGGCACTATTTTATAACCCTCTGCTTTCAGTTTTTTCAAGATTATGGGAAGAGCTTCAGGGGTGTATTTCGCATTATTATGGAAAAGTATAATAGCTCCCGGATGGGCATTCTTGACAACCCGGTCAACCACAGCCTCTACACCGAGTTCTTGCCAATCCAGGGAATCCACACTCCATTGAATTACCTCGTACCCGTTTTTGCGGCAAGCCCTAATGTTGGTGTTGTTGTACTCACCAAAGGGCGGGCGGAAAAGGCGGGTGCGTTTTTTTGTCAGCTTGTAGATCAGTTCCTCATTTTCTTTTAACTCCTTCAGGAACTCCTCTTCTGAAAGAGCGTTGCAGTGGGGGTGAGTTAATGAATGGTTTCCCAGTTCATGACCAGCGGCAGCTATTTTCTTGACCATCTCCGGGTATTCCTTTACCCAGATTCCGGTAAGAAAAAATGTTGTTTTAATGTTGTTTTCTTCCAATATCTTGAGCAGAGTGGGTGTATAATCAGCCCCCCAGGCAGCATCAAAGGAAATGGCCAATTTCTTCTCCTTAGTATCAACTGAATAAACAGGCACCTCCCGTACGCTATCTTGATAAACCCCTACAACTTTACTGCAGACCCCGGACAGCAGAAGAAACCCAAGTAAGATCAAAACACCTATTATCACCAATTTCAACAGACGGCGGTAGCGCACTATAATAAACTGCATAGTAAACCTCCTCCCTTCTCGCGAATATTTTATTCACTGCTCTAGATATTCATGCTCTCCCATTCCAATCAGAGAAAATATTATCGTATTTTACTAAATAAAAAGGTAATTTGTAACAGCGGCAGGAACCCAATATGTTTTGCAGAATTACGAAACTGTAATATAATAATAAGAACCGGTTTTACTTAGGGAGAGGATGGGAATGATCGAACACTGTCACTGCCAGAAGATCAATCCCGCGGACTGGCACGAAAAAAGCTTTACATGGAAAAAACCCCGTTTTTTTTACAGAGTTACCACACGCATGGCCTTTCACCAACCATTTTCCTATTGTGAAGATATTGCACTTGCCCTGGCCAAAGCTCGCAGTAAGGGTCATATCATCAAGGAAAATGCCCTGATACTTCTGAAGAGTGGACTGTTCAGGGGTGAAATTTTAATTGAAATTCAACCCCAGGACCCGACTGAAGACTCTTCCATTCTGCAGCTTGAGGGACGTTTCTATTCAGTGGTAAGCCAACTCCCTCTCATGCAAATGGGAAAAGAAATTGATAAACTCACTCGAGACCTCAAAAAAAGAGGTGACAAAATAAAAGGCCTTTACCTCTGCCTGATTACCTGCCCCCAATGCGCCAGAGAAAAGGGCAATCAGACCATCATCATCGCCCACCTGCATTAACCTTTATCTGGTCATCTTCTACAAAAACCCCTTTATTTCCATTAGAGATGCTTGTTTCAAAAATTTTTGGGAATACTAAGGAAAAAGTATTGACAAGTTGCTCCTGTATTTGTATGATTTATCATAGATTTTATTAGCACTCTCTTAAATTGAGTGCTAATAAGCCAGCCACATATTCACTATATTGAGGAGGGTTGTAAATGCTCAAGCCACTAAGTGATCACGTTCTGGTAAAACCACTTTCCAAAGAGGAGAAAACCAAAGGAGGCATTTATCTGCCGGATACTGCAAAGGAAAAGCCCCAGGAAGGGGAAGTCGTTGCAGTTGGGCCTGGCCGCATGCTTGACAATGGCAGCCGTGTTGCCCCTGAAGTAAAAGTGGGCGACAAAGTTATTTACTCTAAATACGGCGGCACTGATATTAAGATCGGGGAAGAGGAATACCTGATTATGCGGGAAAGCGACATCTTGGCCATTATAGAATAAGGCCGGCAGTTCAATTATAAGGAGGTATATCGAGCTATGCCAGCAAAACAGATTGTCTTTGATATTGATGCCCGTAAAAAGCTAGAAAAAGGCGTTAATATCGTTGCAGAAGCGGTAAGGACCACACTTGGCCCCAAAGGGCGTAATGTTGTTCTTGAGAAGAAATTTGGTTCACCTACGATCACTAAAGACGGTGTAACTGTCGCTAAGGAAATTGAATTGGAAGACCCATTCGAAAACATGGGAGCACAGCTGTGCAAAGAAGTTGCATCCAAGACCAACGAAATCGCAGGGGATGGGACCACAACAGCAACAGTTCTTGCCCAGGCAATTGTAAATGAAGGTCTGAAAAACGTTACCGCTGGGGCAAACCCCATCTTCATCAAGCGCGGTATCGACCTGGCAGTGGAAAAAGCTGTTGAAGAGATGAAGAAAATGAGCACCCCGGTGGAAACCAAAGAATCCATCGCCAATGTTGCTGCCATCTCCGGTAATGATAAAGAGATCGGTGACCTGGTGGCAGAGGCTATGGAAAAGGTAGGAAAAGACGGGGTTATCACTGTTGAAGAATCCAAGAGTATCGAAACCCTGGTTGAAGTTGTAGAAGGTATGGAATTTGACCGGGGCTATATCTCTCACTACTTTGTCACCAACTCTGAGACCATGGAAGTAGAGTTAGAAGAACCCTACATCCTCATTTATGAAAAGAAAATCTCTGCTGTCGGCGATATGCTTCCTCTGCTGGAGAAGGTTGCCCGTACAGGGAAGCCGCTCCTGATCATTGCTGAAGATATTGAAGGAGAAGCATTGGCTACACTGGTGGTCAACAAACTGCGAGGAGTTCTGCAGTGCGCTGCTGTTAAGGCACCAGCATTCGGAGACCGCCGCAAAGCCATGTTAGAGGATATCGCTATTCTCACCAATGGAACGTTTATCAGCGAGGATATGGGCTACAAGCTGGAGAATGTAGAGCTCGAACACCTTGGCCGCGCCAAAAAAGTAAGAATTGACAAAGAAAATACCACAATCGTTGAAGGCTACGGCAGCAGTGAGAACATCCAGATGCGCGTCAACCAGATCAAAAAACAGATCGAAGACAGCACATCTGACTATGACCGGGAGAAACTGCAGGAGCGTCTGGCAAAGCTGTCCGGTGGTGTGGCTGTGATCAAGGTTGGTGCAGCTACAGAGACCGAACTGAAAGAGAAAAAGCACCGCATCGAGGATGCGCTTTCAGCTACCCGGGCTGCTGTTGAGGAAGGGATCATCCCTGGCGGTGGCACATGCCTGGTGGATATTATCCCGGCCCTTGATGATATTGATGTAGAAGGGGATATGGCAGTAGGTGTCAGGATCGTGCGCCGTGCTCTCGAGGAACCGCTGCGTCAACTGGCTGAAAACGCAGGGCTGGAGGGTTCAGTGGTTATTGAGCATGTTAAAGAGTCTGCACCAGGTGTGGGCTTTAACGTCCTCTCCGAAGAGTATGTTGATATGGTAAAGGCAGGTATTGTTGACCCGCTGAAAGTAACCAGAAGCGCACTGCAAAATGCTGCCAGTATCGCATCTATGCTCCTTACCACTGAGGCTCTAATCACTGAGATTCCTGAGAAAAAAGAAAATATGCCACCGATGCCAAATATGGGCGGCATGGGTATGGATTACTAAATATAAGCAAAAACCCCTGGTTCGCGAACCAGGGGTTTTTACTTTCTAACCGCTTATGACTTATCAATGAGCCCAGTTTCCGATAAAAACTCTCGCACCTTCTCAACCGCCTCCTGATAATCCCAGCTATCCAGATCGATGACCAACAGGTCATCACGCTCACGTATTCCATCTAGGAAGGGGTTTTTTTCTTTTTTTAATACCCCCAATACAAAGATCGGGGCATCAAGCAGCATCTCCACCATATTTCGAAAACGCGGGGCATGCTGTTCTACCCTTCCCAACTCATCCATCAAGACTAGCTTTTTTCCCTCTCGATAACCTCTCTCCAGAATGGCCACCCCGGTCTTTTCAAAGGTCTCGATGCAAGACTCCTGGCGGCCGCTTTCACTGAGGTAAACCACCAAATCTGTTTCTTTGCTGATGGAATCTATTTCTTTATTCAAGGTATAATCAACTTGTTCCCGCACCTCCACCATTTTGAAACCGATCTTCTTACCTGAGCAAAAGAGGCGCTGGACAAAATACCCCCCCACAGCATAAAGGTAGGGTTCTATTTCTCTTTTGATCAGAGTTGATTTACCGCACATTTTTCTGCCTGTTAAAAATAGATTTTTTTTCATGGTTCATTCCCCAAAGATTTCATATTAACACTGCATTGAGAGCGAGATCCCCAATTGCCCTAAAGAATCGCACACCGCCTGTATAAAGAGATTACCGCTGACCTCTCTCCTGTATTCTGCGGTAGCCCTCACATCTGTTATCGGACTTATCTTACTCTTCACTATTTCAGCTGCCTTTTTTATATTTTCGCAACTGATCTCCCTGTCCATTAAACTCCCTTCTGCTTCCCTGATTCGCAGTACAGTTGGTGCCACTGCCCCAAAAGCGATGTGCACATCTTTAAACCTGCTCCTGCTATCATCAACTGTTATTCGCACAGCACCGTTAACAATAGAAATGGCCTGTGCTTTTCTTTTACCCAGCTTAAAAAATACCCCTCCCCAGCTCCCCTTTGGTTCCGGAAAAGAGAGAGAGGTAAGCAGTTCATTTGGTCTTATTAAAGTTTTGCCCGGTCCAGCGTACATCTCTTCCAAAGCTATCTTTCTTTCCTGTTCCCTGCTCATTAGAGTCGCTTCTGCTCCTAGAGCTACTAAAGCAGGAACAGTATCAGCTGAAGGGGAGGCATTAGCAACATTACCCCCTATGGTTCCTCGATTTCTTATTTGGGCCGCCCCTACAGATGCAGCCGCCTGGGGTAAAATAGGGCAGTATTCTTTTAATAAAGGGCTTTCCGCGATTTCTGTAAGTGTGGTTGCTGCTCCGATTACAATAAAGCCATCTTCCCTGTAGATGCCTTTTAAGCTTTCTATCTCTGAAATATCGATTACTAGATCAGGGTCTATTTTATTATTCTTTAGTTTAACCATCAGGTCTGTGCCGCCAGCAATCACTTTCTTCTCATCTGCGTTTTCATCCAGGTAGCCCAAAGCTTCTTCAATTGTTTTCGGTTTAAGATACTCAAATTTTTTCATCTCCATCTACCACCTTTCCTCTGATTTGGCAACACATTCACATTCCTTGGCCCCATTTTTTTATTTCGACAAAAACTCACACAATACCTCTTGATGAGCTTTCATTACCATTATGTTTTTAAGTACAGAGGCATATAAAAAACAATGGCACACAAAAGTGCGCCAAATAAAAAGATCAGTCCTGTATAAATAATCGCTGACATTTAATACAACTCTCCTAATTTACTCAACCTCAACAATCATCTCTATTTCGGATGCTCCATTAACCACCTTACAACTTCTCTACCGCTGTCTGTGGACGCAGCACCTGAACCCAGGTATTGCCTCTGGGGAAAATAATTTCCTGACCATTTGAGTCGTAAAATTTTGTGGGAGAATCTATAGAATCCTTACGCCAGCTGCCCTCCTCATACTGTCCTGCCAAAAAATACTCAGCCCTGCCGCTGCCGATCAGCTGTATATCGATGCGGGCAGACCCATCCCCCCTGTAGTGATGATCAGCATATTGCAGCACTACATTGGTAACAGCAATCTGTTCACCGCTCTCCCGGTCGCTGTGAGGAGAACCGTTGATATAACGCAGATAGCGTTTCTTATCTGCTGCAAACTCATAAGAAACACTATTATTATTCCCATAGTTAAAGGAAATCTTTTGATAAGCCGGAGCTCCATCAGGCAGATCACCGAACCGCCAATGGGGATCTGTCATCGGCTCCCTGCCTTCTGTAGCTTTATCTATGTTGAGATAAACATTATGCGGTGCCTTCCTCGATTTATCCCGCCAGAACTCTCCTTTATTGGCGAATTGGTCTAAATCCCTGATCCCCCAACGCTTAATCTTGGCTATAGCATCATTTGACCCGCCCACATGAGCATAGATGGCATCCCATTCCTTACAGACCTGCAGATAATAACTGCGGGCGCTGCGCACAGGCCCAACCACCGATGGGGGATCTCCCGCAAAGAGAGCCATAAATCTGGTGATTTTCGCTTCAGCCTCCATCTCATAGACCACACCAGCCTCTCCCAGACCTGTTTGGGGCCTAGCTGGACCAAGATTATCTACCATAACAGCAATCAAAGCTCCAACTTCGCTCACCTGCTGTCCGGTTAAAGGATCGGTCACACCCGGTTCTTCAACCTCTGTATCTGGCGGTTCAACAGCTTCAACAGGGAGCTGGGGCTCACTTTCCTGTTGAGCGCAACCATAAAAAACAAAAATCATACTAGACACCAATAAGCATAAACAACAGAATAATAATAAACGGCCTCTCATTTTCAATATTCACCAAGCCCCTTTCTCCCTACATACTAAAAAAAGTCATTTTTTGCAGTCATTCTACCACTCCAAGCCATGTACAGTCAATTGCTGAGAAATCATATTTTCTATATTTAAGGAAAAAATAAATCGTGAGGTGATGAAAATGCCAAAGGGAAAAACAGCAAAAACAAAAAAGAAAACAAAAAAGAAGTCAGGACCTCATGAACAGTTGAAATGGGAAACCGCCCGGGAATTGGGGCTGGAAGATGATCTGGCCAATGCCGGTGAACAGCTCTCGGTCCGTGAAGCGGGTAAAATAGGCGGCCAAATGGTAAAAAAACTAATTGAGGCAGGTCAGCAAGCACTTGCCAAAGAAAAAAAGGATTTTCCACAACAGTAGATGCTCCCCTGTGCGGAAAGGATCTCAAGTAGCTGGCAAATTTCCGCCTGGTCTTTTTCTGCATGAAACACTTGGAATCATTGTGTCCTTGATCTGCTGTAACAAATTTTAACGATGGCCATAGCGGCCATCGTTTTTTCTGTTTCCATAAAATAAAAAAAAGGGAGTTGCAATGATAACGTAGAATACGGATAACAAACCATATAGGAGGAACAGTTGAAGATGAGGAGATCAGCTGGGTTATTTACTAATATACTGCTCAAAATTTTATTCCTGATTATTTTTTTGACAGCGCTTGTAGGCCAGCCATTAACAGGGCTGGCAGAGGCTGATGCAGACAAAGCTGTGGTAGTTGCCCGCTATGAAGGGGCTGTTGTCCCAATAACAGCTAAATACATTGAGCGGGTCATTCTTCACGCGGAAGATATCGGTGCCCAAGCCTGTGTGATTCAGTTGAGCACACCCGGTGGGCTCTATACCGCCACTCAGGAGTTGGTCTCCTACATTGTCAATGCAGAGGTTCCGGTGATTGTCTATGTTTCACCATCTGGAGGATGGGCTGGTTCTGCAGGAACCTTTATCACAGTATCTGCCCATATTTCCGCTATGGCACCCGGCAGCCGCATTGGTGCAGCCCATCCGGTATCAATCGGGCAGAGTGGTGAGGCACAGGATGTTCCCAGTGAAAAAATAACCGAAGATGCAGCAGCCTGGGCACGATCACTGGCCCAGATGCGGGGTAAGAATGCTGACGCGGTGGAACAGGCGGTGCTGGAAAGCAAATCATACTCAGACAGTGAAGCCCTGAAGCTGAACATCATTGATCTCAGAGCTGAGAATTTAAATGACCTGCTGGAACAGGTCCATGGCAGAACTGTCACTTTAGCCGGCGGCACCACTGTTAAGCTTGAGACCAAGAATGCCCCATTGGTAGAGGTTCCTATGAACTTTATTGAAGACACACTTCTTACCCTGAGCAATCCGGACCTGGCTTATATCCTGATGACCATCGGTATGGCTGGGCTGATGGTGGAAATCTACAATCCAGGACTTATTTTCCCTGGTGTTGTGGGGGCCATCTCTCTGCTGCTGGGGCTTTATTCTCTGGGCACACTGGACGCCTATTGGGGAGGAGTTCTCTTGATCATCTTAGCTTTTGGTCTTTTCATCACAGAAGTTTTTGTAGCAAGCCACGGGCTACTAGGAGCAGGTGGGGTCATTTCTTTTCTTACCGGTTCCCTGCTGCTGTTCAGCGGTGGACCCCCAGGGATAGGAATCAATATCTCCTTGATTGTAACCACCACCATCATCTTTGCTGCGTTGATGGCCCTGCTGATCACAGCTGTAGTTAGGGGCCAGAAACGCAGGGTGACAACAGGAGCCGAAGCACTGATCGGTAGGGAAGCCGCAGCCAGAACAGACCTGACACCTGCAGGCTTTGTCTTCGCTGAAGGGGAACTCTGGAATGCGGTAAGCACAGAAGGTGATATCAAGAAAGGAGAAAAGGTGGTGATCACCGGCATTGACGGCCTGCGCTTGAAAGTACAGCGCTATAAATAACCACAGCCGAAGGTATGTCAAACAACAAAAAAAGTCATAATACTTTAAGAAAGGGGTGAGTTCCGGGCAGTGCTAAAGCACTCCTGGTGAATTATGGGTTATACTTTTTTAGTTGTTCTTCTCCTGATGCTCTTAGCCTCCTCCCTGCGCATTGTGCAGGAATATGAACGAGGTGTTATCTTTCGCCTGGGCCGTTGTGTAGGAGCCCGGGGGCCAGGCATCATCTTTTTGATCCCCGGTATTGAAAGGATGCAGAAGGTTGACCTACGGGTGATTACCATGGATGTTCCCACACAAGAGGTCATCACCAGGGATAATGTTACGGTCAAAGTAAATGCAGTGGTTTATTTCCGGGTATTGAACCCGGTAGATTCTGTGATCAAGGTTTATGATTTCATCAAAGCCACCTCCCAACTCTCCCAAACAACCCTGAGGAGTGTACTGGGGCAGTCAGAGCTTGATGAACTGCTGGCACACCGGGATGCCATCAATCAGCGCCTCCAAAATATCATTGATGAAGGCACTGAGCCTTGGGGGATAAAAGTGAGCACTGTAGAGGTTAAGGATGTTGAACTCCCACCTAATATGCAAAGGGCAATGGCAGCCCAGGCCGAAGCAGAGCGTGAACGAAGAGCCAAACTGATTCATGCTGATGGTGAGTTCCAGGCATCCAAAACCCTGGCAGAGGCAGCAGAGATCATTTCCAAAAACCCGGCTACTATCCAACTTCGCTACCTCCAGACACTGCGGGAGATAGCAGTTAACCAGTCCAGTACAGTTATCTTCCCCCTACCCATAGATTTAATCAAGCCATTTTTAGATATGGTAGGTAAGCCCAAAGAAGAAAAGAATGAATAAAGATCCTTTACCAAATGCCAGGGTAAAAATGCCCTGGCATTAATTATTTAATGTTTTCCAAAATTAACTATAATAGAATAGAGGCAGGAATTATTAAAGAAAAACAGAATAGAGTCTGTACTGAAAATCCGGGAAAGGTGCTGTTCCATGAGAAAAATGATTTGGCGGGAGTTCACTATCGCCCTCCTGGAGATTTTCAAAAATAAAAAAGATAAGAGCAGAGGGCAGCTGCACGTTAATCTCAGGCAGTACCGGGGACCGGAATTTGAACTGCGCGACGGCACTTTAGTTCGCCCTGGAGATAGTATTGGGGAACTGCATCTGTCCAACAGCGCATTTTTCAATATTTTACGGAACTCCAGCAGTGATGTCCAGGCAGTAATGAAAATTAAAAAAGAAATGAAACAGGAACTAACCCAACTGGCTGAAATGGTGCAGCAGAATAAGATAGATCAGATGATCAAAGCTTTTTTTGGAATTACCATCTTTCATCAGGGAGCACGGCTTCTTGGTTTTGATATCAGAGAGATCAATTCTACTTTTTGGCGCTTATGCTACCAGATTGGTCAACTGCCGCTTTTCGTACTTATCCACCCCTTAAGTTGGTTACATCCCAAGAAAAAAACCCTTGTCCCCAAAGAGATCTGGATCTCCCGGTCAGCACTGCTGCGTGATTTTCTCCCCACATCAAAATCCTAGTTTTGGAGAGAAATGGGCAGTATTAGTTCAATTTCTCTGATCATAATATTTTAGAAACGCAAAAAGGAGGTATTAAATTGGATACCAGAAAAAAAGGTATTATCCTTGTGGCTGTAAGCATATTGATTACACTGGTAGCGGCAGTTCTGGCCAATAAAGAAGAAAAGGAAAGCACCCGCACCATTGCCGGATCCGGTAAAGTAGCAGTGATCTATCTTACAGGAGCCATCACTTCTACCCAGGAAACACCCATCTGGGGAACTGGGTCCAGCACAAGTTTAACTATGCATTACCTGGAAAACGCTGAAAAAGATGATTCCCTGGATGCGGTTGTGCTGCGGATCGACTCACCTGGGGGAAGCGCCAACGCATCCCAGGAGCTTTATGAACAGGTCCTCCGTGTGAAAAAATCCGGTAAAAAAGTGGTGGCTTCCTTTGGTGATACAGCGGCTTCAGGCGGCTATTATGTAGCTGCAGCTGCCGACAAGATCGTTGCTGGCCCATCCTCTCTGACCGGGAGTATCGGGGTGATCTCTACTGTGCCCAATTTGGAGGAACTCTATAATAAGATCGGTTACAAGGAGCGTGTTTTCAAAAGCGGCACCTTCAAAGACATGCTCTCACCATCACGCCCTCTGACTCCTGAAGAGGAAGAGATTATGCAAGGAATCATTGATGACGCTTATCAACAATTCATCAAGGCAGTAGCTGAAGGGCGCGGTATGTCCCTGGACCAGGTGCGAAAACTGGCAGATGGTAGGATCTTCACAGGTAATCAGGCCAAAGAGGTAGGGCTGGTTGATGAACTGGGAGGAAAAAGGGAGGCTATCCAACTGGCAGCGGATTTAGCAGGGATTAAAGGTGAACCAGAGGTCGTCGAATACCGGCGCAAACCGGGTTTTCTCGACATTTTTCAGCGCTTCGGCTTTTTGTCACAAAAACCTCTCTTACTTCCTGCCTATACAACAATTCAATTTTAGGGGGAGAGAAAATGTGGGAACGTATTATCGGCGTTATTATGTCACCTAGGGAAACCCTGCAACAGACAGCTGAGGCTGAACTGTGGAAAGAGGGACTGCTCATCGTTTTATTGGTCTCAGTTCTTAAATGGTTAAGCAAACTAGCAGCCCCAGAACAGGAACTATTAGGACAACTGGGAAAGTTCACAGGCTCATCTGTAGATCACTTCTCATCGGCTCTGGACTCGCCCACAGCAGCTTTTTTCTCATCACTGTCCGGTGACCTGATCTTCTGGGTCTTGGGAGGGCTGCTCTTTTTTCTGTTCGCAAAATTATTCAATGGCAAGGGAACCATTCCAGGTCTGCTGGCAGGGCTGGGCTATGCATCCACCCCCTATTTTCTGGGAGCGCCTCTGATGGCTGTAACATCTTTAGGAGGTATAGCAGGCTATCTCCTGAGCAGTATAATCGGATTTGCTACAACTATCTGGGTGATCGTTCTCCAAATCATAGCCATCAGGGAAAGCCAGCAGATCTCCACAGGAGGAGCTATTGTGACCTTTATTATTCCGGGTATACTGCTGTTACTTATCTTCTTCTTGTTCATTCTCCTTATAACAGCCCTTATTTTGATGGCAGCTTAAGAATTGACAACTTCAGGCAATAAACCGTATAATGATGCATAACAGCAATATCTGGGGAAAGGAGTATATCGATCCATGAATCAGCGTCGTTTTCCCGTTGACTACCAGTTACAAGCAAGAATGTTTCTGACAATGTTCCTACTAGCTGCTGTTTACCTCCTTTTCGCCATGGTTCTCTGGTATGCTGACGTCAGTACCACCTTTATTATTCTCATTGTCGGTGCCATGCTGCTGGCCCAGTACTACTTTTCCGATAAACTGGTATTGGCCAGCACCGGAGCTAAAGAGGTTTCACCAGCTAAGGAACCTGAACTTCACGCTATGGTAGAGCGTCTCTCTATGCTGGCTGGTATACCTAAACCCCGGGTAGCTATCATGCCTACTCGTATACCCAATGCCTTTGCCACAGGTAGAAACCCCAGGAATGCTGTGGTGGCTGTTACCCACGGGCTGATGCAGCAACTGACACCCCAAGAGGTTGAAGCTGTACTGGCACATGAAATCAGCCACATCAAAAACAGGGATGTGGCAGTGATGACTATAGCCAGCTTTTTTGCAACAGTGGCCTCTTTTATAGTACAGAACTTCTTCTTTTTCGGCGGTTTTGGCCGGGACCGGGAGGAACGGGGTTCATACGTACTGATTTACCTGGTTTCCCTATTGGTTTATCTGATCAGCTTCTTCCTGATCAGGGCCATATCCCGCTATAGGGAGTATTCAGCTGACCGGGGAGCAGCCTTTTTAACAGGGTCCCCAGGCCTGCTGCGTGATGCCTTGATCAAAATCAGCGGAACAATGAAGTATATACCTGAACGGGATCTGAGGCAGGCAGAGGGGATGAATGCCTTTTTCATTATTCCCGCTCTCAAAGGAGATGCCCTGGCAGAGCTCTTTTCCACCCACCCATCTTTAGAACGGCGCCTGGCGTATCTCCGTGAGCTGGAACGGCAGATGAGGGGTTAAGATGGGGCTTTTTGATGCCATTTTTCGCAGAAATGTTCCACCCAAAGCAAAACTTGATCCCTTTTTTGCGCTGTCTACAGCGATTATCTCTTTTACTGAATTGGGATGGACTCCGGCAGGTAAGTGCGGACTGGTCATCAAACCTGCAACAAGCTTATATTACCAAACAGCAGCTGAAGAACTGCGTGAACTCCTTCAACTGACCATCAGTGAAACAAAATCAAAACTCTCCATTCAAAATGATAAATACGGCTATACATGGCTGCTCTTTGCTGATCCGGACTGGGATGACCTGGTACAGCTAGTACACCTATCTGCGCAGACCCTCAAAGAAAATGGCTATGATACCCAGCTGCTGGCAGCAGTCTTCCCCTTTAAGCAGGAAAAATCGAATGAACAGCTCTACCTAATCTACTACTACAAACGGGGCAGCTTCTACCCTTTCATCCCTGCAGATAATCAAAGGAAACAGCGTAACTACTCATTGGAACAGCGGGTTTTTACTATGCTGGAAAACGAATTGCCCTGGGAAAAGGATACAAGCTTTTGGTATCCTCTCTGGGGCTGTCCGGTGTAATGGCGTTTTATGTATGCTGCTGGATAATGATGGTAATAATAGGGCCAAAGGAGCACACTAAAACAGATAAAACGGTTTTTGTCCAGTAACAAGGTGAGAAAAAATATCAGTTATAAAGGAGGATAACTATTGGGACTGTTAGCGCGCATATCCACCGTTTTTAAGTCGAAAATCAACAAGATCGTTGATCGGATGGAAAATCCCCAGGAGACACTTGATTATTCCTATGAAAAGCAGCTTGAACTACTGCAGAATGTGAGAAGAAACATCACCAATGTGGTCACAGCCAAAAAAAGGCTTGAACTGCAGACCGTCAAGCTGAAAAATGACCTGAACAAGCTCGATGAACAGGCAAAAGAGGCTTTGCGGCAGGGACGGGAAGACTTGGCCCGGATGGCACTGGAACGCAAGGTAGCAATTGAGCAGCAGATCCAAGGATTAGAACAGCAGGTAAACAGCCTTCAGCAGGAACAGGAAAAACTGACTCAGGTGGAAAACCGCCTGCGGGCTAAAGTAGAAGCCTTCCGTACCAAAAAGGAGGTCATCAAAGCTCAGTATTCAGCATCTGAGGCACAGGTAAAGATCGGTGAAGCTTTGACCGGGCTCTCAGAAGAAATGGCTGATGTGGGCCTTGCCATCGAACGAGCTGAACATAAAACAGAGGAGATGCAGGCCCGTGCGGCAGCGATCGATGAAATGATCGCCTCAGGAATACTGGACGATACTTTCGGAGAAAAGGACAGTGTAGAAGCAGAATTAAAGAAGATGCAGGCTGCTGGGCGTGTTGATGATGAACTGGCACGTTTGAAAAAAGAGGTGGGTGAGCAATGATTATCAGAGTACTTACACAGGGACAGTATAAATTGGAAGGCAGCAGTCTGGCTGAACTGGATGCTATGGATGATTCCCTACTGGATGCCATCACTGCAGGAGATGAAGCTCAATTTGCTAAATGCCTGCAGGAGGTGGTCCGTTTTGTAGAAAGCAGGGGGACAAAACTTCCCGATGATGAACTGGTGGAATCTGACTTAATCATACCTGCTCCAGATACCAACATGGAAGAGGCACGAGAACTATTCGCTGTTTATCCCAGAGAACTGACCTAACAAACACTTTTTCAGCGTTCACCACATAATCCTTAATAAAACCGCTGTTTATGTCCAGCGGTTTTTTTACAATACTATGGCTCCATGACTGCACCTTCAGTACAGGGGGTGATCTGATATTGCTAAAAGAAAAAGACGAAATCTAGGCCATGTAGCCAAATACACCTTTAAGGATATTCTCGGAAACAGCAGTAAAATAAAAGATGCAATAGAAAAAGCATACCGTTTCGGAGATGTTGATGCCACAGTGCTCATTTACGGGGAAACCGGGGTAGGAAAGGAATTTTTCGCCCATGCCATTCATAATGTAAGCTCCCGCAGAGATGGGCCTTTTATCACAGTCAACTGTGCAGCAATACCTGATAATCTTTTGGAGAGTGAGTTATTTGGTTATGCAGAAGGAGCTTTTACCGGAGCAAAAAAAGGAGGCAAAAGAGGCTATTTTGAGATGGCTGATGGGGGCACCATTTTCCTTGATGAGATCAGTGAGATGTCTGACAAACTGCAAACCAAACTGCTGCGAGTACTCCAAGAGCGTGAGATCATGCGGTTGGGTGATGACCGGCTGATCACTGTGGATGTGCGGGTGATCGCCGCAACCAACAGCGACTTAAGAAAATTAGTTAAGGAAAAACTGTTCCGGGCAGACCTTTTTTACAGAATCAATGTGCTGTCACTGGTTGTGCCTCCGCTCAGAGAACGGCGTGAAGACATCCCTTTTCTTCTGGATTACTTTCTGAACACCTTTTGTAAAAAGTACAATAAAAACATTAAAAGGATCGAACCGAAAGGAATTGAGCTTTTGTATCAATACGACTGGCCCGGCAACACCAGAGAACTGCAGAATATTATGGAGCGGTTAGTGATCCTGACTGACAGCAACTACATATCGGCAGACTTGATCACAGAATCACTGATGATCTCCTCACCCGATTACATAACAGTTTCTCCCTCCCCATCTTTCCAATATGAAAACATATATGAGCAAGAACTGACATTAAAAACCGACCTTGATAGCCAAACTGCAATTTTAAAAGCCCTAGCGGCCGCCGGTGGCAACAAAAAAAAGGCCGCACAGATATTGGGAATCAGCCGCACAACACTCTGGAGGCGATTGAAAAAATACAATATATTACAATAGATTATAAAATCCTATTCTGTTTTTCTTCCTTTTTACATCCCTCTGCCAGTGATCTGTATACACTACAGTTTGATGGTAATACTAGTTAAAGAATAAAAAAACAGCCACTGCAACACATGAAACTTATTTGAACTGATTGGAACCATAATGCAACTATTTGTGAAACTACTTAAGTGATATAATCCTTTAACCCCTATTAATGCTTCCTGGCACAACCCTTGCATTGTATAAATTCAAAGGGGGGATGAACAGTGGAAGAAACCATCGGTAATTTTGCGATTTGGGGAGCACTGGGGCTGCTGTTCCTTGTTGTAATAATCATGGTTTTTCAAGTCTTTACTTTCTTTAAGCCCAAAGATTAAAGATACACTGCAAAATCAACAAACCCTCTCCTGTTTAAAGAGAGGGTTTTTTTTGTTTTTGCACTGCGGCAATTGCCCAGCAGGCTATCCCTTCTCCCCTGCCCACAAAACCAAGTCCCTCAGTTGTTGTGGCCTTGAGGCCGACTGAGGTCACCGGAATACCCAAGACAGCGGCAATTAAGGAACGGATCTGTTCGATGTAAGGGGCCAGCCGTGGCTTTTGGGCAGCAACAACCAGATCAAGCTGCACTAGCCGGTAACCCTCACCTGCTAAAATCCTCTGTGTAATGGAGAGCAGTGCCAAACTGGATGCCCCCTCCCAACGGGGATCTGAGGAAGGAAAATAATGACCGATATCGGGCAGCCCTGCAGCTCCCAGGCAGGCATCAATCAAAGCATGGAGCAGGACATCCCCATCTGAATGCCCCATTAAACCCGTCTCCTCTGGTATTCTGACCCCACCCAGATAAAGGGGGCGCCCCTGCTCAAAAGGGTGCACATCATAGCCTAAACCGGTGCGCACCAGCGGTTCGGGGCTTTCTGTAACAGGCATCCCCATCAGTGCTCTGGCAATATTAATATCCTCCGGTGTGGTGATCTTGATATTATTATAGCAGCCAGGGTAAATATCTACCCGGTGCCCTAACCGCTCTACCACAGAAGCATCATCAGTTCCCTGGTATCCTGAAGCCCTAGCTGCATCCAGGGCCTCCTGCAAGAGTGTTCTGCGAAAGATCTGAGGGGTTTGGGCCAGCCAAAGGGAAGAACGCTCGGGTGTGGCCTTGATCTTCTCCCCCTCAACAAGTTTGATGGTATCTTTGGCAGGAACAGCCACTACCACAGCTCCTGACAGTTGAGCCCGCTGCAGCCCCCCTTCCAGGACCTCCTTTGTGAGTAAAGGACGTGCACCATCATGGACAACCACCAGCTCACAGTCCTCAGGGAGAGCTTTGAGACCTGCAGCCACAGATTCCTGCCTGATATCACCCCCAGGGACGATCCCAGCCAGTTTGGGCAGAGAATAAGAAGAGAGAAGCGTCCTGCAGTAAGAAAGCTCACTTTTTGCTGCAGCGATGACATAGGTACTTACCATGCTGGAATTCTCAAAAACCCTGAGGCTGTGCACAATAACCGGGTCATCACCCAAAGGCAGATAGACCTTATTTAAGGGGGAACCCATCCGTTCCCCCTTACCGGCAGCTAAAATTATACCCCCAACTTTACCCAATCATATTCACCTCATGATAGGGCTGAGCTGAAGAAGAATCCTTGAAAGCCATCTTTGGCTTAGCAAAGATCATTCGCCCAGCAGAGGTCTGAAGCACACTGGTGACCACCACATTGATGCGCTGGCCGATGTACTTCTTCCCCCCTTCGATGACGATCATGGTTCCATCCTCCAGGTAAGCAACACCTTGTCCACTCTCTTTGCCATCGCGAATAACATCAACTCCGTTAATTTCTTCACCCGGAAGGAACAATGGCTTAACAGCGTTAGCCAATTCATTGATATTGAGTACTTTGACACCTACCAGTTCAGCAACCTTATTGAGATTGAAATCATTGGTCACAACAGGACAATCAAGACGCTTACAGACCTGGATCAGCCTGTAATCCACATCTTTCTTATTATCCAACCCATCGAAATCACGAATCTCTATCTTTATCCCCTGCTCTTTGCGCATCTGGTTTAAAATATCCAATCCTCGCCTTCCCTTATTACGTCTGAGCAGATCTGAGGAATCAGCGATATGCTGCAGTTCTTCCAGAACAAAACGAGGAACGATCAGTGTCCCTTCAAGAAAACCCGTCCGGCAAATGTCTGCGATTCTTCCATCGATAATCACATTGGTATCAAGTACCTTATCAACACCCTTTCCACCATCACCGCGTCCTTGTTTTGAGCCGGCTCTCCACATGGACATTAACCCTCTCAGTTCCTCTTTCTTCTTGATGCCCAAACTTAAACCCAGATATCCAAACAAGACACTGAAAATAATAGGAATATAGGGCCCTACCCAGGGAATGTTAACTAAAGGAGCACCAAGAAGGTTGGCAATAACAAGACCGATGATAAGTCCAGCAGCACCCCCGATCAGATCCTGCAGCGGCATGCGCTGTAAAGCTCCTTCTAGGAAATCAATAACCTTTAGAGTTATATCTGTTAACCGGGGTGCCAGTATAAATCCAACAAATCCGGCAGCCAGAACAAAAAAAGCCACAATAGTATACCAGGCATAACCTGTAGCAACTACTAGTTCGTTGATAAAACCTATCCGGGCAAGCATAAGACTCAAGGCATACCCAATACCTGCCCCTAGCAAAGTTATTATGACTCTGAATACCTTTCTCAGCATATGATCTCACCTCCCTTTCATTCCTTATTTTGGCTATTACCATAAACCATTATACGCAAGATATCCAATGCCATCAAGGGCATTGTTTGTCTAATGATAGAAATAGCGCCCTAAATATAAGGCGCTTTTTTTACTTTAACCTTCAGCAACTGCATCTTTAATCATATTCTCCACTTCACCCAATTCCATATTTCCCGCCAGGACCAGTTCGCTGCTCAGTATTTGAAAGGCGCTTTCCAACATCCTCTTCTCCCCTGAAGACAAACCCTTCTTTTGGTCCTGGCGCATCAAAGAGCGGACAACCTCGGCAACAGCAAAAACATCTCCGGTCCTGATCTTTTCCAGGTTTGCCCTATAGCGATGATTCCAGTTAGGAATATTATCATCATGGTCCTCTTTTTGTAGAACCTTTACAACACTGGGAATTTCATTTTTCTGAATAACACGGCGCACTCCCAGCTTTTTAACCTTATCAGCTGGAACGAGCACTTTCAAATTGCCTGAAAACAATCGAAGCACAAAATAAAGCTGTTCTCCGCGTTTTTCAAGACCCTCCACTACCCCGGCGCCGTGCATTGGGTGAACAATATGATCACCAATTTTAAACATCTTAAGCCGGCCTCCTGGAGTCATAATATTATAATATATTTATTATAACAGAAGAAGTGATCACTGTCAAAATCAGGAGAGAGATGCCAAGGGACTATTAAATAAGGGCAGGTAAACAGCAGGCGACATTGACAACACTAGATGGCTGGAGCTATAATAATTCTAATCAGCGAATCGGGTGTGAGGAGGTCTACTTGATGAAGGATTTAATTTGTGATGAGTTCCAGAAAACCGTCTCAGAGTTATTAATTAGGCACCACAGCATATTAGATGTTTTATCAAAATTTCAGGAAGCATGTGCTCGCACTAACAGAGCCACTGTTAAAGCTGTTACAAATTGCGGCTGTATCACCATAAAAGCTAAAAAGCAGCAAATACCTTCTGATGCTTCACTTCTGGAACTAAAAGATTATTTCGAAACCCATCTTAACGGCAAGATATGTAATGATTGTCGAGAAATGATTGAAACAGAGCTCGGGAAAACCCTGTTCTACATGACTGCTCTCTGCAACCTGCTTGACCTGAACCTCTATGACATTTTTCTCAAAGAGCATCACAAACTAACCACACTAAGAATCTTCAACCTTACTTAAAACTCAATGAACAATACTTCTTTACATATATCTTTCAAGCATAACCTGGTCCTGAAGCCGGCGCAGACCATTTTTAATGGCCCTGGCCCTGATCTCACCAATGCCTTCTACATCATCCAGTTCCTCAATTGTTGCCTTTATAACATTCTGTAAATTACCAAATCTATTGACCAGATTTTCAATAACCGCTCCCGGCAACCTAGGGATCCTCTGCAAAATACGATATCCCCGTGGATAAACGGAAAGCTCCAGGTTGTTTGCACCTGCGCCCCAACCCATGGCACGGCTGATATTGGATAGATCAAGTAGCTCATCTGCAGACCAGCTGCCGATGGTATAGAGTACCTCTTGAGCCCTCTTTCCACCATCTTCAAGGTAGTCCTGGATTACATAGAGCAATTGATCCCGCACATTGGCCACCAATTCCTCCATCTGCATGATGATCAAACGCCCCTCACTACCCAACTCACTGACATAGTTGTCCAGTTCCCGTTCAATGCGCAGAACCATCTCCCCACGCTGTACCACCCAGACCACATCATAGACGGTAACCAGGTCGTCAAACTCCAGAGCTGTCAGATTGACCAGGGCTTTATCCAGAACACGCTTGTACTTCTCCAGGGTTTGCAAAGCCTGATTGGCTTTGGAAAGGATAACACTGATATCCTGCAGGCTGTAGCGGTTAGCCCCTCTGTACAGGGTAATCACCCCACGCCTTTGGGATATGGCTATCACCAGGGCGCCAGTCTGGCGAGCAACCCTTTCTGCAGTCCTGTGTCTGATACCTGTTTCCACAGATGGGACAGAAGGATCTGGTACCAATTGAGCATTGGCAAAAAGAATTCGTTTGGCATCACTGCTGAGCACAATAGCCCCATCCATTTTAGCCAGTTCATAAAGACCAGGTGGAGTAAACTCTACATCGAGAGAAAATCCCCCCTCAACCAAATCCATAACCTCAGCACTGTCACCGATAACAATTAAGGCCCCGGTTTTTGCCCTTAAAATGCTGTCCAGTCCCTCCCTGAGGGGTGTTCCGGGAGCAACCATTTTCAGGGCGCTGATCATGGCGCTGTCATCAGATTCTTCTCTGATGTCTACCCCTTTATCCTCTTTGTGTTCCTTAGTTTCTCTGACATTTTCCTTTGCTGTGCTTTTGGCTTTAGCTGCCTTTTCTTCTTTTACCGCTTCCTCGATAACCTGATCTGCCATCTGTAACTGTTTATCTATCAAATTATGCCCCCCCAACTATATTGCATGATCAAGTGCATCCTGCACTGTTCTGACACCTTTTATTTCTATGCTCTGGTAGCGAGCCTGCAGTTCCATACTGCTGACGGGAACTAAGACACGTTTGAATCCTAAACGAACCACCTCTTTTAGGCGCTGTTCCATCGAGCTGACACCTCTCACCTCACCGGTCAGCCCCACCTCCCCCAATGCTACTGTATCCTGATCAACCGGCCTATTGCGGTAGCTAGATGCCAGAGCCAGGGAGATCCCCAGATCAACAGCAGGTTCGACTGCTTTAAGCCCTCCCACAGCATTAACATAGATGTCCTGGTCGGCAAGAGCATAACCCAAACGTTTTTCCAAAACAGCCGCTGCTAAAACCATCCTGTTGTAATCCACACCGGTTGCAACCCTGCGGGGAGACCCGAAAGCAGTTGAGCAGACCAAAGCCTGGATTTCCACCAAAACCGGGCGGGTTCCTTCAACAGCTGCTACAACCACAGACCCGGGCACACCCTTAGCCCTTTCCGCCAAAAAAAAGGCTGAAGGGTTGTCTACTTGCTGCAGCCCGCTTTCCTCCATAGCGAAAACAGCTATCTCATCAGTGGCACCAAAACGATTTTTTGTTCCGCGCAGCAATCGTAAATTTTGATGTCGGTCACCATCAAAAGAGAGCACCACATCCACCATATGTTCTAGAACTTTTGGCCCTGCCAGTACACCTTCTTTGGTAACATGTCCCACCAGAAAACAGGCAGTGCCATGCAGCTTGGCGAGGCGCACAATCTCTGCTGTACACTCCCGGAGTTGGCCAACACTGCCTGGATGCATAGGGAGCTCCGGGTGGAAAGTGGTCTGAATGGAATCAATGATCACCAGCACAGGGGAAAGTTCCTCAATGACCCGGCAGATCTCCAGCAGATCGGTTTCCGCCAGAAAATAAAGCTTGAGCGAGTTCGCTTTTAACCGCCTGGCCCGCATTTTGACCTGCTTGTGGGACTCCTCACCGGAAACATATAAGACAGTGCCGTATTCTTCTGCTACAGCATTGGCCAGCTGCAGCAGCAGTGTGGATTTCCCGATACCAGGGGCGCCTCCCAGTAAACTTACCGAACCAGGAACAATACCCCCACCCAGCACCCGGTCAAGTTCCCCGAAAGTTGAGGAAAAACGTTCCTCGTAATCTTCACCTTCCCCCTCTATCAGAGGAACAGCCTGCTGGCTTTCACCAGTTATTCTTCTAGAGCTGCCCTTTTTCCGCGCCGGTTTTTCACAAAAACTATTCCAGGAACCACAGCTAGGACAGCGTCCTAACCACTTTCCGGTTTCATAGCCGCATTCACCGCAAAAAAATGTGCTCTTCTCCCTCAACTGGACATTAACCTCGTTTCATCATAGTTCCACACTTTCATTATTATAACAGTTTTTATTCCACTAAAGAATAGAAAACGGCGAGTTGTCAAGGAATTTTTGTTAGCAGAAGCAGGCCAGAAATATTAAAATCGGAAACCGAGCCTTTGGGCCAGTTCCTTAGGGCTTGACACAGGTTGGCGGCAGCTATAGTTTTCACAGATATAAACTGCGGTTCTCCCATCTATAGGTTTTTTATCTGCAGCATGGGGAGCAAGGGCAGCGATTCTT
>JAAYWP010000060.1 GCA_012516535.1 Syntrophomonadaceae bacterium | reverse complement strand
TGACAATACTTAATAGGGGTAAAGTAATACCTATGTTTCGTTGCTTAAATGGCCTACGAAATGGAAATGGTGTTTTCTAAAATCCAAAAGTCTATGATGATCTCGAAAAATAATATCCTATAAAAAGTTGACACCGTCTCACTAAAATCAATGCTTGCAAATCTCCATTAATCGTGATACCATCATATTTGGCCTAATCTGAGTGAGCTGTTAACATCTGCTGGACTCATTTGAGGCTCAGATTCTATGGAACTTTTATCTGGCATCAGTTAAACTCCAGATGATGCAGGTTTCATTTTATGGTACAAGGGGGTGAAGAGAATGGCAAATAGCCGGTCCGCGGAAAAAAGGGCGAGGATCGCTAAAGTTCGTGCCCTGCGCAACGCTTCTCGCAAGTCTGCTATGAAGACCGCCATCAAAAGATTTGAGGCAGCACTAGCAGAAGGGAATAAAGAAGATATTGAGGTCACCTTCAAAAAAGCGGTTCGTCTTATTGACAAGGTTGCCGCTAAAGGAATCATTCACCCCAACGCCCGGAATCGCAAAAAATCCCAGTTGGCCAGAAAACTCAATCAGGCTCAGCTATAAGCAGAAAAAAACAAGAACCCCTTCAAGAGAGGGGTTTTTTATATACCTAACAGACCTCCCCTAAAAAGGCCGCCAGCAACAACTCTGGAGAACCCCTTCCTTGCTTGATCGATAGATCAAGTTCCAACAAAGAAAAAAGAACCTTTTCTATCTCCTTAATGCTGGAGGCACGCAACTGTTTGGCTAGTTTTTTGCCAACATATGGATGAACACCCATCTGAGAGGAAAGGTCCTGGGCAGCAACTCCTTCTTTTAGAAGGCAAGCTGCCTCCAGCATTTGCAGATAATGACGGGAAAGCATAGAAACCAGCAGCACAGGGTGATTACCCTGTGCCAGGAGCTCACCAGCGATCTCCAGGGCAGCCCTTCTTTTATGTTCAGCTACAGCATCCACAAATTCAAAAAGGGTGCGTCTTGCGGTTCTGCTGCCGACCTTTTTTAATATATCTACAGTTATTTGCTTTTCGCTGCCCAGATAGACAGCAGCTTTTTCAATCTCAGCTGCAAGAACCGCAGGGTCATCCCCACAGGCAAAACGCAGATACTCAATACTAGAAGCAGGAAGTTCCTTGCCTTTGGCTGCTGCCTCTTCAGACAGCCATTTAATCAGGTCCCTGCCCTTTGGAGGTGAACACTCAACAACCCAACAATTTTCAGTTTCAGGGATATCCCTTTTTTTCAGTTTATTATCAAAAAGCAGCACACACACAAGGCGCTGATTATTAACTTTCAGATAATTTTTCAGTTCGGCAGTTTGAGTATTATTGATCACCACCAAACGCCTGGATAGCCAAAGGGGTATAGTAGTCAATGAGGTAAAAATCTCAGCGTCAACTGCTTCTTCATCCCATTCCAGGTACTCTATCTCATCACTTTTTTCCAGAAGATTTCTCAATTCTCTGATCAGCTTCCTGGACAGGTAGTGAGCCTCACCATGTAGAATCAAAAAAAAGGGATATTTCCCTTTGGCTAAGGCTTGTCTAGCCTGGGTAAAAGTCAGGACAGGCATGCTTCACAGCCCCCTTAATCCATATATTCCCACAACTGATTTATGTTCAGCAGGTTTTGAGATGTTTTGCGTCCATAGTTAAATTATACATGAAATTAAATAACCTTTCCCCCCATCCTGTTAATCCTGCTTGAGAAAAAGCTCCATTACTTTCAGCAGGCCAAGGGAGAGCTCTTCATCTTCCAACTGCTGCGCTGCCTGTGATATATATTCTTTAAGCTCCTGACGCTTTTCTCCGCTGATGCTTGATGTCAACTCCCGAACCAAATCTGCCACTTCCTCCCCTTTTAGGTTATTGACAGAACCGATGCTGTCCAAGACCTCTCCCGCATGGCAGCTATCACTGCCGGCAATACCCCCCTCCTCCATTTTTCTTTCTATTTCACTTGGGTTATCCCCGCTGAGTCCTAACTGCTTCAGCAATTCAATAATCTCTTGATTACTCACTATTTTTACCCTCCCATGCATCTTCCTATTAAGGGGTGAATCAGCTAAACAAAAGCCTTTGTATACAATATGTTAATAACTTGTATTATTTGCAGTATCGGGCAGGGAATAATGCTTGACCAGTAAAATACTAATACAGAGGAATAACAGCCTTATTCTGTAAAGGAGGAAAAACCATGCGTGTCGGAATATTAACCGGAGGTGGCGACTGCCCTGGATTAAATGCGGTGATCAGGGCAGCTGCCAAAACTCTGTTTGCCCATGGTGTTGATGTGCTTGGATTTCGGGATGGATATAGGGGGATTATCTATAAAGACTATATTCCTATTGATAAAAGGGCGATTTCCGGACTGCTGCACAGGGGAGGCACGATCCTGGGTACAAACAACCGGGATAACCCCTTTAATTTTCCTATTAAAACAAAGAGCGGGGAAACCCAGTATCGTGATGTGTCAGATCAACTGCTGGAAAATTTTCACAAACTAAAACTTGATACCCTGATCTCCATCGGAGGGGATGGCACTCTTTCCATTGCCAAGGAATTGGTAGATAAAGGTGCGAGAATTATCGGTGTTCCCAAAACCATTGACAACGACCTGGCTGCCACAGATCAAACCTTTGGTTTTGATACAGCAGTGGCCACAGCAACCAGTGCACTGGACAAACTCCATACAACCGCAGAATCACACCATAGGGTGATGGTCCTGGAAGTCATGGGGCGCTATGCCGGTTGGATCGCCCTTTGGTCAGGGATCGCCGGTGGTGCTGATGTTATTCTGATACCGGAAATACCCTGGTCCCTGGAGGGCATCATTAAAAAGATTCAGCAGAGGAGAGAGGAAGGAAAGTTGTTCAGTGTTATTGTTGTGGCTGAAGGCACCCCTGGCCCAGATGGGGAAAGGGTGGTCAGGAAGAGGATCAAGGGAAGCGGAGATCCGTTGCGGTTGGGGGGTATAGGACAGGTGGTGGGTGACCTGGTCGAACAGGCCACAGGGATTGAAACCCGTGTAACCGTATTAGGCCACATTCAGCGGGGTGGTTCCCCATCACCCTTAGACCGGATTCTGGCCACCCGGTTCGGTGTGGCTGCCGCAGAGTTGGCTATCTCCGGTGAGAGCGGTCTGATGGTGGCTTTGAAAGAAAATAAAATCACCGCGGTCCCCCTCCATGAAGCAACGAAAAAAACATCCTTTGTGCCTCCGGCTCATCAGTTGGTTCATGCCGCTAGGGCCATCGGTATCAGTTTTGGAGACTGAGTGTCACACCATCTGTGGTAAAGGTAATATCTCCTGCTTTATCTGTACGCAAAACCTTAGCACCCTGTTCCTGCCAGAAACGGATTGTCCTTTTGTCCGGGTGGCCGAAGGAATTTTTCCCAGTGCTGATCACAGCAAATTGGGGCCTGACTGCTGCAGCGAATTCCTGGCAGATACCACTGGCGCTGCCGTGATGAGGCACTTTGAGGACAGTAGCCCGGATCCCCCCAGGATATTTACCCTCCTGGTTTAATGAAGCCAGGAGGGATAAAGCCTCTCGCTCCAGGTCACCGGTGAACAGAAATGTTATCTTCCCATAGCGCAAATAAAGCACCAGGGAATTGTTGTTAGCATCACTGGAGCTTCCTGATAGTAAAGGGCGGACCGGCCATAAAACCGAAATTTCAACAGAAGGGTCAAGTTTGATGGCACCGGCAGTTAGGTTAGAAGCCTTGATTTTTTTATCTTTGAGCTGCTGCTGTACCTTTAAAACCAATGGTGTTGGGTGATCCACAGGTGGAGCGACAAATCTCTCCACTTTTACATAATCGAGCACTGCAGGGATACCCCCCAGGTGATCCTCATGGGGGTGTGAGTTGACCAGCAGATCCAATTTCCTGATCCCTCTTTTAGCCAAGGCCGGAACCACAAGCTGGCTCCCGGGATCAAAAGTAGAACTGCTGTATAACGGGCTGCCTCCAGCATCAATGAGCATTGTCCGCCCTTTTGGTGTTTGAACCAAAATGGCATCCCCTTGCCCCACATTGATAAAGGTCACCTCCAGTTCTCCCTGGCACTTTTTCACTGTGCCTGTAAAAAGCATAGCAGTACAGCTGATAACCAACAAGAGAGCAGGGAACAATCTGCGGGCAGCAGCTGACTGATAGCGAAAATGGGGGAAATTTATCGTAAAGCCCTCCCGCAGTACCCAACCCAGCACAAGCATTGAAATATAATACAATAAACATAGCCAGAGAGGAGGAGGCGGAACCAGAAAAGCTGCTCCCGGAAGAGCTGACAGCAGCTCGAGAAGCCATCTGATGGGATAAAAGAAGGCCCCAGCTGTCAGAAAAAAGGGATTTAAGATGCCAGGTACAGCCAGAGCCAAGACCATTCCCGCTAAACCCAGGTAAACCACCAGACCTGCCAGAGGCACCACCAAAATGTTGGCTATCATTCCCATTGCTGCAGCCTGCTGAAAATAGAAAGCGGCCAGCGGCAAAATGGCCAGTTGTGCAGCAAGCGGTACTGTTACCGCCTCTCGTAATCCCAGAGGGAAAGATACATATCTTCCCAAAGGAACAGCTAAATAAATAATTCCCCAAGTAGCCGCAAAGGAAAGCTGAAAACCGGGCTCAAAGAGCACAGACGGGTCGATGAGCAGGAGTACAAAAGCAGCCAGAGCAAGGGAATTGAGAGCGTTTGGCCTTTGCTGCCAAAGGTAGGCAGCTAAGCCAACAGTGGCCATCACCGCAGACCTGGTCACCGGGGGATTAAAATCGATCAAGCCAGCATAACCCCATAATCCCGCAGTTACCAGGATAAAGGTAGGAAACCGTTTAAGTTTAAGCAAATTGGCTGCCGCCAACAGCGCAATGAATACAAATCCCAGGTGCAGCCCGGAAACAGTAAAGAGATGCATCACCCCTGTCCTCTGGTATATTGAGCGGTCCTCCGGTGTCATTCCCCCTTTAAAGCCCAGCAAAATTCCTTCCAGGAACAGGGCTCCCTCAGCAGGAAGGCTATGGTGGATGGCATTCTCGATCCGCAGGCGCAGTAACGCAAAGAGAGCAGACAGTCCCCTTTCCCCTGCTCCCAATGGAGTTATTTTTTTGGCTGTCAGCTGAGCAAAAATATTTTGCCGCTCCAGATAGGCACGGTAATCGAACTCTCCTGGGGAAAAAGCTTTTGGAGGGAGGGCAATTAATCCATCCACACTGACCCGTTTTCCAGGTAGCAGAGAAGCACGGAGCTGTGCGTCAGCTTCATTGATTTTTCCAGCGGCCTCCTCTTTTTGCAGATAATAAACCACTTGCAGCTTCCCCTGCCCCTGCCATCTATCCTCCTCCAGTGTAACCACAGGGGTATCCAACACCAGCACCATACGGTTTGGGTAAAGAGTTGGGAGACCCTCAACAACTCCCTCTACTTGTACATAGTGACCAAGAAATGGCTCCAAAGAAGGGGGAAAAGGCAGCTTATCTATACCCATCCAGGTAAAGCCGAGACAGAAAAAAGATGACAATAACCAGACAAAAGAACCCCTTTTCCCTTGAAAAAAGAAAAAGGCGGCTGTGGCCAACATTATAATGGCTGTGATAAATGCTGCCAGCACCCAACCGCTACCTGCCCGGCTGATATATGCCGCAAGAATTCCCAATGCAAAAGTAACGCTAAGTAAAAGAAGAGGGGGCATCTTACAGCCCTCCTGCCAATATTTTACATATATATTCTTCCTTTCCCTGTTATTTCCTTCCTGTTGTTATTCATATTCCCATCAGTTTTATGTAAACTGCGTCATACCCATGACTGTTTATTGACGCTCTCCGAGAGTAACTGTTAGCTCAGTTGATTTCTTATCACGCCATACTGTTAACTGCACCTTCTTATCAGGCCCTATCAGCCTTAATTGTTCAAGCAGTTCATCGCTATCTTTTACTTCTTTTCCATCAATAGCCAAAATTACATCACCCTGCTGCAGTCCAGCACGGTCAGCTGGCCCTCCTGATAAAACATTGCGGACCAATACACCCTTGAGGTCCGACAAGCCGAGGTGATCAGCAATGGTTGGTGTGACATCCTGTATTTCTACACCAAGCCAGCCCCGCCTTACTTTCCCCTCATTGATCAGATCATTTAAAACACTGCGCACAGTATCGCTGGGAATAGCAAATCCGATACCCTGGGCTTCTGCTACAGCTGTATTGATTCCGATCACATCACCCTGTAGGTTGAGCAGCGGTCCCCCACTGTTACCAGGGTTGATAGATGCATCGGTCTGCAACAGGTTCCGGTAATTCCTATCCTGAACAGATACCGGTCGTCCCTTAGCACTGATCACCCCAACGGTCACTGTATGGTCGAGTCCATAAGGGTTGCCGATGGCAATAACCCAACTCCCTACGGCAATATCATCGGAGTTTCCCAACTTTAGTACTGGAAGAGCATCCCCTGCATCGATCTTCAATACAGCCAGGTCAAGGTCATGGTCTTCTCCTATAACCTTAGCTGGCAGCGGTTTTTCCCTGCCAACAACATTAACCTGGATTTCTTCAGCGCCCTCTACTACATGCTCGTTGGTAAGTATATAGCCGTCCTCGGAAATGATAAAACCAGAACCAATACCCTGCTGTACTTTTTGTTGGGGTGTTGTGGAAAACTGCCCAAAGAAGTCTCGGAAGAATGGATCATTAAAGAAAGGGTTAGACTGCTGGCTCGTCGATACAAATGTTTCTATTTTAACCACTGCAGGTCCAGCTTGTTCAACAATACTGGCAATAGTACCTGGCTCTACACCGGGAGGGATGCTGGTATCAATGTTAGGGGTAGATTTCTCTGCACCCAGTATCTGATCAAGCCAATAATTGCCAGATGCAAAAAGGGCGCCGCCTACAAAAGCAATCCCCATAAAAAAAGCAAACAATGCCACAATAACCAGAGTCTTTTTTTGTTTTATGATTGATCTCTCCCTTCTGTTTTGTCTTATCATCACCCTTTACTGATTGTGTCCGAAAAAATCTATTCAGTACTCTGCTCCACAGGCTGTTCCTGTTTTTTTTCTGCATGCTGTTCCGCTTGTTCAGCCTGCTTTGCAGTTGAATTCTCTGACACACTGTCATCGCTGTTTTTTTCTTCTGAGCTGGCAGAAGAGGTTCCTTGTCTGCTGGAATAAGCAGTTTTATTGGCAGCGGGTGTCTCCTCCCTGGTGACTTCATCCCAGACACGCTGTAAATTGGATGATGCTTTGCGAAACTCTCTCATTGCTTTGCCTAATGATTTAGCTACTTCAGGAAGTTTACCAGGGCCGAAAACTATAAGCACAACAACTAGTATCAATATTAGTTCTCCAGCGCCTATATTCAACATGATGCTCACCTCAGATTAATTATAACTTCTCAGATAAACCCGAACAAGATCTATAGTTTTTGCAGCAAAGATAAGCAGGAGAAAAAAAGGTCCCAACCTTTCGGCAGGGACCTGTTGTTCAGGATGATACTTTATATTATTTTATTCTTTTTTTGCCTTTTCTTTCTTCGCCTTGGCAACATGCACCTCTACCGGTTTTGTATAATAAGGTGTCCGCCATTTGTTTGAAGCAATTACGGCATCTTTCTTACACGCTTCAGCACAAACAAAGCAGATTATGCAGCGTGCTGGATAAAAGACCAGCTCGTTTTTCTCTTTGTTGATCTCTATTGCTGCAGCCGGGCATTGCCGGGCGCAGTTGCCGCAGAGAATACACTTATCATCATCAAATTCAATATGCCCACGCGCCCCTTCAAAGGGATCCCGCACCTGTACTGGATACATCCTGGTAGCAGGCCCCCCGAACAGGTTGCGTATAATAGTCGGCAGCATTACTGGCATAGTGCTCCACCTCCTTTAAATCTCCGGGCTACCTTTCAGTACAGCTGATGCAAGGGTCTATTGACAATACAATTATTGGTACATCAGCGAGTTCACTACCTGGCAGCATCACAAGTAGAGACGGAATATTGGCAAAGGTCGGTGTCCGCACACGCAGGCGCTCCAACTTGCGGGTGCCGTTCCCTTTGGCATAGTAGAACACCTCGCCACGAGCCTGCTCACACCTGTAAACGGCTTCATTGGCCGGTGGGCTGCCTTTAGGTCGTACATAAATTTCCCCTTCCGGCATCTTACTGAAAGCTTCCAACTGCAGATCAATAGCCTGCAATGTTTCTCTCGCCCGGACCAAGGCCCTGGCGTAGCAATCGCCATCAGTCTCTACAACCGGCTCAAATCCCAACTCACCATAGGCCTGCATTCCTAACATCCTGCAGTCCTCCTTAACACCGGAGGCCCTCAGGTGGGGGCCATTGTTCCCCAGCAGAATAGCCTGTTCTTTGGTGAGAACGCCTTTGCCTACAGTACGCGCCTTGACTGTGGGATCAGTTGCCAGCACATTGATCAGAGCCTCAGCTTCTTGGCGTACCTCCTGCAGTGTCCTGATGCAGATTTTTTTCTGTTCATCATCGATATCACGGCGCACACCGCCGACAACAGATACTGATTGGGTAACCCTGCTACCGCAAGTCATTTCCAGCAGGTCAAGAACTTTTTCTCTGATCCGCCAGAACTGCATGAACATACTTTCAAATCCCAATGCATCTGCCAGTAATCCAAGCCAGAGCAGGTGGCTATGGGTCCGGCTCATCTCCGACCAAATGGTGCGCAAGTACTTGGCACGCGGCGGAACTTCCATGGGCCAGAGCCTCTCCACAACCTCACAATAGCTGATCCCATGCATGCAGCTGCAGATCCCGCAGATGCGCTCACACAGGTGGATATTCTTGGGATATTCATTAAGTTCACACGCTTTTTCAATACCACGGTGACCGTAACCGAGAGCCGGCACAACATCAACCACTTTTTCATTTTCATAAGTGATCTTCAGCTGAATCGGCTCCGGAAGTACCGGGTGCTGTGGGCCAAATGGTGCAATTGTACGCGGTGCCATTTACTCGCCCCCCTTCCCAGCGGCGGCATCGTCTTTAACCATAGGTTTAACCGGGCTGTCCTTACCCAGGAGCATCAAACCGCCGAAATCAATAGCCATATCCTTCACCTTGAGACCAAACTGCTCAAACATTTCATTTTCACTGAGCACAGCTGTGAGGTAGATCCCACTGATACTAGGCACCTCTTCATCCTTGCCAACAACCATGCGCAGAGCTACCATATCTACACCGGGGCTGTAGTTGAAGTAATATGTAACCTCCAATTTATCACCCAGGTCACTGCAGACCGTTGTTACAAAACGTGCCTTAGCATCAGCGAACTTCTGCACCTCTTGTAGCAGCGTATCTTTGCTGATTTCTTTCAGGTTCTCAATCATTTTGCCACCCCCACAGCTTTAGAAAGTTTTTGTAGGGCCAGCACAACACCGTCGATGATCGCCTCCGGGCGGGCTGCACAACCGGGTACATACACATCCACAGGTATTACCTTATCAACACCACCCAGGATGTTGTAACAATTGTGGAAGACCCCGCCTGTGCTGGCACAGGCACCAACAGCAATCACCATTTTGGGATCGGGAATTTGATTATATAGGTTTTTCAGCACTCTCGCAGTGCGGTAATTAACCGGTCCTGTAACTACCATAACATCAGCGTGTTTCGGATTGCCCATATTGACTATCCCAAAACGTTCAACATCATAAAGGGGTGTTAAGCAGGCCAGTACCTCAATATCACAACCGTTGCAGGAACTATTGCAAAAGTGCAGAATCCATGGTGATTTAACTTGAGATGTTTGAATGATTCCCATTTATGCCACCCCCCTCATGAAATAGATATACAGAATGTTCAGAACGCAGAGTATTAACGCGGCAGCCCAGCAGATTCTTACCATCAAGCCGCCGGTCAAACGAGCGTTAACGTTGTCAATGAGCAGTTCCAGGATAAACGCTCCTAGAGCAATCAAAATACCTACCCACAGGGGATTGCTCCAGAACAGAGCGATCAGACCAAGCACCAGTACCAGTTCATACCATTCAGTCAAAGTAACTAAGGCATAGTAGGGACCGGAAATCTCAGTCATAATCCCCTTAACCAGCTCCTGATGACCATGGTGCGAGGTTGCAATATCAAAGGGTGATTTCCGCATCTTGATGGTCAAGGCTATCACCAAAGCGATAAAAACCGGCCAAAGTGAAATTAACAGCGGTGTGCTGTTTTCCATAATACTGCTGATCATGAAACTGCCATTCTGGGCATATACCGCAAGTGCAAACAGAAGAAGTATTGGTTCATAAGAGAGTATCTGCATCAGCTCACGGTTTGCACCAAAGTGGCTGTATGGCGACTTTGTGCTGAAGCCGGCCAGGACAAAACTGATCCCTGCAAAACCAAGCAGGAAGACCAGAAGAAGCAAGTCCTGCTGCAGCACTAAAAACACCAGGCAAGTTATCATAAAAACCAGGTAAGCGATCAGCCATATGAACTGGGTTCTATTAGTAGCAATCTTCGACTTGCCCAGCAATTTAAAGAAATCATAAAATGGCTGTAAAATCGGAGGGCCATAGCGTCCCTGAAGTCTGGCCGTTAACTTTCTATCAATACCAGCCAGCAATCCTCCGATAAATGGTGCCACAACAACCGCAATAATCGCTATCCACACCTGGTTCATAAGCTCACCCCCAGTGCGATACTAAACATTATGACTAACAGGGCGATGGCAATAACATAAACCCAGGCATTCAATGACTCTTCACTGGCGGCACTCTCAAAGTAATAACCACCCAGTTCCAGTTTGGAGACATTATCAGCTTCAGCATACCATTCGTCAGTATCAACATCCCCTGCATGCTCTCCGCACAGGTAAATTGGCCTGAGTTCCTGCGGTTTCAGTTTGACAAAGAGCAGAGGTAATACAATAGCTATTGCAAAAACGATGAACAACGGCAATACCGGATAGGAACCAAGCAGTCCAACACCCTTTTCCAGGGAAAGAGCAGTGGCTGCATCCGGTAAAATGATCTGCCATCCTTCTGTAAAAGCATGCTGAATAGGAATAACATTATCCACTGCAAATTTAATGAAACGGTCATACAGTGGGGCAATACCAATACCGAACACAAAAATCCCCACAAAAAGTGACCACAAAGGCACACTATAGCTGAGTGACAGAGACTCTATCTTTTTACCCAGTTTAGGTGTCACCTGTAAGAGGCGGCCAAGCCATTTCGCCCAGAAGACCATAGTAGCTGCACTGGCCAGGACGAAAAGAATCGCTGCTAGCGGAACTGCATAAACAGCCTCCAATGCCATCCACTTACCGAGGAGCATACCAAAGGGCGGCAGGAACATAGAAAGCATTCCTGTAATGGTAATAAATGTGGTAAGGGGTGCTTTCTCTGCAAGACCCTCCATATCCTCGATCTCCCGGCTCCAAATCTGGTGCTCGATGGTACCAGCACACATAAAGAGGAGACCCTTGGAGATAGCATGGAAGATAATTAACAGCATAGCTGCAGCGATGGCGAGCTCTGTTCTAAGGCCGGCACATGCAATGATCAAACCCAGGTTGGCGATGGTTGAGTAAGCCAGCACCCGTTTTCCTGTGGTCTGGCTGATGGCCAGAACTGAAGCAGCAAAGAAAGTAAATGCTCCACAGACAGCCACAATCATTCCCAGAACAGGGTTAAATGCAGGAGCAAGCCTGATCACAAGATAAACCCCTGCCTTCACCATGGTACTGGAATGGAGCAGAGCTGAAACAGGTGTCGGTGCCACCATCGCTCCCAGCAGCCAGTTCTGGAATGGCATTTGAGCGGCTTTGATCATACCGGTAAAGCACATTAAAGCTACAGGTAACAGTAAAAATGCCTCTACGCCACCACTGGCAATAATATTGCTCAAGGACAGATATTCAATATTACCACCATTGGCATTGTAGAGATAAATCATCGCTGCTACCATTGCGGTACCGCCGATGGAGTTCATCCACAAAGCTCGGGCACCGTTGTTGATCGCCTCTTTGGTGAGATCATGTGCAATCAACTGGAAGCAGCACAATGTGGTGACTTCCCAGAAGAAGTAAAGCCACATTAAATTGTCAGCCAAAACAAGGCCGTTCATCGCTCCGAGGAACAGCACCAACCAGAAAAGGAACCTAGACTGTCTGGATTTTTCCAGTTTCTTGTGTTCCTCATGATCATACATATAACGAATAGCATAGACACAAATCAATGAACCGATAATCGAAATGACAAGAACCATTAAAACAGCAAGATTGTCGATCAGAAAAGCGGGCTTAATCTCTTCGAGAGCATGACTGGCGCCAACGCCAAACTCCCACCATGCCAGCGGGATAATCTGAGTCAGGGCAAAGATAAGGACAAGCCAATTTTTCAATGACAAACCGGCATAGATATAAAATAACAGTATTGCATAGTCAAGAACTGTGATTATCGTGCCCCAAATTGGATTATCTGGCGTAAAATTCATTGGCAAGTCCAGCTTCAGGAAGTAAATGGAGTTGACAATCAGAGCTACTGCTGTAACTATTACAATCAGTCCGCGTAATTGATACTGACGGATAAGGAAAACAAGGACTGCAGCTACAACAGGCAGCAGTATAGCAACTGCCAACATCCCTTGGATATCCATTTAATTTCCCCCCTTAATACATAAAATTTGGCAGTGTGTCTTTAATATCTGTTACACTACCATTGATCACCTCCCAAAAATAACACCCAGTTGACAGTCTCCCATCATCTGCCAACCGCGGCCCCCGATATCACCCCCTTAGTTTCCCCATTGTACGCTGTCGCAGAACAGCGCCATTCTCCCAAAAAACACACAGACATCAATAAATACTTATTCTTGATTATTTGTAAAATTCCTGCCTGTCCCAAAAAATAATTGGCATGCCTCTGCCAGCTGTTGCTAGTTTTGGGTATTATTAAATCGTGACCAGGTCCTTGAGCTGTTCATATCTTCTTTCCCCAATTCCTGATACTTTTTGGAGATCAGCGATTGTACGAAAAGGGCCATGTTCTGTTCGATAATCGATGATCCGCTGAGCAATAGCAGGGCCTATACCTGGAAGGGTATCCAGTTCAGCAGCTGTTGCTGTATTGATATTGATCTTCTTCCCTTCTGAACCTTGATCTGTAAGAACAGCGCCGCTCATAGCTTGTTCGGGTGTTTCCCCCTCCCTGGGAACATATATCTTCTCACCATCAGCTAATTTTCGAGCAAGATTTAGAACATTTACATCCGCCTCTGCCAGGGGTTCAGCCAGGCGAAGGGCATCTTCTACCCGCGATCCAAGGGAAAGGTAATAAACACCTGGTTTTTTCACAGCACCAGCTATATGTACCCCCAATTCTTTTGTCTCCCCAGCATCAATATCATCAACATTGTTTTCAATAATCAGCTCTTCTTCCGAGCCTGAGGCCAGCCACATGGCATACTTATAGCCGCCTGTAAAAATTAAAGCTGCAGCGATAAGAAAAATAAAGATCTGTACTTTCCGATCGATCTCTAACATAATCTTATTACCCGCTTTCCTCAAAAAGCCGCGCTCCCCATAGATTAACTTTAATCTGTAAGCACAGCTCACAGGTAGACTTGAGCCGGTTACTACATTACCATTCTCTTCCATATGCCGGTTTTCCTGCTGTCCTGCTATTTTTTTACAAACATATCAATTTTTCCAGTAAAAGATTTTGCACTAAAATAAAGCAGTGCTCCTTCTGCCTGCTTTTGAGATTAATTGAGCACTGCAAGACTTGTTACGCCCACCCCCATAGGTTTAGAGGGGGTTTTTATTGATCTGAACATTTTCACTTAACAACTAGATTGACCAGTTTATTGGGGACACAGATCACCTTGACCAGCTCTTTACCCTGGATCAGATTAGCGACCTTGGGTTGGGAAAGCACCGCTTCCTCCAATTTTTTATTATCCAGCCCAACCGGTACCTGTATATGATCCCGCACACGCCCATTGATCTGAACAACAATTGTGATTTCCTCCTCCTTTAAGGCTTCCCTGTCCACCTGAGGCCACTGCTGCTCGTGCACACTGTCCTTGTTCCCCAATACCTCCCATAGTTCTTCAGCAAAATGAGGGGTAAAAGGAGCAAGCAGAAGAGCCAGGCTGCTGAGCCCCTCCCTGAGCACCCCTCTGTGCCATTGTTCTTGATCAGTCCCGTCAAGATAGTGATAAAGGGCATTGGTCAGTTCCATGATGGCGCTTACCGCCGTATTGAAGTTAAACCTGGTTTTGATGTCATCTTCTACCCGCTGAATGGTTCTATGAATAACCCGCCGCAGGTCCTTTTCAGCAGAGGAAAGGGAGGCCACATCCCACTCCACCTTTTCTTTGACTTCAGGCGCAACACGCTGCACCAACCGCCATACCCGGTTGATAAAGCGGTAAGCACCCTCCACTCCCTGGTCGCTCCAGTCCAGATCTCGCTCAGGAGGAGCAGCAAAAAGGATAAACAGCCGGGCGGTATCTGCGCCATAGTTTTCAATGATCTCCTCAGGGCTGACAACATTCCCTTTGGATTTGGACATTTTAAAACCGTCTTTTAATACCATGCCCTGGGTGAGCAGGTTGGTAAATGGTTCATCAACTGGAACCAGCTTTTGATCATAAAGCACCTTGGTAATAAAGCGGGAATACAACAGATGCAATATGGCATGCTCCACCCCACCGATATACTGGTCAACAGGCATCCAATAAGCCACTTTTTCCGGGTCAAAGGGTCGTTCATCCCGGGGGCTGCAATAACGCAAGAAATACCAAGATGAACAAACAAAGGTATCTATTGTGTCTGTTTCCCGGCGTGCCGGTGCCCCGCATTGGGGACAGCTTGTATTGATAAAACTATCTGCTTTACGCAGCGGCGATTCTCCAGTGGGCTCAAAAGCCACATCCTCTGGAAGCAGCACAGGCAGGTCTTTCTCCGGTACTGGTACAATTCCACAGCGGTCACAGTAAATAATGGGGATCGGTGCTCCCCAGTAGCGCTGCCTGGAGATGAGCCAGTCCTTAAGGCGGTAGTTGACCGTCTCTTCGCCCAGCCCCTTCTCTTTCAAGTATTCAGTGATTTTTAGGCGGGCCACCTCACTGTCCATACCGTCAAACTCCCCGGAATTGACCATAATACCGGGTTCTGCATAAGCCTCATCCATGGTGGCAGCATCCAGGTCCCTGCCTAGGGGCTGGATAACCACTTTAACCGGCAGATTATATTTGCGGGCAAACTCCAGATCTCTCTGGTCATGGGCAGGCACACCCATAACCGCTCCTGTTCCGTATTCCATCAAGACATAGTTGGCTACCCAAATGGGGATCTTCTCTTTACTTAAAGGATTAATAGCATAAGCTCCGGTAAAAATGCCCTCCTTTTCTCCTTCAGCAGAGGTCCGCTCCAGTTCGCTCTGTTTTTTTGCTCTGGCCACAAACTCTCGCACCTTACCTGCCTCTGCCTTATCCTTAATCAACTCCTCAACCAGAGGATGCTCAGGTGCTAAAACCATATAGGTAACACCAAAAATTGTATCAGGCCTTGTGGTGAAAACCTTGATTTCTTTGCCATTCTCTGCTGTAAACCTAACCTCTGCGCCGACACTCCTGCCGATCCAGTTGGTCTGCATCAGCTTAACCTTTTCCGGCCATCCCGGGATCTTTTCTAGATCTTCCAGCAGACGGTCTGCATAAGCGGTGATCCGGAAAAACCACTGTTCCAGATCCTTTTTTTCTACCTCAGTATCACACCGCTCACAGCAGCCGGCAACAACCTGTTCATTGGCAAGCACTGTAGCGCAGGAAGGGCACCAATTTACAGCCTGTTTCTTTTTATAGGCCAAGTCATTATGATAAAGCTGAAGGAAAAGCCATTGGGTAAAACGGTAGTAATCCGGATGGCAGGTAGCCACTTCCCTGGACCAATCATAGCTCAGACCCAATGACTTTAATTGCTCGCGCATGCTATTGATATTGTCCCAGGTCCACTTGGCAGGGTGTATGCGGTTCTTAATAGCAGCGTTTTCCGCTGGCAGTCCGAAAGCATCCCAACCCATGGGATGCAGAACATTGAAGCCCTGCATCTTAAAAAACCGTGCTAAAACATCTCCTATGGCATAGTTGCGGACATGTCCCATATGCAGCTTTCCTGAAGGGTAAGGAAACATTACCAGACAGTAATATTTTTGTTTTTCCGGCTCCTCAGTAACATGAAAAGCACCGCTTTCCTCCCAGCGCTGCTGCCACTTCTTCTCCACAAGCCGAAAATTATATCTCGTATCCAAACCACTCACCATCCGTCTATGTTTTCTGATTCAGTTTGTTTTAAATCGATAGCTTATCTTAATTACTAAAAACTCCCGCCCCTGTAAGTTCAGGGACGGGAGTCATTCCCGTGGTACCACCCAGATTGGTAAATATATTGGTGGAGCTGGCGGGAATCGAACCCGCGGCCTCTTCCATGCCAAGGAAGCGCGCTCCCGCTGCGCCACAGCCCCATTATCTACCCACTTTAATTGCATATAACGCCTGCATCGCGTTACCGGCTAATGGCTTTCACCGGTACTGCTCCCGGGCGAGTTCAACCCCCGGCTCGGCCGCCGGCTCGCACCCCGTACAACCGGCTCTCTGAAGACCTGCCGGAGTGGGTTTACTACTCCCGTTCCTCGCATTTGCCGAACCTTATTATATGAAATATTGCGGTGTATGTCAACACCGGATTTTCATTAAAGTTACTAAGCAGCAGATAAAAAACTGCTCAGTGAACTACAAATATCAAAAGCTGAAAAAATAAATAGGGCCAATTAAAACCCTACGCCGATTGGTATTAAGTGGTGATTTATTTTATTTTTTTTCTCAGGATAGTGACGACAGCACCGAGAAGCAGTATCGCTGCACCGGTAATATAGTAGCAAATAGCATTGCCACCGGTTTTAGGTAGATCAACTATCCCCTCTACAACTTCTTTTGGTTTGCTACCGGTTTTTTCCTCTTCTTCGCTGGCGATACTATCTACAACCTCTGCCGCCTCCGCTTTCAGTGTCACATCAAAACAATAGGAATGTTTTTGCTCAGCTGCTGGAAGTACATGAAATTCAAGTGCACCCATCGTAACTTTACCGGGATTTAGGATGCCCTCACCATTTCCAGTCCAGCGGAGCTCCAGTACAGCATCATCAGGGGTGCTGGTCCCCTGAGACAATTTCCCATTTTTATGCAGATAACAGATTACCCCTTCATCCAAAACTGCTTTATTACCTTCCCAGTTGATCACTGCTTTATGCTTTTTTACCGCGATCTCTCCGAAATTCTTAATGCCGATATCTATCCTGTTGTAATATGAAGGGTAAACATTGCCAACCTCCATCTCTATGATGTCAAGTTGGCCGTCATTATTGGTATCTTTTACTGATACATCAGTTCTACCAACATCCTTACTTTCAACTATAGTACGGATATTTTTTAGGCCGGGGTCACAGGTTTGGTCTACACCTTTGTCTCTTTGAGACAAAGTGTTGTCCAAAATACCCCAACCAAACTTACTGGTCTGGACAGGGGTATCCTTTATTAATTCTGAACTGGCAAAAGCATAATCCATTAAAAAAAATGCCAACAGAAGAGTTAAAAGAAAACACGCCATTTTTCTCATGTTACACACTCCTCAATAACCAGGAGTACCGTATTTGTGAAAAAAATACAACTAAGTCCAGAAGTGTTTGGAATAACAATCGTCAGCTTTCAGAAAACTCTATTTGACTGCTACTTGGAGCAGAAATTACCTCATCGTCCAGCTGAGGAGCCTGGAGCATGTGCTGGTAAACAGTCAAGCCATCGATAACATAGCAGGCAGGAACATCATGATCAGGGCCGATCTCCTGGTAAATAATAGGTTTACAGGCTTCATCAGCCACTTTTATCAAATCTTCTATTGAAGGAAGGGAAATTGGGATTAGCTGTGCAGGCATTATAAAATCCTTCCCTACCCTTACCATCCGGTCACCATTCTGTTTCCACAGCTTATTTATCGCCCGGTCCATCTCACTTACCGAAACAGGCCTTTTTGATTCGGTCCGCAGGAGGAAGAGAACAGAGAGCAGCATTAAAACCCCCGCTAGTAAAGTCGAAATTGCTTTCTTCCCTCTCAGCCCAGGGTTGGGAACCAGCACAGTGTTTTTCAGAGCCCCCTTCTCTTGAGACACCATAGTTCCGTCTATCTTGAACTCGCTCATACCCAGAGGGATGACCATAGACGGTGACAGCTCATCTCTCACCTGGCCATCAGCTGTTTCAGCAACCACATTGATCCTTGCCTCAATAGCAACTTGAGGATTTTTAGCATAAACGCCCAGTTCCCGGTTGACAGTACTAACAAACTCCTCATATTTTTCCAGATCAAAGGAAAAAGGCCTCGAAAAAGAAATCTCTTTCCCTTCCCCTTCAACTACAGTTTTAGGAACAAGGGGAAATTCCTTAGCCCACACCTCTGGTTCTTTGACAACCGCCACAACCATATAAGATGCAGTCAATTTAGCCGGTTGGTCAGCAGTGTAGCTGTAAGAACAATGAGCATCAATTGTTTCAACAAGATTTGTATAATATGATTCACCTGGTCCCATGATTTTTTCAGTGAACACACTGTTAGGCTTGATCTGAACTTGATAATCCAGCTTCCCTTGATGCTGGTAGCTGTATACCGGAACCTCCTTGGATACAGTGGACGGCTCCCTGTATACCCTATATAAATTAAAAAAAGAGCTGGCTAACAACAGACACAAAACTAACAAAATAATGATTCTAGTATTTTTGTGTAGCTCTATTTTGCTCTGGCGCATATGGCACCCCTTTCCTCTCAAATAAACATATTCCTCACAGCTATCGATATCCATCCCACTTTGGGAGCGACAAACACCACCGCTCCATTAACCTGCTCCGTTACAATCGGCTGATCAATGCTATCATTGTTATCTCCTTTTGTTATGATCGTTTTGTCTCTATTTATCTTTATGATCCGGTGTACAACAGGAACAGGCGAATCCTCAATTCGGTAAGCAATAATGTCCCCCTCTTTTAAAAGAGCCGGATCTTTTTTAGCCACAATAACAATATCACCGGCATCGAAAGCAGGGCGCATACTTCCACTGTAAATAACAATTGGGCGCACCGGAAAAACACCTATAGAAAACCAGATGATCACCACCAGCACTGCCCCGAAAACTGCTGTGCTGACATATCCCGTTTCCTGTCTTTCAGGTCTTTTGCCACGGATACGCTGTTCAGCAAAAAGTTCCTGGATAACTGCCAAACCCACCAAAGGTACCACTGTCCCCACAAGAGCCTTCATCGCCCAGTTAAGATCGGGTAGGATGGGAGAAAACCACTCAAATGCCTCCAATATACCGCTGTAAGCCAGGGCAGGCAGAGGCCCTCCCCACATTGCCAGAAAAGAGGCCAGCAGCTGCTTCAGCGAAATGGGAAGAAATGTGGAGCCGAAAAACTGTGTCCAGGTTTCCAGAGTACTTCCCCAGGATGGGAATTTGCTTAATGGGATGGTAAGTAATGTATAAAACAATGCCAACAGCACAGGAACCAAAACATTAGGCTTGCGCAGCAGTCTGTTGATCAACCAAGCCCTGCTCAGTTCCATCCCAACCAGTATGCTCGACACATAGAAGATATTGATCAGAATACCGCTGATTGTAAAAGAATATGGGCTCCTGCCGAAACCATCGAAAAAACCGGCCAGCACCATCAAGTAGATCTGAAAGAAGGCAATGCCACAGGCGATCTTAATCAGGGCCGGCTGCAGCCGCTGTTTCCCACAGCTTTTTTGTCGTGGGAGGCGAATAACATAGAGCGCTATGACTATCCAGGCCAGAGGGTTAGCTATATAAGTTGCAGCAACTCCTGTAAAAAAACGGGGCACAATATACCTAACCAACAGCGGGAGCAAAAGAACCGCCCCGAAAACAAGCCACCAGTCAAATGGGATAGTGATTCTCCTGTTCATTCCCCTCATGAAAACTCCCCCAGCCTACCTACACTCCAATCCTACCTAATAAAGGATGGTTGCGGGGAGCTTGATGAGCACCCCGCAACCTTTTCCATGGATTTTATAGATTTCTAAACTTGTTTTTCGTACCTATTCCACTGGACAAAATTGAATTTGATTATACCTTTTAGTGTAGCATTTTCAGGGCAAAGTTTACCACTGCAGTTTTCTTGCTTAATTCCTACATTCACCTTAACCCAAACCTTTCCACCCTTATGAATCTGGATGCCCTTAAGCGCTTTACAAAGTCCATCCCAACTCTTATCACCGGGTTTAACGGGTTTAATTTCCCTGTATTCTTTTGGTAAGCCATGGGATTTAGGATTATCGACGTAAATTTTCCAATCAATCACCTTTATAAAGGTGCTTAACCCATTGTTATCTTCATTAATGTCAAATGTTACATTCTGAATCTTAGCTGGCACAGAACCATTACCCTGTATGAAGAAGGTAAACTGTGGATTGTACCATGGATAAGCATTTTCTATTGCTAAATACAACTCCTTGTTATTACCCTTAGAGTAAGGACTAAATGTAATATGTGCAACTTTCTTACCCTCGTCATTATTTCCCTTGCCCCACTGAGGGTCGCGACCATCGTCCCATTGTACGTATCCATCGATACCGTGATAAGTTTTACAGTCGCCATCGTCATTGGTGTCGAACGCGTGAATAGAAACATCCAAGTCGCCTGTTTCTACAGTGCCATGGATTTTCAATTCATCTGTCCACTTAGCAAAACCAAAGCCCATCAAAGAAAGAGCCAAAACTGTCACAAGACAAAATATCAGTACCTTTTTGGATTTCATCACTTGACATCCTTACAATAAATAATTGAAATAACAGCATTAAAGCACCGATGAAAATACTTTCAATTCAGCTGCCCCATCACCCCCCTAAAGCAGGTATTGTCTGTTTATTGGTGTGATTTGCGTGTGTTGGTAAAAACATCCTGCTTCATGTTCAAAGGTTATCATGTCTCACCCATCAGCTTCTATTGACCATATGGAGTAAAATAAGGTGAAAATATTAATCCAAAACAAAAAAAGAATTAATTTAGGAATGAATTTAAAGAGGGGATACACAAATAAAAAAACCGGGATGCTAATAATTCCCGGCATTAAAATCTGTTTTCCGATTCAGTTTTTTGCACGATTGCTCTAACCAGTCACAGCTTTTGTTCCAGTAGTATTAATACCCTGAAGGGCAAGTATCTGTGCCTCATTGCGCTTTTTTATACCTAATTTGCGGAAAATGCTGCGCAGGTGAGATTTGACAGTAGACTCGGAAATATAGAGAGCAGAGGCAATTTCTGAGTTGGTAAGGCCTTTTCTGAGCAGTGTGAATACCTCTTGTTCTCTTTTCGTCAGGGTGCCTAAAAGGGAGAAATCATCTTGAGAATTGATCTTGTTGTGGTATTCAGGTCCAAACCGTGGGAGGCAAAGCACTCCAGCATCCATTATCAACTCAACTGCACTGACTATCTGTTTTGGTAGTAACCGCATAGGCAGGCAGCCATGAAGACCCAAATGGATTAATTCTGTCATATTATACTCCCCTGGATCCCGCAAAACGATCACCAGGCGAGTTAAGGGGCTCTTGGCTTTGGCCTCTGATATCACCGGTTTTGGATCACCATTTACTTTCCAAAGGATAACATCAGGGTAGAGAGAAACACCGGCCTCAATAAGTTCA
>JAAYWP010000010.1 GCA_012516535.1 Syntrophomonadaceae bacterium | reverse complement strand
TCTCTTGTCTTTTTCTTCTTGTTTTCTCCTATAAAAACTTTACACTATGGACGCGTAATTAAAATCTACGAAGGGATTATTAACCTGAAAGAGAATAATTAGTAAGGGGCTTATTGTGATATTTTGTTAATGTTTTGGGGGGAGAAAAATGAATATTGATGTTCATGTTCATATCTTATCACCGGATTTCATTAAAGATATCAAGAAAAACATGGATAGGGATGCCCATTTCAAACTGCTGCATGACAATCCCAAAGCAAAATTTGCTACAGCAGAAGATGTTTTGGAGAACATGGAAAAGACTAAGATAGATAAATCGATAGTTTTTGGTTTTTCCTGTCTTGATCCCGGGATGGCTAGGGAAGCCAATGATTACATTATTGAAACCGTAAAAAAATACCCGGACCGCTTTATCGGATTCGCTATCTTTCCTCCCCAGGATCCCGGTTTGGAAAAGGAATTGATTCGCTGCAAGGAGGCAGGATTGATGGGTGTGGGTGAGGTGATTCCCGATGCTGTTCATATCGACATCTCAGACCAGGAGCAGGTAGGGAATTTAACAGCAGTCTGCAAGGAGCTAAACCTGCCCATCCTGATGCACACTAATGAACTGGTAGGCCACTATTACCCGGGGAAAGGGAAAATGGGGCCAGAACAGGCTTACCGCTTCGCTATCAACAATCCGGAAAATAAAATCATCTTTGCCCACTGGGGAGGAGGGCTTTTTGCTTATGAATTGATGCCTGAGGTGCACCAGGCTCTGAAACATGTATGCTATGATACTGCTGCCTCCCCATTCCTCTTCTATCCAGCGGTTTATGAAACAGCCCGCCTGATAGGGGTACTGCCAAAGGTGGTGCTGGGCAGCGACTATCCGCTTCTTTCTCCTGCACGCTATTATAAAGAGTGGGCCGCTACCGACCTCACCGAAGAGGAAATAAGGGGTATCTGTGGGGAAAACGCAGCACGTTTCCTTGGCCTGTAGAAAATTCAGTACAATTAGTGGGCATATGGTCCTATAAAAAGGTCCCATAAAAATAAGGATCTGATCAACATTTTTCAACAAAAAAGAAATACTGGGCAGGAATCATGAGTCAAAATGTTGAAAGATATGCAAAGAAAATCTTGACTTATTTAACAAATAAAACATCGAGGAGAAAAAATGTCACAAGAAATAGTTAACGAATTAATAGCGCTTGTACTACAGGATATACCTGAGAGTTTGCTCCTGACGCTGTTTATCTTCAGCCTGGTAAGGATAAAGTATAAAACCAAACCCATACTTTATATCGTCTCCTTGATGGCAGTGACAAATCTGATTGTACGGCTATTGCCCATCGCATTCGGGGTGCATACCATTATTTTAATTTTTGCAATTACTATTTACACCAGGCTCTTTACCAAAGCCAAAGTGAGCAGAATATTTTTGTCTGTTCTGGTTTTTATCGCCTGCTTAGTAGCAGTAGAATGGATTTATTCAGAGCCTCTGTTAAAACGGACAGGTTTGACTTATGAGGAGTGTTACGCTAACCCCTTTTTGAGGGCAGCCTTTGCCCTCCCAGGAGAATTATTTATGCTTTTCCTGGCTTTAGGGATCAATTTGTACAACCAAAAAAAGGGAAGGTATGACCTGTGAACCTGACCAAACCAGCAGCTGAATATCTTCAAAAACAGCTAGGCCTTAGCCAGGATGAAACCGATGTTATCCGTTATGGCATGCAGGCTGTTTTTTACAGTTTAGCGGGTATCCTCACCATCTGTTTTATAGGGTGGTTGCTGGGATGCTTTTGGACAACTGTGACCGTTGCTCTGACAGCAGGCTCGTTGCGGCTTTTATCTGGTGGTGCCCACAGCAGTTCAGCTGTTGTGTGCAACCTAGTGGGCATGGTGGTGGCTCCTTTACTGGCTAAAACCGCCGAGTTCGCTGCAAAACAGGTGTCCCAACCTCAGCTGTTATTGATCATCACCATCGGAGCATTGTTTTCCCTGCTGATCTTTTATCTTTTAGCCCCTGTTGACTCTGCAGCCAAACCGATCACTAGTGAACATGAACAGCGTAAATTTAAATATCTTTCTCTGACTCTTGCATCTTTTCTATTTGTGGTACAAATTGCTTTAACCCTTTTAGGACGTTATCCTGCTTTTGTTCTAGCAGTGAGCCTGGGAAGCTGTTGGCAGGCATTTACTTTAACTAAAGCAGGTCACCTTATTGCAGCGAAAATAGATCATCTTTTGATAAGGAGGTGTTAATCAATGAAAAAAATTCTCAGTAAAGCATTACCCTTATGCTGCAGTATTTTTTCACTTGCTGCCGTTATAGCTGTCAAACCAGCTTGTCTTTGGCTGTGGCATCAACCAGAAGTACCAAAAGCACTGAGGAAGTAAATTGGCTGCTTGCTGGTACCCGGATAAAACCGGGTATCAGCACTTATTGTATATAGAACAGGTGAAAAAAATGCGGAACTGGGAAAAGAAAAGAACAGAAGATATTTCAGAATACGTACTAGTAACACATATTATCTGCCTTCTTATCTTTTTGTTGATTTTATTTATTTATTTAGATCTACCATATTTTGATCTACCATTAGCGCCTCTGAATGAAAGGGTTTCGACGATATCAATATTAATGGTCGCCTTTTGTCTTTTTACTGTACTCTACATATCCCGCTTCCTGCTCTCCAAAATCGCTATACTTTCCCAGGCACGCATAGAGGAAGTACTGCTACTTATCATAATTTTCC
>JAAYWP010000059.1 GCA_012516535.1 Syntrophomonadaceae bacterium | reverse complement strand
GCTGAAAAACGCTCAGGGAAATCTGTGAGAGGGATTACCTTTACTGCTCCTTGCACTCCATATGGTGCAGCTATTTTCCCTACAGTGATGTACTCAGACACCCAGCAACCCCTCTCTCTGCTCAGGTAATAATCTCAACAATTACCTTCCTGCCTATCTTATTACCTTTCGCTTTAGCCAATGCCCTGATAGCTCTGGCGATCTTCCCTTGCTTGCCGATCACTTTGCCTATATCACTGCTGGCTACCTTCAGTTCCACGACCAGGGCGTTTTCTCCCTCAATCTCATTAACTTCAACCTGATCCGGGTGTTCAACCAGTGACTCGGCCAGGACTCTGATCAATCCCCCTACCTGTGCCATCCTTATTCGACCCCTGTTTTGTTTGCCTCTGAAGCAGTATTGCGCTTCTCCCAAATACCAGTTTTCTTGAGCAGAGCACGTACAGTATCTGATACCTGAGCACCCCTCGACAGCCAGTAAAGCGCCCTATCCTCATCTATTTTAATAACAGCAGGATCGGCAATCGGCTGGTAGTAACCGATTTCCTCAATAAAACGACCATCCCGTGGAGAACGGGAATCAGCAACCACAACACGGTATGCCGGCTTTTTCTTTGCTCCAATTCTTTTTAATCGTATTTTTGTAGCCAACTCATAAAGCCTCCTCTTTTACATCATAAAAGGAAATTTAATAGATTTTAATTTGCGGGCATTTTTGCCTGTGCTGATTTCACTCAGCTGTTTGAAAAGCTTGCGGCTCTGCGCAAAATGCTTCAATAACCTGTTCACATCCTGAACCTTTGTTCCACTTCCCTTGGCAATCCTTTTCTTTCTGCTTCCACCTATAATAGACGGGTCACTGCGTTCTTGAGGTGTCATAGAATTGATGATAGCCTCCATATAGACAAATTCTTTTTCATCCACCTCAGCCTGGAGCTTTCGCAGTTGCTTGGCTCCGCCCAATCCGGGGATCATTCCTAACACCTGATCCAAGGGCCCCATGGAACGCACCTGCTTGATCTGCTCCAAAAAATCCTCCAGGGTAAACTCCTGTTTGCGCAGCTTTTGTTCCAGTTCTTTTGCTTTTTTCAGGTCGATATTGGCCTGTGCCTTTTCGATCAGGCTTAACATATCACCCATCCCCAGGATACGGGCTGCCATTCTGTCCGGGTGGAAGGGATCCAGGGCATCAAGCTTCTCTCCCGTACCGGCAAACTTGATGGGACAACCGGTCACTTGCCTCACAGAGAGAGCTGCCCCACCCCGGGTGTCTCCATCCAGTTTGGTCAGTATCAACCCGGTCAAACCCAATTCCTCATGGAATGATTGGGCGATATTGACAGCATCCTGGCCGGTCATTGCGTCAACAACAAGAAAAAGCTCATGAGGGGATACAGCACTTTTCATCTCCTGCAATTCTTCCATTAATTCTGTGTCAATATGCAGTCTGCCTGCAGTATCAATGATCACCAGATCATTGCCATTGCGCAAGGAATACTCAACAGCCTCTCTGGCAATAGCCACCGGTGAATTCCCCTCACCCAGTGAAAAAAAGGGAACAGAGATCTGCTCAGCCAGAAGCTCTAACTGCTTGATAGCCGCAGGACGATAAACATCTGCTCCTACCAAAAGGGGCTGTTTCCCCTGTTTTTTATAATAGAGAGCTAATTTAGCTGCAGTAGTGGTTTTCCCCCCACCCTGAAGCCCAACCAGCATAAAGATGGTGGGACCAGAACTGCTGAAATTAACACTGCTTTTAGTGTCCCCCATCAAAGCTGTAAGTTCATCATTGACGATCTTGATCACCTGTTGAGCAGGAGTGAGGCTTTCCAAAACCTCTACACCCAAACTGCGCTCCCGGACACGCTTGATGAACTCTTTGACAACAGGTAAGCTAACATCAGCTTCCAGTAGAGCGAATCTAACCTCTCGCAGAGCTGAGTTGAGATCAGCTTCTGTTAGTTTCCCCTTTCCGCGCAGCTTCTTAAATGTTTCCTGCAGCTTTTCTGCCAAGCCTTGAAACATATAATACTACCTCCCTTCCTGCGGGTCAGAGGCGCCTTTCTCTTTCAGGAAACTATCAAGAAGCCTTAGCTTCTCTTCATAGTGCTCCAGTGCCCTTTCAGCCCGCTTGAGGATATCATGGACTGCCTGTCTGGTAATATTGAGGTGTTCCGCAATTTCACCGAGTGACAGGTCCTGCTCATAATAAAACCTGATAACTTCCTGTTGTCTTTCTGTCAGCAAATCACCATAAAAGTCTGACAGCAAAGCCATCCGTTCAAATTTCCCCAGGATCACTTGCTTCCCGTCTGTCAAAGTAATCACCTTGACAGTATTTTAATTAATGATGCTCATGCTGTCAAATATATCATTTCACTTCAGAGAGCAGACGCTGGACACGCTCCTCAACCTCTTGGAAAACCCGCTCCCTATCTATTGTCAAGACCTTTTTATGCTCCATCACTATACGGCCATCGATAATCACTGTATCCACATCAGCTGACTGGGCAGCATAAACCATATGGGCTGCCAGATTATGACGGGGGTATAAATGGGGTTTATTCAGCTCGATCAAAATCAGATCTGCTTTATAGCCGGGCTTGAGAGCGCCAACCTCCTCCAGCCTCAATGCTCTGGCACCTTCACTGGTAGCCATTTTCAGTGCCTGAAGAGCAGGAAGGGCCAGGGGGTCCCCTTCATTGACCTTATGAAGCAATGCTGCTGTGCGCATCTCCTCCAGCATATCCAGGTTATTGTTGCTGGATGCCCCATCGGTCCCAAGCCCTACTGTCACACCTGCTGACAGCAGTTGAGGAATAGGGGCGATACCACTGGCCAGTTTCATATTGCTCTCTGGGTTGTGGGCAACAGCAACAGCTGTATCAGCCAGAATAGAAATATCCCTGCTGGTCAGGTGCACACAATGAGCAGCTATTGTAGGAAACTGAAAAACCCCACAGTCATATAAGTGCTCCACAGGTGTTTTCCCGTAAAGCTCTTTGATCTGAGCTATTTCGTCTCTGGTTTCAGCTACATGAATATGAAGCCCTACATTGTAATCCTGAGCTAAAGCCAGTACCTTATCCAAATAATCGGGAGGACAGGTATAAGGCGCATGAGGGCCAAGCCATACAGATATCCTGCCATCTGCTGCTCCCTGCCATTTCTTGATGAATTCCCTACTCTCTTCCAAACCTGATTCAGCCTCTGGACCTGTGCCGATCAAGCCACGGGAAAGGCAGGCCCGCATACCGCTTTGTTCAACCGCTTCCGCCACCTGGTCCATAAAAAAATACATATCACAAAAAGTGGTGGTCCCTGATTGGATCATTTCCAACAGAGCAAGCATAGTCCCCCAGTAAACATCATCCTCGGTCAGGCGGGCTTCCATAGGCCATATCTTCTTCTCCAACCATTCCATTAAAGGCAGGTCATCAGCATAACTGCGGAGCAGGGTCATAGCTGCATGGGTGTGGCAGTTTACAAAGCCGGGCAAACAGAGGTAGTCCTCCCCATCGATTACCTGATCAGGCTGCCAATCTGGTGGCAATTTGCCAGCCTGCCCCACCTGAATTAAGCGATTTCCCTGGATAGCCACATCACCATGTGACACAGCAGTGTTTCCCTCTTGCAGCAAATAACACCCTTTGATCAGAATTTTCATTTCAATCAAACCTTTCTTTGACCATAATACTCCAAATAATTCCTGCGCAGTTCCCGCACCTGATCTTCTTCAATCAGCTGGGGAGTGCCTGTCAGCTGAGATAACAAATAAACAAGTGCCCCTTTCTCCACAATCTGGCAGACCAAAAGGGCTTCCTCAAGGGAAGGCCCAACCCCTACCATTCCGTGGTTGGCAAGAAAAACAGCGGACCGATCAGCCAGTGCCTCCACTGCTGCAGCGGCAAGTTCTGCGCTTCCCGCAGGCTGGTAAGGGGCAACCTGTACTGTACCCCCCAGCAGCATAGCCATTTCCTCCATAACAGGGGGAAGGCACTTATGAGTAACAGCAAAAACCGAGGCATAGGGGCTATGTGTATGTACAATACCCATCACATCCTGCCGCTGCCTATAGATGGCTGTATGCATTCTGGTCTCAGATGAGGGTTTTAACCTGCCCTTTACCACTTCCCCATCCAAATTGACCACAACCAAATCATCTGCTTCAAGTTCTGTATAAGGAAGCCCACTGGGAGTGATCAATAGGGTCTCATCATATAGCCGTACACTGATGTTTCCCCAGGTCCCGGCGACAAGACCTGAACTCACAATCTCTCTGCCAGTATTTATAACAGCTTGCACTTTTTCTTCTGGTATAATCACCTGCTTACTCCTTCTTTAGTAAAGATTTTTACCAGATCATATGGGGGTTTGATAATACCCTTTTCAGTTATAATTGCAGTAACCAATTGATGAGGAGTCACATCAAAAGAGGGATTGAGCACAGGGCAGCCTTCTATAGTGATCAGCTGGCTACCTACCATACGCACCTCCTGGGGGTCCCTCATTTCGATGGGGATCTCTTCTCCTGTATCAATATCCAGGTCGATAGTGGAAGAGGGTGCTGCCACATAAAAGGGACAGTTATGGAAACCAGCCAGAACAGCCAAATTATAGGTGCCGATTTTGTTAGCAAAATCCCCATTGGCTGCTATTCGATCAGCTCCCACCAGTACAAGATCAACCTTATTCTGACGAAACAAATAGCCAGCCATATTATCTGTAATCAATTTGTATGGTATCCCCGCTTGATGCAGTTCCCATGCGGTCAGGCGCGCTCCCTGCAGAACCGGCCGGGTTTCTGAAACATAAACCTTTACTTCTTTCCCCTGCTCATGGGCAGTACGCACAATCCCTAAAGCAGTGCCCCAACCTGCTGTAGCCAGAGCACCGGTGTTGCAGTAAGTCAGGATACGAGCGCCTTTAGGGATCAGGGATGAACCGAATTCAGCTATCCTCTCTTCCAGTCTTAACTCATCTGTGTGTATTCCCTTAGCAGCTTCAAGCAGATACTCTCTCACTTCATCCAAAGCTTTGTCCTTCACTGTTTGGTAAACCCGGTTCATCTGCTCCAGTGCCCAGTGCAGATTCACTGCTGTTGGTCTAGTATCCCCCAGTTCCTCGGCTGCCTTTTTGAGATAATCTTCCAGCGTTCCCCCTTTACCCTCTTGATAGTTGAGAGCAGCCAACGCATAACCGTAGGCTGCTGCTATACCGATTGCAGGTGCCCCCCTGACTTGGAGAAGGGATATTGCCTCCGCAACATCCCGATAATGGGTACATGTGAGATATTCTATTCGGTGAGGAAGCAGGGTCTGATCAAGAAGTAGAAGCTGCCGCTTTTCCCAGCGCAAAACATCCATTACCAATGATCGCTCCTTCATTTGTCTTGCTAATCATTCTTTTTCAAACCAAGGGTGCCCAGTTCTGCCGCAGCACCGGCACATGCACAACTGCGTGTTTCCGGAAGGGAGGCAAGGGAGCCATAGATCAGATTGCGCAGAGATTCCTGTGACCTGCTCATCACCTCAATAACCTCACGATGTGACAGGGATGTTGGTGATATACCAGCAGCATAGTTGGTAACCAGAGCCAGAGTTGCATAACAAAGCCCGGCCTCCCTGGCGAGAACGACCTCAGGCACACTGGTCATCCCCACCACATCACCCCCCATCATCTGGAACATGCGTATTTCAGCAGCTGTTTCAAAGCGGGGGCCCTCTGTGCAGACATAAGTGCCTTTCTCATGAACCTGAATCTTAAGCTCTGCAGCTTTTTCCGCTATGTGCCGGCGTAGATTCGGACAGTAGGGATGGGTAAGATCAACATGCAGCACACCATCATCCCCACCCTCATAAAAGGTCATGGGACGGGACTTGGTGAAATCTAGAAACTGATCCACCAGAACAATCTCCCCAGGCCGCATCTCCTGGTTCAGCGAGCCTACAGCCGCAGTTGCCAAAACAAAGTCTGCACCTGCCTCATGCAAGGCCCATATATTTGCCCGGTAGTTCACCAGATGAGGAGGGACAGAATGCTGTTCCCCATGTCTAGGTAAAAAAAGAACCTCCCTGTTTTGATAATAACCCGCTTTTAAAACAACATCCCCATAGGGTGTTGGCACCAGTAAATCCCTTTCCTTTTCCAAAAAGCCGGGGTCATAAAAACCTGTCCCACCAATAATACCAGTCTTCACTCCACACCCTCCTCAGCAAAAAGTGCATCCACAAACTCAGCACTGTCAAAATCTTTGAGGTCATCAAGGGCCTCCCCTGTGCCAACCAATTTGACCGGAATCCCCATCTCTTCGGAAATAGCCAGTACAATTCCCCCTTTTGCTGTGCCATCAAGTTTGGTCAAAACAACACCTGTGACTCCTGTGGTATCCTTGAACATCTCCGCCTGGCGAATAGCGTTCTGCCCTGTAGCAGCATCCACCACCAGCAAAACCTCATGAGGGGCTTCAGGAATCTCTCTGGTAATTACCCTTTTAATTTTGCGCAGTTCCTCCATCAGATTGTATTTTGTGTGCAAACGGCCTGCTGTATCAATGAGCACCACATCAACCCCTCTTTTTTTGGCAGCCTGCAGTGCATCATACACTACAGCAGCCGGGTCTGAACCTGTCTGCTGTTTGATAACTGCGCAATCTGTCCTATCACCCCAGATCTCCAGCTGCTCAATAGCAGCAGCCCGGAATGTATCTGCAGCTACTAAAAGTACCTCACGCCCCTCATTTTTCAACCGATAAGCCAATTTTCCGATGGATGTAGTTTTGCCTACACCATTGACACCTACGAAGAGAATAACGGTCGGCTGATCTGAACTCAAGTTTAAAGCTGCGTTTTCCCCTAATAACTCCTTCATCTTCTCCTGGAGCAGATCACGCACACCATCTGTGTCACTGAGTTTTTTCTTTTTAACCTCCTGGCGAATCCCCTCTATCAGACGGCAGGTAGCAGCAACTCCCACATCAGCCTGAAGAAGGATGTCCTCCAGCTCCTCATAAAACTCTTCATCGAGCTTTTTCCTTATTGTTACTAGCTCTGTTACTTTAGAGATAAAATTCTGACGTGTCTTGTTTAGTGTTTCTTTAAATTTGCTGAAAAAAGCAGCCATTTCATCACAACCTTATCTAATAAGTTCAAGCCTATTGTACCATAAGATGTCATTTAATTCTCCTTGAGATAGCAGGCAGGGAAGAGAAAGATCAGGAGATGTATTGTTCATTGTTTTCAGGAGCGTATTCACTGAGCTCAACAGATACTATTCTAGATACCCCTGGCTCATCCATGGTCACTCCAAAAAGGTGATCGGCGATTTCCATGGTATGATAGCGATGTGAGATTAAAATCAACTGGTGACCGACACTCCACTTCCGCAAAAAGCTAGCAAAACGAATCAAGTTTGCCTCATCGAGAAATGCATCAATTTCATCCAATAGGTAAAAAGGGCTTGGATTTGATTGCAACATAGCAAACAGGAATGAAATCCCTGTGAGCGCTTTCTCCCCTCCGGAAAGAAGTGAAAGATGCCGCGGCTTTTTGCCCCTAGGTACAACACAGATGTCAATACCGGTTTCCAGCATATTATTATCTGTCAGTGTGAGATCTGCCTCTCCACCATTACTGAGCAGGTGATATATTTCTTGAAAATTTGACCTTACCTCCTGATAAGTTTTTTTAAATTTTGCAGCCGCCACCCGGTCAAAATCCGCAATCATTTTGGTTAATGAACGTTTCCCTTCCTCTAGATCTGCAACCTGCTGTTTAAGGTTGTCGATCCGCTCATTTATTTCTAGATATTCTCCAGGTGCAGCGAAATTGACCTCACCTAAATCTGTCATTTGCTTTTTCAAAAGGGTCACTTCATCTTTCAATTCGTTCTCTTCCTTGCGCTTGAGGATTTTGGGGTTAACCTGATCTAATCTCAGATTGTCTTCTGCAGCTTTTCTAAAGATTTCATCCCTTTGTTCTCTGAAGTGCTGCAATCTCATGCTGTTGTTCTGAAGCCGCTGTTTTGCTTTCATTAAAATCTCTTTTATTTTAAGGTATCTTCTTTCCCGAGCGTTGATATACCTCTCCCATGCAGCCACCTGTTTTTTGCGAAAAACAATTGTTTCATTTATTTCATTTTTTTGTATTGTTAAAGCAGCCAGTTGCTGCTGTAGCTGGTCCTTCTGCTCCAAAATAGCACTTATCTCATCTTGTAATACATTTAGATCACTTTCTACTTTTTTTAATTCCTGTTCCCGCAATTCCAGCAGCTGCCTGATCTGCTGCTTTTTCTGTTCCTGATGTTTCAAGTCCTGGGTAAAGGCACTGAAAGAAACCTGAGCTTTTGAGAGCCTAGACATAATATCCTGGGTTTTCTCCTCAGACTCCTTTCGGATCTTTTCTAATTCAGCCCTTTTTGCTTCCACTTCTCCCTCTCTGGCACTGACCAATTCCAAATCCTTTTCCAGCTCACTCAGCTGCTGGTTTAATTCCTGCTGGCGGTACTGCAATTCTTCACTTTCCAATCTGCAGTTCTCAATAAATTCCTGGAGCTTTTTCAGTTCCTGATTCCAGATACTTAGCTGTTGCTGATTATCCCTCCAGGCATCCTCTGCTCTTTTACAATTTTCCCGGCTCTCTTGAATTCTCTTCTCAACCGCCTCCTGCTCAATCTGCAGTTTTCTGTTCCGCTCATCATATTGAGAATATTGCCGGCGGTATTTCAACATTTTTGCCTCCAGCTCAGCCAGTTCCTGCTTGCGCCCACGGGTAGTAGGAAAACGGGATTTTGAAGCACCTCCTGTAAACAGGCCACCGGCTTGAATCAAATCCCCCTGTAGTGTCACAACTCGATACTGATATTTATTCTTCTCTGCAAAAATACTGGCATTTTTCAAATTGTCAACGAGATAAGTCCTGCCCAACAAGTATTCAGCCAGCTTTCTGTACCGGTCATCACAGCTTATCAGATCTGCCATCCTGCCGATAAAACCATCCACCATTTCAATTTTCCCTTTTGCCTGTGAAGACCAGTACTGCAGTGTACTGAGCGGGAAAAAACTCGCTCTTCCCCCCTTCTCCTTCTTGAGAAAAGCAATAGCCTCCTGGGCAGCCTGGGGAGTATCACAGATAAAATAATGAGCAGCACGCCCTAGGGCAGCATCCAAAGCTGCACCATATACAGGGTCGATCTGCAGCAACTCCTCTGTCAATACCAGCAGTTCCCCATTAAACCTTACCCCTGCAGCTGCTGCCTGCAGAATCTTTTTGACCCCTTGCTGATAACCCTCATGATGGTTTTCCGCCTCTTTCAATATTCTGAAGCGCTCTTGATACCTATTGATCTGTTGTGATAGGGAATAGAGCTTTGCAGATAGCTTTTCCTGTTCCCTTAGCAAAAACTCCAAACGATTCTCTTCTGTTGCCAACTCAGCACTTTTTTCAGCCAGAACTGCTTCAGATTCCCTGCACTTTTCCTCAACTGTTTGGATATCTTTCTGAAGTTCCTCGAGTTGCCTTTTTGCTGCTGTGCTCTTCTTATTTATTGATTCTTGCTGACGGGACAAGACCTCTATTTTGTTTTTCAGCACCCGTACCTCACTGACCAGTGAAGTCTTCCGGTGGATTACATCGAAGATCTCCTGATCTATATCTTCCCAAGCTCTGTTTGTCAGCTTCTTCTCCTCTTCCCAGGCTCTTTTTTCCTCCTCTAACTCAGTCAATATCTGCTGAGCACCTAACTGCAGCTCCCTCAACCTTTCACAAGCTGCCTCCAATTCCGCCAACTCTTCTTTTGTTTCCTTTTTTCTCTCCAAAATAACCGCTAGTCTGGCCTTCAGTTCCTTTTTCCTGTTCTCAGAGGAGGCCATTTTTTCCTCCAAACGCACATAAGCAGAATTGAGTTCCTGAAAGGTTTTTCCCAGCTCATCCAGTTTATTGCTCTGTTGCTCAATACTCTTTCTCCTGGCAGCCAGGCCCAGCTTAAAATCTTCCAGATCTTTTTCTAAGAGTGTAAAACCGCTCTCTAAAAAGCTGAAAGAAGACTTTATTTTTTCACATTCATTAAGCAGCAACTCTTCCTTGTGTCTGATCCCTGCCAACTGCCCCTCCAACAGACGCTGTTCCGCAAGCCTGCATAACTGTAATAGTCGCTGGTACTGTTCTGCGATCTCAGCTTGTTTTTGTAACGGAATTCTCCTCTTTTCCAATTCTGCCAGCAGATCCCGAATACGCACCAGGGATTCTTCAGTCTCCTCTAGTTTACGAAGAGCCTCATATTTACGCTGGCGGTAATTGCGCACCCCGGCCATATCTTCAAGAAAAAGCCTTCTTTCTTGGGGAGGCACCATAATAAATTCATCGATCTTACCCTGAGAGCTAATAGAAAAAGCCGCACGGCTGATACCACACTGAGCAAAAAGCTCCTGGATATCGCGCAAGCGGCATGCATTTTTATTAATGAGATATTCCCCTTCTCCGGACCTGTAAACACGCCTTGTTATGTTAACTTCCTGATAAGGTAATGGTAATGTCTGATCACTATTGTCAAAAGTTAGTGACACCTCAGCCATTCCCAGAGGCCGCCGTCTGGAAGTCCCAGAAAAAATAACATCATCCATCCGGTACCCCCTGAGAGAGCGGGCACTCTGTTCACCCAATACCCATTTTACAGCATCTGTTAGATTGCTTTTTCCACACCCATTAGGGCCAACTATAACAGTAATACCTTTATCAAACTCAATAACTACACGTTCTGCAAAAGACTTAAAACCTTGAATCTCTATGCGCTTGAGGTACACCACCAACAACCTTACCTAGGCTCTACGATAAACTTAATTGCTGTCCGCTCTTCACCATCGATATCGATCTCAACAAATGCAGGTATTGTAACTAGATCAATCCCGTTTGGTGCAATAAAACCACGGGTAATAGCGATAGCCTTAACCGCCTGGTTAACAGCACCCGCACCAACTGCTTGCAATTCTGCAAAACCGTTTTCTCTCAAAATAGCAGTAAGAGCACCGGCCACTGATTTAGGACTTGATTGAGCTGAAACTTTGAGCACTTCCACCACATTTCCCCCTTTTTCTGCAGTATTTATGGTAGGGATTTGACTAGTATATTCTACCCCACTGCCATGAATTCCTTCTTGCTGAGGGATTATGTTAGTGAAACATCTCTTTGTAAATCTTGTTCTCTTAAGAGCTCTACAGCAGCCTGTGCCGCTCGTTGTTCAGACTCTTTTTTTGACTTTCCACTGCCTTTGCCCAACATTCTGTTATCTATAAAAACACCTGAAACAAAGAGTTTATCATGATCAGGCCCTGATTCAGACAACAACCGGTAGCTTACCTCCCCGCCATTGCGTTGAACAATTTCCTGCAGCATTGACTTAAAATCTCTAGAAACACCCTGGACAGCTCTTTCAATTTCATCTTTTAAGTGCTTCCATAAAAAATTACAGGCCTTTTCCCAACCCTGATCCAGGAAAATTGCTGCGGTCAAAGCTTCAAAAGCATCAGCCAAAATAGAAGGACGCTTCCTGCCTCCGGAGAGCTCCTCCCCTCGTCCTAGCCGAAGGTGCTCTCCCAACCCTATTTTTTGAGCAAGTTTGGCCAGGGATGGTTCACAAACAACAGCAGCTCTTATTTTGGTCAAACTTCCTTCTGCTGCATCGGGAAAGTTTTTATAAAGATAGTAAGCCACAGCCGCACCTAAAACAGCATCACCTAAAAACTCCAACCTCTGGTTATGCTGTTTTTCAGCTGGATGCTCAGCCAAATAAGAAGGATGAGTTACGGCCGTCCTTAGCAGTTCCGGCTGTCTGAAACAGACATCGATCTTCTTTTGTAATTGATCAATTCTGGGATCCAATGATTATGCCTCCAGATATTCCTCCGCCAATCTGATAGAAAAACGCTTATTGGCGATCCCTAATATATTCCACTACATCCCCTACGGTTTTAATTTTTTCTGCCTCTTCATCTGATATCTCCAGATCGAATTCCTCTTCGAAAGCCATAATCAGCTCCACAACATCCAGTGAATCAGCATTTAAATCTTCAAAGGATGTGCTTTCGGTTATTTCTTCTCCATCAACACCCAGCTGTTCGGTGATGATGGCTTTTACTCTTTCTAGAATACCCTGTCCGTTCATATTTCTCATCTACATCACCTCCCCCGTATCCACCATTATAAGTATGAGCAAAATTTACTAAAAACATTTTAATAAGTCAATATTAATTGTCAAGGACCTTTCTCTTGTTTCTCAAATAACACCTTCCATTTTCTGTCCTATTAACTCCAATAAGTTGCTTTCAGCTGCTTGGCGAGCATAGCGTATGGCATTTTTGATGGCTCGTGCACGGGAACTTCCATGGCAAATGATGCTGAGTCCGTTTACACCTAATAAAGGTGCACCGCCGTATTCGCTGTAATCCAGCTTTTTCATTATCTTTTTGATCCCGGGTTTAACCAAAGCCCCACCAAAAAGGCGCAAAGGATTCCGGCTTAACTCATCCTTCATCATTTTCATCAAAAACGCTGCAATACCCTCTACCGCTTTGAGGGTAATATTGCCCACAAAACCATCACAAACGATCACATCAACATCAGCACTCATTAAATCTCTGCTTTCAATATTACCTTTGAAAAACAGCTTATCAGCTTCCTGCAGAAGCTGATAAGCTTTAACAACTATGTCATTCCCTTTGCTGGACTCAGCGCCTATATTAAGCAGTGCAACCCGAGGCTCCCTGATGCCTAGTACCCCTTCGGCGAAAGCACTCCCTAAATAGGCAAAGCAAACCAAATGCTGAGCTTTGGCATCAACATTTGCCCCTGAGTCAATTAATACCTTTGGGCCTTGAGGAGAAGGCAGTACTGTGGCAATAGCTGGACGCTCTACTCCTGGAAAACGGCCTAACTCAAAAAGTGCTGCTGCCATTTGTGCACCTGTGTTTCCGGCAGAAAGAACGGCTGCTGCCTCCCCACTTTTCACCAGCCTGGTTGCCACAACAAGTGAAGCATCCTTTTTGCGCCGTACCGCTCTGGCCGGATGTTCATCCATCTCTATTGTTTCACTGGCATTCACCACTGAGAGCAGCTGATCAGGATAATCATATTTTTTTAACTCATCTCTCATTAGTTCTTCCTTACCAACTAGAACCACTTCGATCCCATCATCGATTACTGCATCAACTGATCCTTTCACTATTTCCCCAGGAGCATAATCACCACCCATGGCATCAACAGCGATCCTCAAACTCCTCGCCTCCTATAAAAAAAGGACAAGCAGGGTCTTTTTGGCCCCTTGTCCTTTTTTTTAATCTGTTGATTAGGCTTTGTCAATAACTTGTTTATCTCGGTAGTAACCACAGTGCTCACAAACCGCATGGGCTCTTTTGGGTTCATGGCAATGCGGACAGTCTACGATCGTAGGTCCTGTTAGCTTAATTGACGATCTCCGTTTATTTTTCCGAGATTTCGATGTTTTTCTTTTTGGTACAGCCATTTGTATAATCCCCCACTTTATTTTATTTATTTTCTAAATCAAGACCCTTTAAGAGGTCACCAAGCACAGCAAGGCGCGGGTCCAGCTGTTCATCTTTACAACTGCACTGCTGAATATTCAGATCACAACCACAGTGAGGGCATAACCCCCTGCAATCCGGCATGCATAAGGGTTTCATCGGTAAGGTCAAAACCAGATTCTCTTTGAGGGTGTCAGAGAGGTCAATTTTTTCACCATGGTAGAACTGTACCGGGTCTTCTAGATCCTCAGGCACACTCTCTCCTTCACGGTAAAAGTTTTCCGCGAAAGGAGTTTTAAGATCCACTGTAAACCTGTTTAAACATAGGCTACAGGTAAGGTCTAATCTCCCTGTGATCTCTCCCTCTACATAGATCCCCTCACCTGTGTTCGTTGCTTCACAATTCACTTGCAGATCATAAAAGCTAGCATCCTGATCTGGCATATCCAGATGAAGATCAGGCAAACTCCCTTGAAATCTCTCACTGTTTCCCTTATTCTTTCTAACATCACTCACATCGATGATCAAAGGAATCACCTCTAATAACAATCCAAATTATAACCAAGGGCAGAGGATAATGTCAACAAAAAAGGGAAGGTTGATAAACCTCCCCCTTTTTAACATCCAGAAATCAATGATCAACCCGGAATTTTAGCTACAGCCTTTGCTTTTTCCGGATTCTTTTCTAACTCTTTGGCAAACTGCTCATCACGCAAACGGTTCCTATATCCTGGATCTTCGAAAGAATACTTAAAGTTGGTATGAACATCATATCTGTTTTCCAGCAGTGCTACAACATCCTCGACAAACACTAATTCTTCATCTGTGGGAATAACAAAGATTTTCACCTTGGAGTCTGGAGCAGAAATATCGGACTCGGAGTTTCTGGTGCAGGCCAAACTGTTTTTCTCCGGATCAAATTTGATGCCCATAAATTCCAAACCTTCCATAGAACGGGCTCTAATATCAGGTGACATCTCACCAACACCCGCAGTCCAGACAATGGCATCAACACCACCTAAAGCTGCGGCATATGCACCTATGTATTTCTTAAGCCGGTAACACTCCATCTCAAAGGCCAGTTCTGCTCTTTCGTCACCCTTCTTCATTGCCTCCAGAACGTCCCGCCGGTCTGTGTATTGACCTGTGATTCCCAATAAACCGCTCTTCTTGTTGAAGATTGTTTCCATATCCTTTGCAGTTAAATCCAACTTCTGCATCATATAATAACCAAGAGCAGCATCATGGTCTCCGGCACGGGTGCCCATGACCAAACCCTCCAGAGGGGTAAAGCCCATACTGGTATCGAAGGAAACACCTTTCTTAACAGCATTGGCACTGACACCGTTCCCCACGTGAAGGAGGATCAAATTCACATCAAATGGGTCTCTGCCCAGCAATACTGCAGCCCTCTTGGCCACATAAAGCAGTGATGTACCGTGGAAACCATAGCGGCGGACCTTATATTTTTCATACCATTCATAGGGAATGGCATACATAAACTGTGGCGGTTTCATGGTCTGATGCCAAGCGGTATCCATAACAGCCATATGGGGTACATTGGGTAATATACTCATCGCTGCTTCGATCCCCAGTATGTTAGCCGGGTTGTGCAGCGGTGCTAGGTCCTGGATTTCCTTGAAGGCAGTCAGCACCTCATCATCAATGATAACCGATTTGGCAAACCTTTCTCCTCCATGAACCACCCTATGGCCCACAGCATTGATCTCTTTAACATCCTTTAAAACACCATGTTCCGGGCTAACCAAAAGTTCAAGGATCAGTTGGACAGCTTCTTTGTGGGTAGGGCACTCTCTATCGATCTTAACCTCATCTCTCCCTGTAACTTCATGTTTACAGAAGGAACCGCCGATGGTCACCCTCTCCACAATGCCTTTACACATGATCTTTTTCTCATCCCAGTCATAGACCATATATTTAGCAGAGGAACTCCCGCAATTCAAAACAAGTATTTTCATTTTAAATGCCCTCCTTAATCCCTTTTTCCATAAGGCACCATGGCCTTCACTGCCACAATCGCGGCAACATTGACGATATCTGTAGGCTTACAACCCCGAGAAAGATCGTTGATCGGTTTGTCCAGGCCCTGAAGAAGAGGCCCATATGCCTCAGCCTTGGCCAGGCGTTCAGTTAACTTATAGGCAATATTACCGCAATTCAAGTCAGGGAAGATCAAGCAGTTAGCCTTTCCTGCCACAGAACTGCCTGGAGCCTTTTTCGCTCCGATCTGAGGTACGATTGCAGCATCTCCCTGCAATTCCCCATCAATCGCCAGATCAGGTCTCTTTTGGTTGGCAATCTTGGTGGCTTCAATAACCTTATCCACGATTGGGTGTTTGGCACTTCCCTTTGTTGAATAGGAAAGCATAGCTGCATATGCTTTTTCAACACCAAAGATATTTTCGATTGTCTCACAGGTGGTGATAGCTATATCGGCTAGTTCTTCGGCAGTTGGGTTGGGGTGGCCACCTGAATCAGCATAGAGGAAGAAACCGTTCTCACCATATTCACAATCAGGAACAATCATGGCAAAATATGCTGACACAAGAGAGATTCCCGGTGCTGTTTTGATGATTTGAAAGGCAGGTCTTAAAACATCTGCTGTGGTGTTAGCAGCGCCTGCTACCATACCATCTGCATCATCAAGCTTAACCATCATTGTCCCGAAATAAAGGTAATTTTCGAGAATTTTTCTGGCATCATCAATGGATGCTACTTTTCCCTTTCTGATCTCAAAAAATTTTTCAGCATAGAAATCGAACTTGTCTGACTTTAGTGGATCAATGACAGGAAGATTATCAATATTAGCTCCTGCTTCTTTTGCTCTCCTGTTCAGATCATCTTTGTCTCCCAGTAGAATAACCTTTCCTAGATTTGCTTTTTCGATCATCTCAGCAGCAATTAGAGTGCGTTCATCATCTGTTTCTGGCAAAACAATAGTCTTTTGCCCCTGACGGGCTTTTGCCCAGACACCTTCCATAATCGGATTTTTTGGTGACACTACAGCCATTCTTTTTCCCTCCCAAATACTTTTTTCAAATACCTCCTTGCTCTTGGTCAGAGCAATGGATACCCCCGAAAATAAATCATCCCCCTCTGATGCTAATCCCTATTTAGGATATCTCTTTTTTTAGCAATTAAACAGTAGAATCAGATGAGAGCACGGTTGCGCATTTACAATAGGTGCTAATCAAGGGGAACTTGGTTATAATTTCTACATCAAGTATATATAATCCTTCCGAGACAAACTTTTTTATTGAAAAAAAAGAGGTAATTCAATGCTTCCCGGCTTTATTATCAAGCTAAAACATCATAAATCAATAGTTGCCCCTGGCTTTTTCAGTGTGCTTTGTCTCCTTTATGCCCTGGGTGTGATCTCTTACCCCTCCGCCTCCTTTGAAGCAGCACAACAGGGTTTGAAAACATGGTGGGAAATCGTTTTGCCCAGCCTGCTTCCCTTTTTTATTATAGCAGAGCTTCTAATAAAACTGGGTTTTGTTGCCTTTTTGGGCACACTGCTGGAACCAGCCATGAGACCTCTTTTCAATCTGCCCGGCTGCAGCGGTTTTATCATGGCTGTTAGTTACCTCTCCGGTTTTCCCCTCTGTGCCATTCTGACCAGCAAACTCCATAAAGCCGGTTTGTGCGATGAAAATGAGGGGGAGCGTCTTCTTTCCTTTACCAGCAATGCCAGCCCCCTTTTTATGATAGGCGCTGTTGGTATCGGGATGTACCAAAACCCAGTTTTGGGTCCCTTAATTGCTGCCATTCATTACCTTTCCAACTTCATCTGTGGTCTAATACTGAAATCTTTTTCTCCTCCTGTAGGATATATACCGAAAAATAGGCATGTTTTTAAAAAAGCTTTACATGCCTTTATCGATCAGACAGAACTTAAGAATAAGGGATTTGGTAAATTGTTAAAGGATACTATACTAAATTCCTGCATCACCATCCTGACCATTGGGGGTTTTATCACTTTTTTTTCAGTTCTCGCCGGCATACTGCGAGCAGCAGGTTTCTTTTCCCTTTTGCTCAATCTGTTTCAACCACTGGCCCAATTCTTTGCTCTTGACAGAACACTGCTTGAGGGAATTTTTATGGGTTTTTTTGAAATCACCATCGGTATCCAGGCAATAAGCAGCAGTTCAGCCGGATTACTCACTCAACTGTTGGCTATAGAAGCACTATTAGCCTGGAATGGTCTGGCAATCCAGGCACAAGTAACCGGCATGGTGGCAGACAGTGGTCTAAAAGTGAAAAAGTATTACCTGACCAGGTTGCTGCAAATACCACTGGCCATGTTGATTACTGTTTTGGTTTTCCTTCTGCCTCTGCAGGAGATGCTGGCAGTACCGACCAGCACCGGAATTGGCATTCCCCTATTGGTTTGGGCTGGTATCTTGCTATTGTTGAGCGCAATTTTGGCTGCCTGGTATCTCATAGGAAGATCTTTGATAAAAATCATCAGCGGTAAGGTCATCATCATCCGCTAACAGTTTTTAGCAGAACGGCCTATTTCATTTTACTTAATTCTTCTCGCGCCTGTCCGATCACTGATAAGCTTTGGCTGATGTTTTTTTCCAATTTGCCTAAGATCTCATCAGCGTATTCAGTGGCTCCACTTTTTATCTCCTTTGCCAGGCTTTTTGCCTGCGCTATAATCTCTTCTGCACTCTCTCTTGCTTGTTTTGCAACCTCACTCTCGTCAGCCAACCGCTTAACCTCTGCCTGAGCATCGTTCAAGATCCTCTCCGCCTGTTGCTGAGCTTCCTTTAGCATCCGCTCTCTTTCCTTGTTCAGCCATTTGGCCTGGTGGATCTCTTCGGGGAGAAGGGTTCTCAGTTTATCAATATATTCCAGCAGTGCCTCTTCATCAAGGAGAACCTTACCCAGTACCCTTTTGCCGCTCTGCACCATATCCTCGAGTTCATCCAAAACATTAAAAATATTCAAATTCATTCTCCTCACCCCTCATTATTTCATCGATGATACTTGTTATGCAGCCTGTTTGCCACATTTTGTGAAACAAAACCGCTGACATCTCCACCGAGACTGGCAATTTCCTTAACAATACTGGAACTAAGAAAAGAATAGTTCGGTTGAGATACCAAAAAGATGGTCTCCAATTGTGCATTAAGCTTGCGGTTTGTTAAAGCCATCTGAAATTCATATTCGAAATCCGAAACTGCACGAAGTCCACGCACAATAGAACGGGCATTGTTTTGAACAGCAAAATCAACCAGCAATCCGCGAAAATGCCTTACTTCTACATTTTTTAGATGGTGGCATTCAGCGGTGATCATTTCTACCCGTTCTTCAATTGTGAAAAGAGGTTTTTTGCCGCTGTTGACGCTTACCGCTACAATAACTTTGTCAAAAAGATCAGCAGCTCTTTCAATGATATCCAAGTGTCCATAGGTAATTGGATCAAAGCTGCCGGGGTAAACTGCAATTCTCATTTCACCCCACCTTTCTTAATAATTAATTATACTTAAAAAAATGCAAAATGCTGTCACCATACCGCTCTTCCCTGTAAGGCTCTTTGGAAAAATGATTTTTTTCCCCTTTTGCACTGCGTGTAATAATACAGCCCCCAGCAGCAAGGATTCCTAGTTCCCAAATCTTTTCTACAGTAGGTACTAACAAACCCTGTCGAAAAGGGGGATCAACAAAAATAAGATCAAACTTATATTCTTTTTGATGCATCATGTTTAGTGCCTGAAAGACATCTTTGGTATATATTTCAGCTTGTTCTGAAAAACCGGTTATCTGCAGATTCTCCTTGATCAGTTTTACATTAAGGGGATCCCTCTCTACAAAACAGACCCTATCTGCACCTCTGCTCAGAGCCTCAATACCTATGCTGCCTGTGCCTGCGTATAGGTCCAAAAAGCGGCTGCCCGGCACATACAGCATTAAAATATTAAATAAAGCTTCTTTCACATAATCTGTAGCAGGGCGGAGGTGTTTTACATTTCTGCTTTTCAAACGTTTTCCTTTAGCAATTCCACCGATCACCCGCAGCTGTGACATCTCATCACCTTTACAACTTTGATTAATAACAAAATTATACCTCGACTGTCCATCATTTACAATTAGTGTTTATTTATCTAATAAAATGGTATAAAATACCTGATTTTTTCTGTTATTTTAATGTATAAAAAATCATTATTAGGTAAAAATAGAGATGGCTAAAGGGTCTTCATGGAGAGGGCCGTCGAAACATAATGTAGCAGCATAAACGCAGCACATAATGCAGTAGGCTCTACTCCATGAGCTCTTCCTCCAGTTTCTCCTCTCCCACGCCATTGAGATCACTACCAGAAGGTAGTTCTCAATGGCGAGCAAATCAAGCCGTAAGTCATAAACTTACGGCTTTTTTTTAGCCAATACCTCCTGATAAAAACTATTAATCAATTGAAAGTCTCTCCAGACAGGTTTTTTCTTACTGGCATCCCTTAAAAGAGCTGCCGGATGAAAGGTGGGAATAATCCGGATCCCTCCTTTAATAAAAACCTCCCCACGGACAGCCGTTACTTGGGCTTCTTGATGGACCAGATACCGAGTAGCCAGGGCTCCCAGGCATACGATCAGTTTGGGTTGAATCAGTTCAATCTGACGAGCCAGGTAGACAAAACACCGATCAGACTCTTCTTTTTTTGGATACCGGTTTTGAGGAGGACGGCATTTAACAATATTGGTAATATAGACTTCCTCTCGCAGAATTCCGACTGCTCTTAATATTTTGTCAAGCAGCTTTCCTGCCGCACCCACAAATGGACGCTGCAGACGCTCCTCCTCAGCACCAGGAGCCTCGCCTACAAACATCAAGGAGGCTGCAGGATTACCTTCACCGAAAACCACATGTGAACCTTTTTTGCCAAGATCACAGTCCCGGCATTGAACACAGTACTGCTTTAATTGCTCTAAATCATTTACTCGATCTAATTCAACAAACCATTCCATAACCCTCACCTATTTTTATATTCGACAAATTGCCATAAAACCTTTTCTTATGAAAAAATCATTTAAAAGATTAAAGCTGGAAACAATGTACATGATCAGTAAAATAAAACCACAGATAGGTTATACTAGGACCTATCTCACGATGTATAATTATTAAATATTTGATAAAAATAACTTGCAAAGATTAGATTTTAAAGGAGATTTAAGTTGAACAACATCGATCTTTCCTCTGAACAATATTACACGGACCTGGCTTTGGAGGCACGAGACCTGGTACGGGGAGCAACCGGCCAAGAGATAGCTGGAGTGATTGAGGATAAGCAAACATTTCCTTATGGCAGCATAACAATAATTAAGATTGAGGATGAAGCTGCAGAAAAGGTTATGGGCAAACCCCGAGGTACTTATATCACCATTGAGGCACCTGAATTAAAATACAAATCCCCTGAAGTTCAACTCAGTGTTGCAGAAGCTCTATCAGAGCAACTCAGCAACCTGCTCCATTTGAAAGGCCAGGAAACAGCCCTGATTGTCGGTTTAGGCAATTGGCAGGCAACTCCTGATGCTCTGGGACCATCAGTTGTAAAATATACACTGGTTACCCGTCATCTTTTCAAACACATGCCAGATGCCGTACAGAGCTACCTATCAGTATGTGCTATAGCACCAGGTGTGCTGGGGATTACAGGTATCGAAACAGCGGAAATCATCAGAGGGGTTGTGGAAAAAGTCAAACCCAATGTGATTATCGCCATCGACGCTTTAGCAGCAGCAAATATCAATCGGTTAGGTACAACCATTCAAATCAGTAACACCGGTATTGCTCCTGGTTCTGGTGTAAATAATAGAAGAGTGGAGATCAATTTCCATACTATGGGTGTTCCTGTGATCGCTATTGGGGTGCCGACTGTGGTAAATGCCGCGGTTATTGGCAGAGCTGTTTTAGAAACTTATGCCAACAAATTTTCCGGTGGTAGGCAACACCCGGTTTATATCCAGGAAACCATATCTGATGTGTTGGAACCATTTCAAGGCTCACTTGTGGTAACCCCCCGGGAAATAGATGACTTGATTGAAAACGCAAGCCGGACAATCAATAGAGGAATTACCATGGCCCTGCACCCACGAGTACCGCGAGAAGAGTTGGAAGCTCTTATTTCATAAAAAACTCGACAAAAAACTTGGCGGACATTATTCATGTCCGCCCGCTGTGATGGCTTTGTTCATGATAGTTGCTTTACTGCTGGATTGTGGTTGTGGTCTGGGGTTGCTGGTTAGCAAGGCTCTGCTGGTACTGCTGAATCATACGCCTGACCATTGCGCCTCCGACCGCTCCACAATCCCTTGAAGATATATGTCCCCAATAATCACCCTGAATTTGGTTTGCGATACCAACCTCATTGGCCATTTCATATTTGAACTGATACATAGCCTTATTGGCTTCAGGCACTAACAGTTTGTTCCTTTTTTGTCCTGTACCCATTTAATTTTCCCCCTTTCATTTTAAATGTGGATTAGCTAAGTTGCTGAGTATTTGTGTTAGTAGCTGCAATGGTCTGGGATGGGTTTCCTTGCTGGGCAATTTGCTGTTCAATGGTTTGAATCATATGCCTTACCATAGCACCACCCACAGCACCGCAGTCACGGGAGGATATGTACCCCCAATAATCCCCTTGGATCTGATTTTCTATTCCCACCTCCCGGGCCATTTCATACTTGAACTGATACATCGCTTTGCTAGCCTCTGGTACTAATAGTCTGTTTCGTTTTTGACCTGTGCCCATTTATATCCCTCCTTTCTTGTGTGTTTTTATTATGTACATCTAAAAGTTTTTTATCCTAGTAAGTATTTTCGATAAGCACCTTATTTATGCAACTTTGTTGTAATTTTTTTCGTTGTATTAACATTGTGAACAAAAAGCATTTATCACATACAAGTAAGATCGCACCAAAAAAACCTCACTTCGGTTCAGTGAGGTTTTTTTATTTTTATTTGGATTTTATTTTTATTAAATTTTTAAAACATTAAATAATGAAGGAAAGCGGAAATTGATCTCTTCCCACAAACCATGCTGATCATTATTGGTGATATTACTAAATTTTTTCAATTTTAAAAAATGAGGTAGATCCTTAATGATATCAACTACTCGAAAGTCGGAATAACCATGCTGTTTGCTTCCTAAGAGTTCTCCTGGCCCTCTTAATGCCAAATCCTTTTCAGCAACTTGAAAGCCGTCATGGTAGTTTAGCATAATTTTGATGCGCTCTATGGCTTCCCTAGTGTTTGGATTGCCGACTAATACACAATAGCTCTCCTGGCTTCCTCTCCCAACCCGGCCCCTTAACTGATGGAGTTGGGACAGACCGAAACGCTCCACTCCCTCAATTATGATCACTGAGGCATTAGGCACATCGATCCCAACTTCAATCACCGAAGTGGCTACTAGGAGATCAATCTCCCCTCTGCGAAAAGCATCCATTACCTTATCTTTTTCATCAATTTTCAATTTTCCATGAATAAGACCCACATTAAAAGCAGAAAACTCCTGGCATAACTCCTCATATCTTTTAACTGCAGCTTCAACAGCAAGATGCTCAGATTCCTGGATCAGGGGACAAACCACATAGACCTGGCGCCCCGCCTCCAACTCCTTTCTAGCAAAGCTATAAACCCTTGACTTTTCCGCAGCAGGTAGAAAAAAAGTTTTTATTTTTTTTCTACCTGGGGGCAGTTCATTGATCATTGTCAGATCGAGATCACCATAAACGGTCAAGGTTAAGCTGCGTGGTATAGGGGTGGCAGTCATAACCAAAACATCAGGGGCTGCAGCCTTGTTCAATAACAGATCACGCTGTTGAACCCCAAATCTGTGCTGCTCATCGATAACCACCAACCCCAGATGGTTAAAAACAACATCATCCTCCAACAGAGCATGGGTACCGACTACAATATCGGTCATGCCGCTTTTAATTGATTGGAGGCATTGTTCCTTTTCCTTTTTACCTAGGGACCCTGTAAGCAAATCCACATTGACCCCAAGGCCGGAAACCAATTTGCTGATACTTAAGAAATGCTGCTCTGCAAGAACCTCTGTGGGAGCCATCAAGGCCCCCTGAAAACCTGAGGCTACAACAAACAGCAGTGCATAAAGGGCTACAACAGTTTTCCCACAACCCACATCACCCTGCAGTAAACGGTACATCCTTTTCGTACTGGAAAGATCATTTCTTATTTCAATCATTGCTTTTCGCTGTGCTTCTGTAAGGGTATAGGGGAGTTTTTTCAAAAAGTCCTCCGGCAGTGTGGTCTGGGGGCGGCGGGCCACACCCTGTCTGCGGACCTGTTCATGAATTCTGTTCAAACCTGTTTGAAAAAGGAATAATTCTTCATAAACCAGGCTCTCCCGTGCTCTCTGCAAAGAACCTTCATCCCGGGGAAAATGGATTTCCATTAAAGCCTGTGAAATGGGTAGCAAATTTAATTCTCTGATCAATTCATCGGGAAGGTGGTTTTTTATATTATTTGCGTACTTTCTTACACATTGGTAGATAATTCGCCTTAAGAACCGCTGGCTCAAATTTTCTGTACTGCTGTAGATGGGCACAATACGCCCTACATGCACCGGATTTTTTAAACTTCCGGCTTCATAGTCATTAACAGATATCTCACAGCCATAAAGATTTCGCTCCACCTTCCCTGTCACAGCTATAAGCAAACCCCTGCGCAAGGATCTCTTTAAAAAAGGCTGGTTAAACCATATTGCTGTGCATTTGCCGAAGCTCCCTTGAATAGCAACCCTCAGCAAGCTTAAATTACGGCGCACTTTTACCTCTTCAACATTTATAATCCTGCCCCAAACCGTAACTTGCTCACCGCTTGCTACCCCATCCAGCCGTTCAACAAACCGCCGGTCCTCATAGCGTCTGGGAAAATAGTAGAGCAGATCAAAAAGATTATAAATTCCGATTTTATGAAACAGTTCTGCCCTCTTTTCCCCTATCTTCGGCAGAGATGAAAGTTTTATTTCAGCCAGTTGTTTTCCTGACAACAAGCTATTCCTGCTGATTATACCTTTCACTCCTATTCCACACTGATCAGGAAATAATACAGAGGTTGTCCTCCGTTATGTGAGTCCACTTCCAACTCGGGATATTTCTCCTCAATTTGCTCAATAACCTTTTCCACAGTTTCCGGTTCCACACCAGCACCCCAATAAATGGTTATCAGTTCATCATCCTCATCGATCATCTTATCCAACAATGCCAAAAGAACACTCTCCTGTGATGAACCGGCAACAGCTATTTCCCCCTGGTAAATCCCAATCAGCTCACCCTTTTTAATCTCCTGCTCACCGAGCATAGCATCCCTGACAGCATAGGTCACCTCTCCTGTTTTGACCTCCTGCAACTGCCTTGTCATTCGCTCTCTATTCTCCTCTAGGGTCATAGAATCATTAAATAGCAGTAAGGCACTGATCCCTGCAGGAATGCTTTTCGAAGGGATCACCTCTACAGGGATATCCACAAGCTCTTTGGCCTGTTGGGCAGATAGAATTAGGTTTTTGTTATTGGGCAGAATCAGCACCTGCCGCCCATTAGTTTCCTTGATCGCCCGCACAAACTCTTCCACAGGGGGATTCATTGTCTGCCCCCCCTCAATTACCTGCTGTACCCCGAGATTGTAAAAGAGCTGCTTTATTCCTTCCCCACATCCAACAGCAACCACAGCGATATCCACCAGTTCTGAGTTATTAACAACTGTTTGACCTGTTTGTTCAGCCCTGCTCTGGTCGTACATATTATCAATTTTAATATCATGGAGTGTTCCATATTGGAGGCAGTAATCTAAAACCTTTCCCGGGTTGTTGGTATGGATATGAACTTTAATATATGAATTTGTACAGCCTATAACCATACTGTCCCCAACACCGTTTAAATAAGATTTAATATCATCTTCTACAGCTGGATCAGCTTTCAACAAGAACTCTGTACAATACAGATAAGTAAAATCCTCTTCCTCTGTAGGCCTTTCCCCGATGGTTTCAATCACCGGTTGTGTCTCTGCTTCCATCTTCTGGACAGTACGACTGCCATCGCCGAGGGCGTAAAGCCCTCCTTCCAAAATGACCAGCAGACCTTTTCCCCCTGCATCTACAACACCTGCCTTTTTCAAGACAGGAAGCATTTCCGGTGTCTGCATCAAGGTCTTATAACCCTCTTTAATAGCCTGTGCTAGAACCTCTTCCAATGAATTACTGTCTGCAGCTGCCTTTTTCATCCCCCGAGCAAAACTCTTGGATACCGTCAGCATAGTACCTTCAACAGGCTTGATTACCGCACGGTAAGCGCTGGCTGCAGCTGCCTCCCAGGCACTGGCAAACTCCTGTAGGGTTATGGTTTCTTTACCTTTAAAAGCATCGGTAAGACCCCGCAGCAGTTGAGATAAAATCACACCTGAGTTCCCCCGGGCACCCATCAATGAACCCTGGGCAATAGCCTCCCCCACATTTCCTATATGGGAGGAGTTTGCGGTTTCCATCTCTTTTACTGCTGCAGCCATGGTCAAATACATATTACGCCCTGTATCACCATCTGGAACAGGAAAAACATTAAGACTATCAATTTCCTGCTGATGTTCTTCAATTGCTTCCAATCCACCGGTGAACAAACACTTTAGATGTTCACCGGTCACAATAGACCGCTCCAATCCGGTTCCTCCTTACAATTACTTAAAAACTCTGACACCTGTAACATTAACATTTATTTCTGCTGGACGCAGACCTGTCATTTTCTCTATTTCATAACGGACAGTCTCCATAACATTTTGAGCAACCTGTGCTATGTTAACCCCATAGGCCATAACAACATAGAGGTCTATGATAACATCGGACCCATCCTGTTTGACTTCAACTCCCCTGCTTGCAGCATCCCCTCCTAATATTTCTGAAACTCCCTGGCGAAATCCTCTGGGGACCATTCCCACAATACCAAAACAACGGACAGCTGCTGCACCTGCAATTGCAGCAAGAGCCTCAGAGGTGATCTCGATATTGCCGTATTCAGTTTGTCGGGTGTTACTCATGATCTCTGCCCCCTTTCACCCATATGTTACTTGTACGACAGCTCTATTATACTATATGTTCCACCTTCAGGGTACTGATAGCAGTTGTTTATGTCAATACGGCGAATATCGATAGATAATACTGTTATACAGCATGATTTATTTCTGAGAATTCAATAAAAAAATAAACAAGGAAAAGCTGATTCCTTGTCATTGCTGTGCTCTTTTGCTAGAATAGGTGCTGTAGGAAAGGAGGATTATAGATGGCAAAGTGCGCAATTTGCGGAAAAGGCGTTCATGTAGGTATGCAGGTCAGTCACTCCCATATCCGCACCAAAAAGGTTTGGGCACCAAACCTGCAGCGTGTAAAAACGGTGATCAATGGTAAACCCACTCGCCTTTATGTCTGTACCCGCTGCCTTAAAGCAGGAAAAGTAAAGCGGGCATTATAATGACAAACTGGCCTCTTGCAAGCAATTTCCGGAATCGATGCCTATTAGACACACCACACCATTCTCAAGAAAGGCTCCCAATTCTCTTTAGTAGGGACGGCGATCCTGGATTGAGATAGACGATATCCTCCTTCTTTTCCAAGAGGGGGATATGTGTGTGTAAGAGCCTGTGCTTCCCTTTCAGCGGCACTTAAGCTGTGCCCATAATTGAGCAGGATGCGCAGGTTTTCTATTTGTAAAAAGGCATATGGGGCCTGGAGAAGCTAATTGCTCATCATCTGATCATCTTCTTCATCACACTTGCCCTGAGCGATAACAAGGGGTACGGGGCTGATATTTTTCAGGGAGCGGATTGCGGGGGCCTGGGAAAGGAGGCCCCCCACATCTTACTTCCCCTTCAATTCCCTGAAGAGATTAACCATTTCCAGGGCAGTCACTGCCGCGTCAGCACCCTTATTGCCTGCCTTTGTCCCTGCCCGCTCAATAGCCTGTTCTAAGGTGTCTGCGGTGATCAAACCATATACCACAGGTACACCCGATGCAAGGCTGACCTGGGCGATTCCTTTGGTAACCTCACTGGCTACATAATCGAAATGAGGTGTAGCCCCTCTGATCACTGCTCCCAAGCAGATGACTGCATCATAACCTCGCTCAACCATTTTTTGAGCAGTCAAAGGGATTTCAAAGGCACCTGGAACCCATGCCACATCCACTGCATCCTCACTGACACCATGCCTTTTTAGCATGTCTAGAGCCCCACTCAACAGCTTATTGGTAATAAACTCATTAAACCTTGATACGACAATTCCTAAACGCAGTCCCTCTCCCAGTAATTTTCCTTCGAATATTTGCGGCAATTTAATAACCCCTTTCTATTTGTTCAGGGCCAAAAGGTGCCCCATTTTTTCCTTCTTTGTTTGAAGATACCTCTTGTTTTCAGCTCTTGGCGGTATTTCAATAGGAATCCTTTCCACAATCTCCAAACCGTAACCCTGCAATCCCTTAATTTTACGGGGGTTGTTGGTCATCAGCCTCAGCTTTTTTGCACCAAGGTCCACCAAAATTTGGGCCCCTATACCGTAATCCCGCAGGTCCGGGGGAAACCCCAGCAGTTCATTGGCTTCAACTGTATCATTCCCCTCATCCTGCAGCTCATAGGCCCGGATTTTATTCAACAGACCAATTCCCCTCCCCTCTTGCCGCATGTAAAGCAGTATTCCTCTCCCTTCAGCAGAGATCATGCGGAGTGCTTGTGCCAATTGCTCACCACAGTCGCAGCGGAGAGAACCAAAAACATCTCCGGTTAAACACTCAGAGTGCACCCTAGTCAAAACAGGTTCACCGTTACTTATATCACCCTGCACCAAGGCAATATTGCAGGTATGGTCCAGCAAAGTCTCATAGGCTACAGCTGTAAAATCGCCATACTTTGTTGGCAGATGCGTCTCTGCTATTCTCCGTACCAGTTTTTCTGTACGGCGGCGGTATTCGATCAGATCTGCTATAGTAATGATCTTTAAACCGTGTTTTTCAGCAAACTCAAGAAGCTGGGGAACACGGGCCATGGTCCCATCCTCATTCATAATCTCACAGCACACACCTGCTGGATAAAGGCCTGCTAAGCGGGCCAGGTCTACAGAAGCCTCAGTATGTCCTGCTCTCCGCAGAACACCACCTTCTTTTGCCCGCAGAGGAAAGACATGACCAGGACGCCTTAAATCAGATGGTACTGTTTTGGGGTCCACTAAAACCCTTATAGTTTCAGCCCGTTCAAAAGCGGAAATACCGGTGGTTGTAGAAACAGCATCAACAGATACAGTAAAGGCTGTTTCCATACTGTCTGTGTTTTTTGCTACCATCTGATGCAATTCCAATTCATCCAAACGCTCTCCGGTCATAGGAACACAAATCAAACCACGAGCGTAGACTGCCATAAAGTTGATAGCCTCAGCTGTCACCTTTTCTGCAGCAAGAATCAAATCCCCTTCATTTTCCCTATCTTCATCATCAACAACAATAACCATTCGTCCCGCAGCTATCTCTGCGAGGGCCTCTTCAATTGTATCGAAAGATTTTTTTGCCATTTATTTCGCTCCCTCCCCTAGATAAATCCATGTTCCGCCAGAAAATCCACAGTAAGTTCCCTTTCCTTATCTCCTGTTCCTTTCCTCAAAAGAAAGAACACATATTTACCCAAAATATCTGCCTCAATATTTACCAGCTCCCCTGTCTTTTTCAACCCCAAAATAGTTTTTTCCAGAGTATGGGGTATTAAGCTCACTTTGAATGAAGAAGGACGCAGTTCTGCTATGGTAAGACTGGTGCCATCAACTGTTACAGAACCCTGCGGGGTTAGATATGGCTGCAGTTCTGCAGGTATTCTCACCCAAATCTCTGTTGAAATCCCCCGCTGGCTGATACTGATAATTTCGCCTACCCCATCCACATGTCCGGTGACAAAGTGTCCACCCAACCTGCCTCCTACCTTCAAGGCCCTCTCTAAGTTAACCTGGTCTCCTTCCTTTAACAAACCTAAATTTGTCTTAGCAAGGGTTTCCGCCATAACATCAGCATAAAAAGTTCTGCTGCTGCAGGAAGCAGCTGTGAGGCAGACTCCATTAACCGCTATACTATCCCCCACCTCCAAGTCTTCGCATATTATACTAGACTCAATCTGCAGAGAAGCGGAGAGATGCCCCTTTTTAATCCCGCGAATGATACCTCTGTCTTCTACCAGTCCTGTAAACAAACAACCACCCCTTTTTGCTGCCATTGATGAACCCTGCATTGTGTTGCATCTTACACTTCCGTCTATCATCCGGTATCTGTGACCTCCCACACCACTATCAGACCTCCATATCAAACATCTATTTCGACTTTCAACATCTACATTTCTATTCCAACTTCTGACCTCCGGCATCCGATCTCCACATTCCACTCCGACCTCATCTTTCTATTCCGACTTCTGACTTCCGCCCTCCGACCTCCACTCCGGGTAGGCAGTGATCATCATATCCCCTCCTACCCTTTCTGTGAAAACAGGGGATAGGCGCAGACAATCCTTTATCATGCTAAAGCCTTCTCCCCCGAAGATCCCTGGAGCATCGCTGCCCCCGATCAACAAGGGCGCCTGAAAAATAATATATTTATCCACCAGCCCCCCTTCTAGCAGAGCGGCATTGAGAGCAGAACCGGCTTCTACCAAGAGGTTCATTATCTCCTTTTGTCCGAGCAGATTCAACAATGATTTAAGATCCACTCTCCCTTCAGAAGCTGGCAGATCCCAAACCTCCACACCAACAGCTTCCAGTCGCGCCCTCTTTTCCTTGCTGTAATTACCTCTAATCGCTGCTACAGCAGTAGGTATCTGAGCAGCGGTCTGAACCAATTGTGACCCTTCAGGAATGCGCAAACTGCTGTCAACAACTACTCTGAGCGGTTGCCGGCCTTGATAGCCAGGGAGCCTCACATTTAAAAGAGGGTCATCAGCTAAAACAGTGCCGATTCCTGTAAGAACAGCATCACTCTCGGCTCGCAGTCTATGAACGACTAGACGCGCCTTTTCACCGGTAATCCATCTGGAGTCTCCGGAATGAGTGGCGATCTTCCCATCAAGAGAAACAGCAGCCTTTAACAAGACAAACGGCAGTTTAGTTCGGATATACTTGAAAAAAGCCTCATTCTGCCTGCGCACTTCCTTTTCTAAAACACCCACCTGAACCTTAATCCCCGACTCCTGTAATATCCTGATTCCTTTTCCTGCAACCCGTGGATTAGGATCAGCCACCCCCACTATCACTTCTCTGATCCCCGCTTCTATAATGGCCTTCGTACAAGGTGGGGTTCTTCCGTAATGACAGCACGGCTCCAGAGTAACATAAAGCACAGCACCACGAGCCCTCTCTCCCGCTTCCCGCAGAGCGTGTATCTCTGCATGGGGTGAACCGGCTTTCTGGTGATACCCTTCTCCTACAATTTCACCGTTTTTTACCACGACAGCACCCACCATTGGATTGGGACTGGTTTGACCCCGTCCAAATTCAGCTAGTTCAAGGGCTCTTGCCATCAATTGTTCATGGTCCGACAAAAGATTCCCTCCATTTATTGATAAGAATAAAAAAACCCGACAGGAAAGCCTCGGGTCATTTAGACAAGAAAATGAAAAGTCTCCTTCTCCCATCCAGACTATTACTGTCGGCTCCAGAATTTCACAGGATCAATCCAGTTTAACTCCCGGATTCGCGGGCTTTCACCGCCGGTGTGGAATTCCACCATCCCCCGAAGGACCTTCCAAATGCTTTATTCAGCTGTCTGTTTCATTGTACACCTAATCCAATTAATTCGTCAATGATCTGCTGTCTATTGTGGACTGTGCCACCAGCTGTCACCAGCAGCTTCAACAGCCAGCAAGCGGTATTGTTCTATAGCTTGGCTCCAGTTCCTCTCCCTTAATAAGGCAGAACCGATTACCAGAGAATCAGCCCCTGCCTCCACAACCGATTTAACTGTTTGTAGATTTATTCCCCCATCCACCTGCAGCTCAGCAGTAGACCCAGAATTTTTCAGCATCATTCTTAATTTTCTGATCTTCTCACACATGGCGGTTATAAATGCCTGTCCACCCCAACCGGGGTTAACGGTCATGACGAGAACGAGGTCCAGCTCCGGAAGGATATAATCAACAAAACTTAAGGGTGTGGCTGGGTTGAGGGCTACCCCAGCCCTCAATCCCAGGTCCTTGATCATCTGCACAGTCCGGTGTAGGTGGGTACATGCTTCTGCATGTACTGTTAGGCTTTTTGCTCCAGCTGCAGCAAAGGAGGAGAATAAGCCTTCTGGATGCTCTACCATTAAATGCACATCAAAGTGTAAAGATGTGATCTGAGAGAGAGATGCCACAACAGGAGGACCAAAAGTGAGATTGGGCACAAAATGGCCGTCCATAATGTCAAGGTGGAGCTGGTCAGCGCCACTTTTTTCCAACTCTTTGACAACTTCACCTAGCCTGCTGAAATCCGCAGTTAAGATTGATGGTGCAATTTTTATCTGCATCAATAAATCCGCTCCTTATCAATAACCTCTGCTAATAACTGTTGATAACCCTGATAACGGATAGTGCTGATCATCCCTTTCTCCAGTGCATCTTTCACACCGCAATCAGGCTCATTGATATGAAGACAGTCAACAAAACGGCACTGGCTTGATAACTGGTGGATTTCCGGAAAACAGCGGCCTAACTCTTCTCTTCTCATCGGCGGCAACTCTAAATTGCTGAAACCAGGTGTATCTGCCACAAATCCACCACAAAGCTCAAGCAGTTCAACATATCTGGTGGTGTGTTTTCCTCTTTTCAGCTTTTTGCTTATCTCACCTGTTTTTAACTTCAGATTAGGGTCAAGGGCATTGAGCAGAGTGGATTTCCCCGCACCTGACGGCCCAGACAAGACAGATACTTTTCCCGCCAGGTGCTGACAAACAAGATCTAAACCGCTGCCGTATAGAGCAGAGGTAAGAGCTGTCTTATAACCTGCCTGCTGGTATATTTCCATCAATTGCCGGGCTTTTTTTTCATCAACCAGGTCCACTTTATTAAAACAGATGAGAACCTCCAGTTTTTTTAACTCACACAAAACCAAAGAACGGTCAAGAAGCTTCAGATCCGGCATAGGCTCAGCCAGTGATACAATATTTATCACCTGGTCAACATTAGCCACAGGGGGACGAGGCAGTTCATTTTTGCGCGGTTTTATGCTCTCAATAATACCTTCACCCTCTTTGAGGGGTGTAAAAAGAACCCAGTCTCCAGCCAGTAGTACCTGCTCTCGGCGCAGACGGCCGCGACCGCGACAGCGCCAGGTTTCATTTCCGGACTTGATGTAATAGAACCCCCCATAACCTTTCAGTATTATGCCTTCCCTCACCAAAAACCTCCTTTAAAATACTTTATCAAGGAAAACTGTCCGCCTCACTCAATGGGAACAGTCTGTCTTAATTTTCCTTGGAAATAGATCTGAAATTCCCCAGGAGGATAAACTGTAAAAACCTTTTCAACCTTATCCCCCTCCTCATGGAATTGCTTATAAACCTCTCTTGTGCCCTGACTGTCCTTGATCACAATGATCAATTCCCCTTCTTCAGGAACATCGATTTTCAATTTCGTTTCCTTCTCCTCTAGACCACTGCTGACCACAACATCGATCGCTGTTCCTTTTTTCACCGAACTTCCAGGGGCTATGCTCTGTTCAATAATCACTCCCTTATCCTGATCACTGGGTCTCTCTGTGACCTCACCCAGATTCAACTCTACTGCCCCAAGGGCAGCTTCTGCTTGGTCTACCTTCAGACCCACCACAGCTGGTACAATTACTTCTTTTACAATTGGGCCCTTGCTTACAACCAATGTGACCTCACTGCCCTTTGGCTGATTGCTATCCCCTGCAGGGAACTGGCGGATTACATAACCAGCTGGCACATCATCATGGTTTTCTCTGGTCACTTTAACAATAAACCCACGGCCTTCCAGAGCAAGGGTTGCTTCCCTCTCCACTGCTCCCGAAAAATCTGGCAGCCAGACACTGCCGGGCCCTTTGTTGACCCAAATACGAATCAAACGGCCTTTTTTGACCTCCATCCCTGCCACCGGATCTTGCCGCACAACTATATCGGTCTCTGATCCCTGCTCAGATACCTCCTTGACCTCTACCTCAAGGCCCTCTTCTTTCAGCATTTCTTCCGCCTCTTCCTGTGTCAGCCCCACAACATTTGGAACAGTAACAGTCCCCCCAAAATACCACCTTGACAGGGCAAAAAGCCCTCCAGCTACAAGCAGCAGCCCCAGGAGAGCCAATGCCACAAGGACCCCAGGGTGCAGTTTTCTCTTTTTGCTGACCTTTTTCTCGGTTTCAACCTGTTCAGGCAGTAGAATCAATCTGGTCTTCTCTTCCTCAGGTGGATAGATGCCTCCAGAAGGCTGGCCCTCTGCCAGAGCCTGTTGCATCTGTTCAGCAGAAGAAAATCGGTTTTTCGGGTCTTTGGCCATTGCCTTGAAAATAATTTGTTCTAATCGATCAGGTATAGCGGAATTCTCCAGGCGCAGGCTTTTTGGCTCCTCCTGAAGGTGTTTCAAGGCTATAGATATCGGATTATCACCCTGAAAAGGCACATGACCAGAGAGAACTTCATAAAGAACAACACCCAGAGAATAAATATCTGACTGAGGAGTAACCTCCTCTCCCCGAGCCTGTTCCGGAGAAAAGTAATGAACTGATCCCATCACAGATCCCGATTGAGTCATGGTGACACTGGGAATTGACAGGACACGGGCTAGACCGAAATCGGTAACCTTTACCCGCCCCCCTGGTGTCACCAGTATATTATGAGACTTGATGTCACGATGAATAATTCCTTTACTATGGGCGTGTTCAAGTGCAGCACAGACCTGTATACCGATGTTAACCGCTTCTGTTGCTGATAGTGGACCCCTTTCCCTGATTATTTCTTTGAGGTTAGATCCCTCCACATACTCCATCACCAGATAAGGTACCCCATCCTCTTCACCCACATCATAGATGCTGACTATATTAGGATGGGAAAGCAGGGCCACAGCCTGGGCTTCCATCTGAAAGCGCCGGACAAATTCCTTATCCTCAGCCAGTTCTTTGCGTAGAACCTTAACAGTAACAATGCGGTTTAAAACTGTGCAGCGGGCTCTGTAAACATTGGCCATTCCTCCGGCCCCTAGCATAGCGATTATTTCATATCTGTTTCCCAACACTTTTCCGATCATTATCTTAATCCTCCCGTGTGAGGGCAAGTCTTAATAATTCCTTGGCTATTGGTGCTGCAATTCTGCCACCCTGCCCACCATTTTCAACTACAACACACACAGCAGCCTCAGGCTGTTCTGCAGGCGCAAAAGCCACAAACCATGCATGGGGATTACCTGCTGGGTTTTCCGCAGATCCGGTTTTACCTGCCACAGTTATCCCGGGTAAGGAAGCAGCTGTACCTGTTCCCCCCGGTCGTATAACCTGCACCATACCCTCCTGAACCTGCCAGGCAATTTCAGATGATGCCACTGTACGCAAAGGTTGGGGTTCCCTTTTCCAAACCAGATCACCTTCAGGTGAACGAATCTCCTGTACAAGATAGGGAGTCATCATCAACCCCCCATTGCCCAAAGAACCGGCAACCATTGCCATAAAAAGCGGACTGACCTGAATTTTCCCCTGCCCCATACTGGACTCAGCAAGGCCATTGGCGTTTTGCAGGCTTTCCCGATCAAGGGGGATATCTGCAGCAGGCAGATCAAAGGGAAGCTCTGCTCCCCAGCCGAAAGCCTCAAGCCCCCGGGTGAAATCTTCACTGCCTATTCTCATCCCCAAATCGGCAAAATAGGAATTGCATGACACAGCCAGGGCGCGTTTAAGATCCACAGTTCCATGTGCTCGCAGATCACGAAGTACCCTTCCCTCGATAGTCAACTGCCCCTGACAGTTGAAGGTAACATCTTGCAACTGAGGGTATTTTTTTAGCCCGATAGCAGCGGTAACGATTTTCATAGTAGACCCAGGAGGATACAAGCCCTGGATAGCCCTGTTCCACAGGGGACGGCTTTCATTTTCACGCAGTTTATCCCATGATTTCTCCAAGCTGTCATTATTAGGGTCATAACTGGGAGTGCTGACCATAGCCAGAATCTCACCTGTTCTGGGATTCAGTACAACTGCCGCCCCTCTATAAGAAGACATCAATTCATAGGCTTTCATCTGCAGTTGGTGATCTATAGTTAGATAAAGACTATCACCCTCAGTTTTTACCAATCCCCAGCGGGCCTCTAAATTCCTTAAGCTATAACCCTTCAACCCCAGTAGTTCCTCATCATAGGCCTTTTCCAAACCTGACTTCCCCAGTATCTGTGAGTGATAACCGGTCAGGTGAGCATACTGCTGTGGATAATAGTATTTTCTCTTGTTATTATCCCCTTCAATAATGCTACCGGCTATTTTTTCTCCATCACGGGTCAAAATTCCTCCCCGCATAACTCGATTTTCGACAATCCACTGCCTGGGGTTGGCAGCATGTTTGCTTAAAGCAGGCCCCTTTAGCAGGACCAGATAAATAAGATAGCCTGCGTAAATAAGAAAGCACACTGTGATAAATATAAAAAACTTTTTCACTGTGTTACGCATAGCGTTCATACCCCTTAAAAAACCTAGTCACCAGCTGTATCAGCAACCACCCCTAAATTCTCAGCACTCTCCCCTTCAGCACTTATTTTAGAAAGCATACCGATCAAAAAACAATTGGAAATAAAAGAACTGCCTCCGTAACTCAAAAAAGGCAGAGGTATTCCTGTTAGGGGAATAAGATTGCTTACACCCCCGATAATGATCAATGTTTGTAAAGCAAGAATACTGCTGAAGCCGCAGGCCATCAGCAAACCGAAATCATCTGACGCCTGAAGGGCGGTCTGAATCCCCTTCCAAACCAGAATAAAATAGATTCCAATTATTGCAAGAGCACCGAGTAGCCCTAACTCCTCTGCCATCAAGGAAAAAATAAAATCTGTGTGGACTGCAGGTATTAATGTGGGAAAACCACTGCCAAAACCCTGTCCAAATATTCCCCCTCCACCGATGGCAAATAGTGATTGTACAACCTGATAGCCCCCGGCATCTAACTCCTCTAGGGGATTGAGGTAAATCGACAATCTGTTTTGGACATGGGGAAAAATATGATACATCAATACTGTTCCTGCAGAAAAAAGCCCCAGCCCCAATAGGAGAAAATATGAGCGATCTGTAGCGATATAAACCATCACCAAGAAAATAGCGAAAAAGAGAAGAGCCATTCCCAAATCCTTTTGAAAAACCAAGAGCAGCAAAGAAAGGCCACAAACAGCTAAAAGGGGTCCCAAATAGGGCCAATCTGGAAAATAAAAACGACCGAACTTCAGTGTTCCGCCCCTGAGGATTTCTTTATTTTCATCAAGGTAACCTGCTAGAAAGATGACCATAAAAATCTTCACAAACTCTGAAGGTTGAAAATGAAAAGAGCCAAAGGAAAGCCAACTGCGTGCACCCCCTGCCTCCACACCAAACAAAATGGTGATCGCAAGGAAAACAAGGCTCAGCACCATGAAGGTGTACTTATAATTAAGCAGGCGTTTATATTCAACAAGAAAAATCTGAATCGCCCAATAGAGACCAAAGCCTGCTATGACCCAGTAGGATTGGCGGATCCCGTAATAGGGATCAACTCGATATATTAAAACAAGCCCCAGTGCGGACAGGACACTGATCATTTGGATAAGCAATGGGTCACCCCGGCCCCTGTATTCCACAACATAAGAACTGATAACAAGCATCAGAGCTGCTGCCATCAAAACACCTATATCCTGATATTTGAGCAACTGCTGCCAGTAGAGCTCCAGACCACCAGCAGCGATGATCAAGCCCGGAAACAGCGGCAGCAATAAGGACCTGCCTGCTTTCTTTTCTTCCGGTATCAGGGCTTTGAGAACAAAGCCACCTATTTTTAAATAGGATCCATTGTGCAACTGCTGCGGAAAAGTCAAGGGTTGGTCATTCAACAGGGTGCCGTTTGTGCTGCCTAGGTCCGTCACATAGTACTTTCCATCCTGAAGAATAATACGGGCATGTCTGCTGGAAACATAGGGATCAGGAAGGTTGACCGTACATTCGCTCCCCCGGCCAAGAAGCACACCTTTCCCTAAATCCCATTTTTTCCCGCTCTGAACTGCTGCAGTTCCTGAACTGAGGACCTCCAGAACGGCTTTTTTTGTTTTCCCACTTGGGCTCAAGTTCAGGATAACATTCAATAAAAATAGACAGATGAGAAACAGCAGCAGATACTTCAGAACCAGGACCAGCAAAATCATGGATTATCCCCTCTCGATTCTAAACAGGTTATCCCCGATCTGAAACTGATCACCATCTTCCAGTTCATACTGCTCTACTCGAATTCCATCTACAAAGGTTCCATTCCTGCTTCCCAGATCAACTATATGCAAAACACCATTACGCAGTTCTAGGGAAGCGTGATCACGGGAAGCGTTGATATCAGTGAGCACCAGGTGGTTGGTGCTTTTGCGACCGATATAATAACAAGCATCTCTTTTAATAGTGATGCTTTTTCCCTGATCAGGCCCGCTAATGATCCTTACAATATAACTCTTACCCACAGCTTCATTAAGCTTATCTCTTTTATCAAAAATCATAGTATGGTCTATCCTAGCTGCCTCATCAGCTTGCAGCTGTTCCTGGTCAAGATCTGAAGAGTAGGCAGACTTAACTGTAATCTCCCCCATCTCCAGGGTCTCGTCCTCCATAAAGGCAACCTGCGGCCTCCCAATCAGAGTGTATTCTTTCTCTACTGCCTTATTTCTAACATAATCGGCCAATTCGCGGCAGAGTGCTTCCTGCAATGAAGAGGTCTGTTGGAAATCCGCTTTGCTCAAAGAAATGGTAAATATATTAGGCGCATAGACCCGGGAAACACTAACCCTTCGCTGAGCAGCCATCTCTCTAACCAGCGCTCTGGCAATTTCCACAGGTTGGATCGGCCGTTTTCCTTTGCGAAATATACCTTCCCAAAACTTAGCGAGCATGTTTTCCAAGTCTTCCAAATTCATGGTTTCACCTGCTCTTTCTTACTTTTCTAAAACAGGACAGAAAAAAGCCATCGGTCCTGTGACGATGAGGCAACAGCTGTAAATAACCGCTTTTTGCATCAAGCTGGTCCCTCTCATCTGCCAACGGAAAAGGTAGCAATGCAGTTAAATCCTGGGGTATAAATTCAGTGTATTCCATTAAAAAGGAGTTGACAACCCCTGTATTTTCCTCCGGCTCAGTAGAACAGGTGCTGTAAAGGAGTTTACCACCGGGTTTTAGGCATTTAGCTGCCTGTCCCAGAATCTCTAACTGCTGTTGTGCGTGAAGAGGCAGGTCATCTGCTTCTACCCGCCAGCGCAGTTCTGGTCGCCTGCGGATCACACCCAAACCAGAACATGGCACATCAACCAGCAGGTAATCAGCTTTTTGTTCGAACTTCTTAGGTAGTTCCCTAGCATCTAACAGGATTGTCTCAACAATCTTTACTCCTAACCTCCTACAGGCCGACTCAATGAGATCAAGCCGGTGCTGATGAACATCAAAAGCTAGGATCCTTCCCTTGTTTTTCATCAGCTGTGCCAGATGTGTTGTTTTTCCACCAGGTCCACTGCAGGCATCCACAACAATTGAACCAGGTTTGGGATTTAACACAAGAGAAGCGAGCATTGAGCTCTCATCCTGGACAGTGAACAAGCCTTCTTGAAAGGATTTTAATTCAGGTAAATAAGCCGCCTTTTCTACGATCACACCCTCCTGAACCAGGGCACTGGGATGTACCACCAGCCCCTCTTTAGTCAATTGTTTCAGCAATTGTGCTGGTGTGGTTTTTAGTGTATTACAGCGCAGTACAACAGCTGGAGGCTCATTATTGGCCTTGCACAATGCAGCTGTTTCCTCCCTCCCAAACCGTTCTAACCAGCGCTCAACCAACCAGAGGGGGTGGGAATACTTCAAACTCAAATAAAGTGCCGGTTTTTCTATTGGATCCGGAAAAGCTATTTCCCCTTTTTTGCTGCTGATAGTGCGCAACAGGCCATTGACAAATCCCGCTAATCCGCGAATTCCTCTTCTTTTAGCCAGTTCCACAGCCTCATTACAGACAGCTCTGGGGGGAACCTTATCTAGATATAAAAGCTGATAGACACCCATGCGTACAATATTGCGGATGATGTAATTCATTCGGGAAACCGGCACTTTACTGAATTGCTCTATGACCCAGTCCAAGGTCCCCTGTCTGCGCAAAGTACCGTAAACCAATTCAGTGAGCAGTGAAGTATCCTGGGGACTCAGCTTCCCTGTGCGGGCTAACTTTTGCAGTTCCAAATTGGCATAAGCGCCCTCCCTCTCCACAGACAAAAGCACTTGTAGAGCTGCATTTCTTGCTGGAGATAGCTTAGATCCATTCAATCCTCTTACCTGCCTTTGAAATAATAATCATCCCAGTTGAGTCCCTGCTGTGATCCTATATCCGCGCAAGAACTCAGCAGCGCTCATCCGGGGTCGCCCAGCAGGCTGCACCTCTGTTAAAAGAAGCTGGCCACTTCCGGTTTGTACCACAAAACCCCTCTTCACATCGGTTTTTACAACATCACCCGGCATAAATCCTGTTTTTTCTTCGTCAACCAGCTGAGATCTCCATACCTTTAAAATCCTGCCCTTGAACTCAGTATACGCTCCTGGTTTTGGGTTCATACCCCTAATCTGGTTATAAATAACTTCTGCATCCCGGTTCCAATGGATCCTCTCATCCTCTTTGCTCAGCGGCGGTGCATAGCTGACCTTGTTCGGGTCCTGCGCCTGTCGCGGCGCCTTTCCCTGCTCCAGATCGGAAATGGTCTTCACCAGCAGTCGAGCACCCTGCTCTGCCAGCACATGGGCCAGCTCACCTGCAGTGAAATCCCTTGGTATCTCCCTTTTCTCCTGATAAATAATATCACCTGCATCCATCTCTTGGGACAAATACATGGTAGTCACACCAGTTATTTGCTCCCCATTCATAATCGCCCTCTGAATGGGTGCAGCTCCACGGTAAGCAGGAAGGAGTGACGGATGCAAATTGATGCACCCTAAAAGGGGCAGATCTAAAACCCGGGCAGGAAGAATTAGGCCATAAGCCACAACCACTAGCAGATCGGGTTTGAATTTCTCTTGCTCAATAACCTGGATCAGTTCCCCAGCATTTTTTGGTTGATACACAGGAACAGAACTAGCCAGGGCAAACTCCTTAACCGGCGGTGCAGCAATTTTCCTGCCCCGGCCACGGGGGCGGTCAGGTTGAGTTATTATTCCCAGCACTTCCCATTTATCAAGTATCTTTTTTAAAGCAGGGAGTGCAAAGTGAGCTGTACCACAAAAAAGAATTTTCAAAGGCCTTTCCCCCTTTATTCCTGTTTGATGATCCTCAGCGCTTTATCAATAAATAAAATACCATCCAGGTGATCGATTTCATGCTGAAATGCCCTGGCTCCGAACCCTTCTGCAGTTATAACCTGTTGCTGTCCATTCCGGTTTAACCCTCTGACCCGAACCCGGGAGGCTCTCATAACTTCTCCAGTCACACCGGGGATGCTCAAACAACCCTCCAGGTCTACCTCTTCACCCTCCCTAAATATAATTTCCGGGTTGATCAACTCCCAGAGCCCTTCTCCCACATCCACTACAATTATTCTCTTAGCAACGCCTATCTGTGGGGCTGCCAGCCCTACACCCCTGGCTTGATACATGGTTTCAGCCATATCATCCAACAGCTTTTTTATCTTTTTATTGATTACAGTAACTGGTCGAGCTTGCTGCCGCAGAACAGGGTCCCCCACTTCCACAATTTTACGGGATGACATCAAATACTGCCTCCTTTACTATTAAAAACCAAAAGGATCAACTTCAATATTAATTATAACACTATTATTTTTTTGATAAACTTCCAGACACTCTCTGATCTTACGACGCACCGGCCTGCACTTTCCTTTCAGCATCACCTGATATCTATAATACCCCTTTACCCGCACAACAGATGCGGGAGCAGGCCCCAGCACAGAGAGCTGGTATGGAGTTAATATACACCTGAGCTCTTCAGCTATCTGAGCAGAAAGACTTATAACTTTTTCCTCATCATCCCCTGTCAGCCGCAGCCTGATCAATTCACCAAAAGGTGGATATTCCAAAGAGCGTCTCCTCCTCATCTCTTCCCTGTAAAAATAATGGTGGTCCCCTTGACAGGCAGCGGTGATACTGTAGTGATCAGGGTAGAGGGTCTGTACCACCACCTCCCCGGGTTGACTGCCGCGTCCTGCCCGACCTGCTACCTGGGTCAATAATTGAAAGGTGTGCTCAGCAGACCGAAAATCAGGCAAATTCAAAGAAAGATCTGCATTGAGGACACCCACTAAAGTTACACCGGGAAAATCATGGCCCTTGGCCACCATCTGTGTTCCCAGCAGAATGTCCGCCTCCCTCCGGTAAAAGCTCCCCAATATCCGTTGGAAGGCCCCTTTTTTGCGGGTAGTGTCATAATCCAGACGGACCACTCTGCTATCAGGCAGGATTTCGTTTAGCTCTTTTTCCACCTTTTGTATTCCTGTTCCCAAAAAACGCATTCCCTTCCTGTTGCCACAGGAAGGACAAACCTCAGGAACGGCTCTTCTGATGTTACAGTAATGGCAACGCAAATCCCTTGTTTGTTTGTGGTAAATAAGAGATATTGAACAGTTCCTGCATTTGAGAACCTCACCACAGGAGGGGCAGAAAACTAATGGAGCATACCCCCTCCTGTTTAAGAACAGTATAACCTGCTCCTCTTTTGCCAAACGCAGCCTGATCTGTTCCAGCAGGTATCTGCTCAGTGAGGAAAGGTTTCCCTCCCTGACCTCCTCTTTCATATCAACAACACTAACCCTAGGCAGGTAACGCCCAGGTGGCCTTTTTTTTATAGTCAATACCTGTGTTTTTCCTGCAGCTGCTGCGGTATAGCTCTCCAGAGACGGAGTTGCACTCCCTAGCACAATCACAGCCTTATTATAGCGGGCACGCCATAATGCAAGCTGGCGTGCATGGTAATAGGGTTTTTCCTGCTGCTTATAGGCTGAATCATGTTCTTCATCGATGATAATCAGACCAAGTCTTTTAAAAGGAGCAAAAACAGCAGAGCGGGGGCCGATCAATACCTTGTAATAACCTCTTTTAATGCCCTCCCAGTTTCTATATTTCTCCCTCCCGCTTAATCTGTGGTGCCAAACAGCCACCTCTTCCCCAAACCAGCTCTGGAAGATGGCCTCCTTCTGTGGTGTAAGAGCGATCTCAGGTACAAGGTAGAGCACCTGACATCCCAGATCAAGAGCTGCCTGGGCAGCGCGCAGATAAACCTCTGTTTTGCCGCAGCCGGTCACCCCATATAACAAAAAACTTCCGCCCTCCTGTCTCTTTAGTGCATCGATTATTGCTGTTAAAGCAGCCTGCTGTTCATCAGTCAACACAATTTCTTCAGCATGCTGTGGTAGGCTCTCTGGTGTGGTTAATTCAAGAGGACGCTTGGGTGCCTTAGGAGGAGACATCAGTTCAAGAATCTCACTCAAGGGGTGCATATAATAACCGGCCATCCAGTGTGCCAACTGAAGCATCTCCTCTGTAAAATCCGGTTCTGTGACAGTAATCTCTGCAATTTCACGCAAATGTATCCCCTCTCTTGGTTTGCTGTAACCCACTACCCATCCCTCCACTACACGGTGGCCAAAAGGAACCTTAACCCTCATTCCTAACTGGGGTTTATCCATCTTTTGAGGGATCCGGTAGTGAAAGACATTGTCCAATCGGGGATGATTTATTCTCACAACAACCTCAGCTGCTTCTTCTCCCATTGCTCACTCTCCAGTATAATTCTTCCTACATTATATCAGAACAATTGGTTTTGGATGGACTACAGTAAAAAACAAAGAAACACCGGCCAATTATAAGCTATAACTGAACGGTGTTATGTTCTCTAATTATAAACTATTTTAATAAAGGAGATCAGACACCTGCTGTGCTCACCTTTTCCGCTGCCTTCCTTAAAAGTTCTGCAACATCGGTTTTTTCCCAAGACAAATCAAGATCCTGGCGTCCGAAATGACCATAGGCAGCAGTCTGTTTGTAGATGGGCCTTCTCAAATCCAATTTTTCAATAATCGCTGCTGGTTTAAAATCAAAATACTCCTTGACCAGTTTACAGATCTCCTCATCAGGGATCACACCTGTACCAAAAGTGTGCACCTGAATAGATACCGGTTTAGCCACCCCGATGGCATAGGCCACTTGAAGTTCACACCTGCGGGCAAGTTTTGCCGCTACTATATTTTTTGCCACATAGCGGGCAAAATAAGAAGCAGAGCGGTCTACCTTGGTGGGATCCTTTCCTGAAAAGGCCCCACCTCCATGCCTGGCTGCCCCTCCGTAAGTATCAACAATTATCTTTCTCCCGGTAAGCCCGGTATCACCCTGAGGACCTCCGATGACAAATCTCCCGGTGGGATTCACAAAAAACCTTGTCTTATCATCGATATACTCAGCCGGTATTGTGCTTTTGATCACATTTTCAATAATATCTTCCCTGATCTGCTGAAGGCTGATATCCGGACGGTGTTGTGCTGAAATGACCACAGCATCCACCCGCACCGGGCGGTCACCATCATATTCCACAGTCACCTGGCTTTTACCATCAGGGCGCAGGTAGGGAAGAATCCTCCTCTTCCTTACTTCAGCTAAACGGCGCGCCAGTTTATGGGCTAGATCTATGGGAAGTGGCATCAGCGCAGGTGTCTCATCTGTGGCATAACCGAACATCATCCCCTGATCCCCTGCTCCTAATTCACAGCTGCCTGTGATTTCTCCGGTCTTGACCTCCAGAGCCTGATCTACGCCAAGTGCGATATCAGGAGACTGCTCCTCTATAGAGGTCAATACAGCACAAGTTGCGCTGTCAAAACCATATTTAGCCCTAGTATAACCGATCTCCTTTAATGTGGAACGGACTATATAAGGAATATCCACATAACATTCTGTAGTAATCTCACCGGCGACCATCACCAAACCGGTTGTCACCAGGGTCTCACAGGCCACACGGGCCATTTTATCCTTCTCAAGGATCGCATCCAAAATGGCATCAGAGATCTGATCAGCCACCTTATCTGGATGGCCCTCTGTAACAGACTCAGAAGTGAATAAATATCTTGACACAGTTACTTAGCCTCCTGTCGCTGCTTTAATATTTGAACAACCTCATCTAAAACCATATCTGCCAGCTTCTCCTTAGTCATCAGAGGCAGTTCTCTAACAGCTCCTTTTTTATCGATTATCACCGCTATATTGGTTTCTCCTGTAAAACCCGCTCCCTCCATAGTGAGGTCATTGGCCACGATCAGGTCGAGATTCTTGCGCAGCAGTTTCTCTCGAGCATGGTCCAAAACTTTCTCGGTTTCTGCAGCAAAACCCACCAAGATCTGGTTTTCCTTATGCTCTCCCAGATACCCAAGAATATCCGGGGTTCTTTCCAGTTCCAGCACCAGATCTGAGCAACTCTTTTTAATTTTTTGGCGCTCTTTGATCTTCGGCCTATAGTCAGCCACTGCAGCTGCTTTTATAACAACATCCATATCTGTGAAAAGATCTTTCACAGTTTCAAACATTTCCTGGGCGGTCTCTACTGCAACAACCTGTACACCCTCCGGTGGTTTGATAGCGGTTGGCCCGCTGACCAGAAACACCTCAGCACCCCTGTTCTTTGCTCGCTTGGCCAGGGCAAAGCCCATTTTTCCTGAGCTGTGGTTGGTTATAAACCTTACAGGATCTATATGCTCACGGGTAGGGCCTGCTGTGACCAGTACCTTTCTATCCTTCAAATCCTTCTTACCAGAGAGAATCTGTTCAACAAATGCAACAATCTGTTCAGGATCAGGCAATCTTCCTTTACCACTTGTACCACAGGCCAAAGGCCCATCTTCCGGTTCGATAAACAGGTAGCCCATACTTTTGAGAAAATGCATCCAGTGCTGAAATATCCGGTTTTCATACATCCCGGTATTCATAGCAGGAGCAAAAACCACCGGTGCTCTGGTAGCCATGATAGTTGCTGTGAGCAGATTACCGGCAAGCCCAGCAGCAACCATGCCGATTATATCGGCCGTTGCCGGGGCTACCAAAACCAGATCTGCTCTCTGGGCAAGGCTGATATGTTCCACATCCCACTTCTCTGCAGTACGGAACATCTCCAGATGCACCGGATTCCCTGATACAGTCTGCAAAGTCAAAGGTGTAATAAACTCTGCAGCAGCCGGTGTCATCACCACATGCACACTAAAACCCTTTTTTACCAATCTGCTGGCAATATCAGCAGCTTTATAAGCAGCAATACTTCCTGTAACACCCAAAACTATATTCTTCATTTTATCTTACTCTGCTGCTGTGGGCGTTCAATAATCAGTTTGCCCGCGGCGATTTCTGTCAGGGCAACTGTCACCGGTTTTTGTGAAGAGGAATTATCCCCAACAGTACAGGTTTCTGTGAGATGACGTGCCCTCTTAGCTGCTGCAACCACCAGCTCATATTTGCTTTCCACCTTTTCCATTAAATAATCAAAACTGGGGTCTTTCAAGTTGATACCTCCTTGTCCTGCTCACGGATGCTTTTTTCCCGCTTTATTATAGTAAGCAGTTCCTGAACAGCCCTCTCTATTACATCATTTTTAACTACATAATCGTATTTTCTAGCTGCCAATAATTCCTCCGGGGCACAACTTAATCGCATATTGATAGTTTTCGCATCATCAGTTCCCCTACCGATGATCCGTTTGCTGAGTTCATCTAAGGAGGGGGGCATAATAAAGATCAGCACTGCATCAGGAAAAATTCTCTTTACCTGTTGGCCGCCCTGAATATCCAGCTCCAGTAAAACATCCTTACCTGCCAGCAAATTTTCTTCCACAGTTGAGCGAAGAGTACCGTAATAGTTCCCGTACACCTCCGCCCACTCTAAAAAATCACCGGCCTCTATATGTTTTTGGAACTCTTCACGGGAAACAAATATATAGTCCACTCCGTTTTTTTCATTGACTCGAGGTTGCCTTGTAGTGAGAGAGATCGAATAAACCAGATCAGGCAGTGCCTTTCTCAGCATTCGACAGAGTGTGCCTTTACCAGAACCTGAAGGGCCTGATACTACGATTAGTATTGGCTTTGTTGACAACAAACATCCACCTGCACTTAACAAAAATGGTAATTATTCCTTTTCTTCCATAGGTAAAGCAGTTTCTTTTGCAGCCAGACGATTGGCTACTGTTTCCGGTTGTACTGCAGAAAGTATCACATGATCGCTGTCAGCGATGATCACCGCTCTGGTTCTTCTTCCATATGTAGCATCGATCAGCATGCCCCTCTCCCTTGCTTCCTGAACAATACGCTTGATGGGAGCTGATTCAGGGCTCACAATAGCAATAATCCGGTTAGCGGATACAACATTCCCAAAACCGATATTCACCAGTTTAATTTCCATGTGAAACCTCCCCTTTGAATCATTCAATATTTTGTGCCTGTTCTCTCATTTTTTCAATCTGACTTTTGATCTCCACAACTAAAGGGGATATGACCAGATCTGCTGCTTTTGAACCTATTGTATTGATCTCTCTATTCATCTCCTGCAATATAAACTCAATTTTTCTCCCCACTGGCTCACCTGTCTGCAGGCTTTCCTCCAGTTGTTCCAAATGGCTGCTAAGGCGCACAAGCTCTTCAGCGATACTGCTTCTTTCAGCAAACAGCACCACTTCTGTAGCCAATCGTGACTCATCGATCTCCTGGTCATCCAATAGCTGGTGAAGTTTAATTTTCAGCCGTGCTCTTAATTCCTCTGTTAATTGAGGTCCTCGCTCTTTGATCTGATCCAACAGCTTGGAGATGCATCTTTTACAATGGATAAGATCCTCGTATAATCTTGCCCCTTCCCGCTCACGCATCTCAAGGAGTTCTTTTACTGCGGTCTGGAGGCTTTGTTGCACCGCCGTCCAGACCTCCTCAATATCCTCTTCCTTTTCTTCTACAAGCAGGACATCTGGAAATCTGGACAGGTCATCAAGTTCAATTTCATACTCAATATTGAGAATTTCAGCCATTTCTCTCAGACATTTATCATAGGCAATCAATAATTCCTTGTCAAGCTTCACATTACGCTTCTTTTCACGGCGATCCTCAATATTAACATAAACATCAAGATGGCCTCTCGCCACATGATCATGGATCAGGCTCTTAATCCTCTCCTCCAACTGGAAATAGGAACGGGATATCCTCACTGTTACCTCACGAAATCGATGATTAACACTGCGGATCTCCACCACAGCATGCAGTCCGTTTAAATCACATTCACCCCTGCCAAAACCAGTCATACTTTTGATCACTTTTTTTCCTCCTGCAAGAATCCCAGAACATCCTTTCGGTTTAAAATCAGAATTTAAATGTTCCAAAAGCCTTCTTCATCCTGGCAATGGCCTCCTGTAACCGCTCCTCCTCCAGTGTCAAACAAACCCTGATATAACCCTCTCCGTATTTGCCATAACCGGTACCTGGTGTAATCACAACAGCGGTCTTTTCTAATACCAGTTCCGCAAATTCAGCAGAGCTGTAACCCTCTGGCACAGGTAACCACAGATAGAAAGTCCCTTTGGGAACAGAGCTGATTTTCCATCCCAAATCTGCAAAACCCTTTAATGCCAGATCACGTCTCTTTTGATATATCTGCCGCATTTTTTCCACACAATCTTGGGATCCTTCTAAAGCGGCGATTCCAGCATACTGTACTGCCTGAAAAGCACCGGAATCAAGGTTGGACTTTAATGTGGTGAGAGTTTGGATAATTTCCGCATTACCAACTGCCCAGCCAATACGCCATCCTGTCATATTATAGGTTTTAGAAAAGGAGTGGAATTCAATTCCTACATCTTTGGCACCAGGTGCTTCCAGGAAACTGGGAGCAACATACCCATCAAAGGTTATTTCTGAATAAGCTGCATCATGACAGACGATCAGGTCATAATCACGGGCGAATTCCACCACTTCTTGATAAAACTCCTTGGTGCAGGTAGCTCCAGTGGGATTGTTGGGATAGTTGATGAACATCAGCTTAGCCCTTTTAGCTATATCAGCAGGGATACTGCCCAGATCAGGGAGGAAATTATTCTCACTCTTGAGAGCTAATAAATAATTTTCGGCCCCAGCCAAAGAAGCTCCAATACCGTAAACAGGATATCCCGGGTCAGGGATCAGGGCCACATCGCCCTCCTGCAGGTAACAAAAGGAGATATGAGCAATCCCCTCTTTGGACCCGATGAGAGTCACAACTTCAGCTGCCGGGTCCAGATCAACCTGAAAGCGACGCTGATACCAATCCGCAACAGCCTTCCGGAAAGCCATCATTCCAGCAGAAGAAGGGTAGCGATGGTTTTCGGGATTTTTCGCCTGCTCTATCAATCTCTGTACAATATGAGGGGGTGTGGGAAGATCAGGGTCCCCAATCCCCAAACTTATAACATCAACCTTCTTCTCTTTCAATTCATCAATCTTCTGCTCAATGCGAGCAAAAAGATAAGGTGGTAGGGTTGTCAGTCTGTCAGCGATTTTCATCTTCATCATCTCCTTACTCTGTTTCTATTCTATTGATCTATACTCCCCCAAAAATCGGGAGTCAATTTCCCTTCAAAAACCTCTACAGCCGGTCCGGTCATATAGATGTGGTTATTCTTCTCCCATTCAACTAAAAGCCTGCCACCGGGCAGGTTTACCTCCACATGCCTGTCCAGATAACCGCTTAAAGAGCCGCCCACTGCCACAGCACAGGCACCTGTCCCACAAGCCTGAGTTTCCCCTACTCCTCGCTCCCACACCCGCACCCGCACACTCCCCGGATTTAATACTTCCACAAACTCCACATTGGTTTTCGCCGGGAAGAAATGGCTAGACTCCAGGCGGGGGCCAAGGCTGGTCACTGGAGCTTGCTCAACATCTGAAACAAACAAGATACAGTGGGGGTTGCCCATCGAAACAGCAGTGATCTTCAGGGTCTGGCCATCGATCTCAATTTCTTCATTGATAATCTTGGATCCAGCAAAACCAACTGCAGGGATTAAATCCTTCTCCAAAATGGGCTCTCCCATATCCACCCTGACTGCTTTAACCTTTCCATTATCAAGGATAAGCTCAGGTATCTTTTCCCCTGCTTTTGTTTGTATAGAAAATGATCTATCATTCACCAAACCTCTGGTGTAAAGATATTTGGCAACACAGCGAATAGCGTTTCCACACATCTCCGCTTCTGAGCCATCTGCGTTGAAAATACGCATATTAAACTCACCATGGTCATCCCGAAATACAAAAACCAAGCCATCCCCACCGATCCCTTTATTTCGGTCACAAACCCGCTGGGCAAAAACTGATCTCCTCTCATCAGGAAGAGAATAAGGAGAGCTATTCATAATAATAAAATCATTACCCAAACCATGCCATTTGGTGAACAACAAGGCTATCATCCCTTTAATGTAAAATAAAGCACAAAAGAGCATAAAACACCTGTAAATAGATTAACCCATCTCCATCAAATCAGCAAGTATTAATAGTGTACTGAAGAGGATTACCTGCACAAGGGAGGATGAACATTTTTTCAGCGGTAGATCGCTGAAAAACATAATGATACAATATCAATGCAACTTTTTAAAAGGGGTATTGCTCATGTCACCTGATGGTGTAACCTTGAATTTGATTGTAAAAGAATTACAGGAAATCCTGATACCAGCCAGGGTTGAACGAATCTACCAGCCGGAAAAACAGGAAATTGTCTTGAACTTGCGTTCATCAAGAAAAAGCCGCCAGCTATTGATCTCCGCCCAGGCTGAAAACGCGCGCTTGCATCTTACTACACAGGAAAAGAAAAACCCCCTCACACCACCACTTTTCTGCGCTGTGCTGAGAAAGTACCTGGAAGGCAGCAGACTGACCTCTATAAAGCAGAAAGGCTTGGACAGGGTTGTGAACCTTAGCTTTTCCCGTATTGCAGAAAGCGGTGAATTTCAAGATGTTGTTTTGGTGGTGGAGATCATGGGGAAACACAGCAATATTATCCTCTTGGATCCCTCCAACCGGATCATAGATGGGATCAAGCGATACTCTCATGCTTTGAGCAGATACAGGGAGGTTCTGCCGGGACATGAATATGTGGCACCGCCCTCGCAAAAAAAAGTGCACCCACTGGATCTTTCAGAAGACAGATTTTTTCAGCTGATGACCGACCAACCATTAGAAAAGAGCCTTGAAGAAATCCTTTTTCAACGGATCGAGGGGTTGAGCCCTGTACTGGCAAAAGAAGTAGTCCTGCAGGCAGGAATTGAACCTGAGCTGAGGCTGGAGTACTGCGGGGAACATGAACTGCGCTCCCTCTGGCTGTCAATACTAAATTTCTTATTCCCTCTCCTCAACGGTAAAATGCTGGATCCGGTAGTAGTTTACCAGGAGAAACAGCCAGCTTTTTATGCTCCTTGTCCTTTTATCCAATACCACGGCCTTACACAGGCACACTACAGTTCGGTCAATGAGGCTTTAGACAAGTTTTACCAAACTCGTCTGGAGATCAATACCTTCCAGCAGAGCAAAGCCCATCTATCAGCATTGATCAAAAACGAGCTTTCTCGTTTAAATAAAAAACTCCTGGCTCAAGAGCAAGATGAAGCTGATGCACAAAAAGCAATGAATTACCGCCTGCAGGGGGAAATGATCCTTGCTCACCTGCATACCATTGATAAAGGTGCCCGGGAAGTAACCCTGCCCAACCTTTATGAACCCGGGAGCCCACCGATAAATGTTATACTGGACCCATCATTATCTGCTGTCCAAAATGCCCAGAGGCTTTTTCATAAATATAACAAGGCCCGGGATACACTAAAAATTTTGCAGAAGCATAAAAAGGACACAACAGCAGAGATTCGCTATTTGAGCACTGTTCAATTTGCCCTGGAACAGGCGGATTCCTTAAAGGAACTCCATGAAATTCAAGCCGAACTTATGGAAGCGGGTTACCTGGCTAGCAAAGAAAAAAATAAGCATAAGAAAAAGGTGCAGAAAAAAGAAGCACCTCAGATCAAACAAATAATATCCCAGGACGGCTTCACCATCCTCATCGGCAAAAACAATAAACAGAACGACTATCTGACCATGCGCCTTGCCAAGGATGAGGACTACTGGCTCCATGCGAAAGAAAGCGCCGGTGCCCATGTGGTAGTCAAAAGTAAACCAGGCCAAGAGATACCCCCTACCACATTGGAGGAGGCTGCAGGGCTGGCTGCCTATTTCAGTGAAGCACGGCATTCATCGAAAGTGCCTGTTGATTGTACTAAGAGAAAAAATGTCAGCAAGCCCACAGGTGCACGGCCCGGCTTTGTCATTTACAAAAATTATGAAACCTTTTATGTTGCTCCAAAAGCCCCTGAGTAAGCACTGGGCTTAGCCCAAGAATAATTAAAACAATATCTTGTTTGCTTATTACAAAAGAGCTACCTTATTATTACCGGGGTCTTTCCCTTTTGCGGCGGTCCTTTTCTGTAAGGATCAGGAATAACAAAACTCCAACACCGATCAGAGTAAACACCATTAAAGTGCCGATTGAAATATAGATTTCACCTGTAGAAAAACGGGTTATTGCCGCTGAAAACAGACCAAAGAGCAATACACCGACAGATAAACCATAAATAGCAGCGCGTATCATATTCATCCCATATCTTTGCCGTGTTTCTCTGATCAGGACACCAAAGGTAAGCAATGCTCCCCCTGCAACAGCGAAAATTCCAGAACCCACAACTTCCTCTCCAGCCAATTTCATATAATACAGCATGCCAACAGTAAAGAGCCCGAACAATATGAGCAGAACACCGGCTACAATCCCTATTGTAGATATTCGCTCCCTCCATGTGGAAAACACAGACTGCTGTAAACCGCTATCTCCAAATTTGCGCATCTCCTCTACCAAGCCGCTTATATCACCGATTGTGATCACCGCCTCTTTAAAAGCCTGTTCCTCATCCATACCCCGGGAAATATAATCCTCAATTTTCTCTTTCAAATTGGTGGTGAGTTCTTCTTTTAAGTCAAAGAGTTGCTGGCTCGGCTCAACATCAGAGAACAGATGGTCAATATATTTTTTCACTTTTAAATCCAGGTTTTGTTCATTATTTCCCATCATCAAGCCCCCCTTTGATCAATCTTTCTAGCACCTCTTTGGCAAAATCCCAATCTTTTTTATTTTTTTCGTAACGTTCCCTGCCTTTATCTGTTATGCGATAATATTTGCGCCTACCCCCCTGGCTTTCATCACCCCAATAGGAAACTATTAATCCTTCCTGCTCCAATCTGCGATAAGCTGTGTAAAGGGTCGCTTCCTTCAGTTCATATTGATTACCGCTCAATTCAATGATCTTTTTATAGATCTCATATCCATAGCTGTCACCCTGGCGAAGTATGTTGAGAATAATTGTATCGGTATGGCCTCTGATCAGATCTGTGGAAATCATGCCGCTCATCCTATCGCCCCCTCACATATATAATAAGACATAGTACTTTGTCTGTCAAGGTACTATGGCACGAATATATAACCCTATCCCTATCCTACAATGATGAAGACTGTGCTCTTTAGCTGGCTCCAGCTGATAAAAAAAGAAAAGGGTGCCGGCACACCCTTAATAATCATTTTGCTTATCAATTATTCTAACTTCTAACCGCTAACCACCAATGACCAATCATCAAACCACCGACGACTAACCACCAACCACTATTCCTTCCTGCTCCCAGGCTTTACTACTGGAATGCCCTCCCGGCACAAGGGACAGTCATCAGGAGAATAGGTCTCTATTTCAAGCTTGAGCAGTGGATGAAATGGCACACCGAAATCCAGCTCTCCACTGTGGCGGTCTACCAAAGAGCCTACACCTACAACTACTCCACCGTATTCCGCTACCATGTTGATCACTTCTTTAGTAGAGCCACCGGTTGTTACCACATCCTCCACCACTAAAACTCTCTCTCCCTTTTTGATCTCAAACCCACGGCGCAGGGTCACCTTTCCCCCTTCCCGCTCAGAGAAGATGGCCCTAACCCCCAGGGCTCGCCCTACCTCATGAGCGATAACAATGCCCCCGATGGCAGGGCCCACAACCAAGTCCAGATCCAGATGGCTGAATTTGTCAGCAATGCCCTGACCAAGTTCTGCAGCCAGTTCAGGGTACATCAAGACCCTGGCACACTGGACATAGCGGTTGCTGTGCAGCCCTGAGGTCAAACGAAAGTGCCCCTCTAAAAGAGCCCCCCGCTCTTTAAAAAGCTCGATAAGTTCCTGTTCTGTCATTTTAATGCCTCCTCCATTTCTTGTACGATCTCTAAAGCTGCCTGACGTGGATCCTGTGCCTGTACTATAGGACGCCCTACCACAATGTAATCCACCCCGGCCTTTACAGCTTCAGCAGGTGTGCTGATCCTTTTTTGATCACCTGCTCCTGCTCCCGCAGGCCTAATCCCTGGGGTAACGAGCAGGAAATTACCGCCGCAGTGCTGGCGGACCGCTGTGATCTCCACAGGGGAGGCCACAACACCTGAGAGCCCGCACTCCTTTGCCTGTTCAGCCCAGAAGATCACCTGCTCGAGGGGTGACCTGTTGATCCCCAGATCCCGGTGCAATTCCTCAGCACCCAGGCTGGTCAAGACTGTAACAGCCAGAATTTTAGGAGCATTCTTACCTGCAGACTCTTCCCTTACAGCTTCCACTACAGCCTTCATCATCTCCCTGCCGCCAGCAGCGTGAACATTGAACATCTCAACACCCAACCTGGCAGCAGCACGCCCTGCCTGGGCAACTGTCCGGGGTATATCATGAAATTTCAGGTCCAAAAAGACCCTTCCCCCCTTTTGCTGGATCTCTTCCACAAAAGAGGGACCGAAATTACAGAAGGGCTCCAGACCAATTTTAAACATACCGCAGCAGTCGTGAAGCAAGGCAACCAGTTCCAGTGCCTTTTCTCTTTCAGGAACATCCAGTGCCACAATCAATCTTTCTTTTACCTGCATCTAAATCACTCCATCTATTATTCTTTCCAAGCTGCTCCTACAAGATCCTGCAACTTTTCCACACAGTGATCAGTACAGTACTGTTCCAGTTCATCGATGATCTTCACAGCAGCCAGCGGATCATGGAAAAAGGCGGATCCCACAGCTACAGCTGAGGCACCTGCCAGGATATATTCCAGGGCATCCCTGCCAGTTTGGATCCCTCCCATTCCGATGACAGGTATATCCACCAGCTGGGATACCTCCCAAACAGCCCT
>JAAYWP010000009.1 GCA_012516535.1 Syntrophomonadaceae bacterium | reverse complement strand
TACCCAACAAGAAAACAACTTCTTAATTGAGGTCTCTAAAGGTAAAACCAAGCTGTTGAAATAAAGGCCTGAGGATTAATCCCCTTATGTTATTTATAAAACGATATTTTTGTCTTGAATATATCGTTTCTTTTTTTATAAGATCGTTGCAAATATTCATCAGGAGTACCAGTTGTTGCAGATCTGCAAGAATATGTTTTTTTTAGGACTAAACATGAAAAAGTAAAAAGTTGTTGCTTTTTAGCAACACGAATATTGAGATTCCATCCTTTTAGGTGCTGTAAATTGCTATTTGTCGGGTTGGCACGGTTATTGCTATTAAATAAAAGCAAAGCAGTTAACGGCCGTTAATCTCACAGTGATCATGATCACTGCATGTAAACCTCACAAAAAGGAAAGGGTGGATATCAATGGCGGAAAGTTGGGAGAAAAAAGAGAATTGGAATAAGTTCGTAGATTCAGGTGGACAGTATGCTTTTGATGAGGAAATGCTAAATAGGGCCTTTGAGGAAGCCAGGAGAATCTATAGAGAAAGAGGATTCCAAAGAAGAATGGGTTATGGAAAGGCTCCTGCTGTTACCACAGTTGATATGGCAAAGGCCTGGATGTCAGATGGACACCCATTTACCTGTGAGAATACTGAAGAGGTTTGTGCCAATGCCCTTAAAGTACTGGAAGCTGCAAGAAAATCAGGAGTTCCTATTTTCCATACAACCACAGGTTACACCGGAGAAAGACAGCTTGATTTATGCAGATGGGATGAAAAGATCCCAATGCGCACATTGGATATTAACTCTGAGTGGATGGAAATCGACCCCAAACTAAAACCCCGGCCAGATGAACCTGTTATTCATAAGAAATACGCCAGCAATTTCTTTGGCACCCATTTAGCTGAAACCCTTTACTATTTAGGAGTTGACACTGTAATAGTGATGGGAGCCACTTCCTGCGCATGTGTTAGACACACCGTTATGGATTCAACCGGATATGGATTTAAAACTATAATTCCTGAGGGTACTATTGCAGACAGAGTGCCTGGAGTTATTGCCTGGAACTTGTTTGATCTGGATGCTAAGTTCTGCGATGTTGAGCCTCTGGAGAATGTAGTTAAATATCTGGAAAGCATCGATAAAAGCGTGTATAGAAGAAAAATATAATTACTTTTGATAACATTAAGGATTGTTGTGTTGTGACATAAATACTGCAGGGGACACATTAAAAGAAATCGATATATCGTGTCCCCTGTTTTTACCCCACAAATGAAAGATAAACAAGCCATTAGGAGGGAGAAAATGAGTATATTAATAAAAAATGGCACTATAGTGACTTCGGTAAATGAATACAAGGCAGATCTGCTGATCAAGGGAGAAAAAATTGCAGCCATTGGCACCGGTTTAGAAAATTTCGCTGACCAGATAATAGATGCTTCAGGTAAATATGTTTTCCCCGGCGGTGTAGATGAACACCTGCACTATAATTCCTTCAATTCCCTCGGTTATGAAACTTCTAATGCTGCTGTAGTTGGGGGTACCACAACAGTTGGGGATTTCGTCGTCCAGCCTAAAGGTATGGGCCTTAAAGATTCCATAATCAAATACAAAAAGGAAGCAGTAGAAGGAAAAGCCATGGTAGACTATGTGTTGCATGGGATTATCATGGATCCTACTGATCAATCCTTTAACGATATACCTTCTATGCCTGAAGTAGGGGTAGCCTCAGTCAAACTCTTTATGGCCTATAAGGGAATGGATTATTATGCTACAGATGATTCTATTTTTAAAGCTCTGCAGGTAGCCAAAACATGTGGAGTAACCATTATGGTTCACGCCGAAAATGCAGACATAATTGATGTCAAAGTTAAGCAACTGTTAGCGGAAGGAAAAACCGGCCCAGAATATTTCTCAGCATCAAGGCCTATTCTCTGTGAGGCAGAAGCAACTTCCAGGGCTGTTTATTTGGCAAAGATGGCAAACGCGCCGATCTTTGTGGTTCATGTAACAAATAGGGCTGCTGTTGAGGTCTTAAGGGAAGCTCGTGCCGAAGGGGTTCATGCCTTTGGAGAGACCTGTACTCACTATCTGACTCTAAATGACAAGTATTTAGAAAAGCCAAATTTTGAAGGGGCAAAATATGTATGTAATCCACCTTTAAGGCCACAAGAAGATGTTGATTTTCTGTGGGAAGCAATTCAGAATGGCTGGATTCTGGCAGTAAGCTCTGACCATTGTGCAGTTATCGGCGGTTTCGCAATTGCAAAACACAGGGGTATCAATGATTTTAGCAAAATACCGCCAGGCTCACCAGGAGTACAAGACCGCCTGCATATGATTTGGACCTATGGGGTTGAAAAAGGTAAGATCTCTCGTACAAAGTTTGTTGATGTTTGCTGTACAACGCCAGCTAAAATTTGTGGTATCTATCCGCAAAAAGGTGAGATTGCTGTTGGGTCAGACGCAGATATAGTTATTTTTGACCCGGATTACAGAGGTGTTTTTAGCAATGAAACCAGTCTACATGGCACTGATTACAACGCTTATGAAGGTTTTGAGCAAATAGGGAGAGCAGAGCAAGTATTTCTGAGGGGTAATCTAGTAGCTGAAAACGGTAAATTCCTAGGCAAAGAGGGCAAGGGCCAACAAGTAATGGCTAAACCATATGCTTTATGCTATGACGGCTTTAAAGAATAAACAGGAGGTATGGGGATGAATTCACAAAAGGGGGGAAGAGTTTCCTTGCCCTGGGCGGTAGCATTAACAGTGTTCATATCACTGCCTTTTACCTTCTTTTTAGGTAAGTATAATTTTCCACTCTGGGTGTGTTTTATTGTATGGGCTGAATACTTTGCCTTGGGCGGGAAACCCGATACTTGGAAACTGATCATTCCTTCACTTCCTTTTGGTGCGTTTTTTGGTGCAGTATGGTGTGCTATAGCGGTTGCCCTGGCAGATCTCATAATAGGTGGGCAATATAATATGTTCTGGGGATTGGCATTAGCTAACTTTATAGTTTTACCTATATTTATTGCGCTGATTCCACGTTGGCATATTTGGGAAAAGGGAACTCTCGCAGTATTTAATGGATTCACATTATTCCTAGCAGTTTATTTTACTGGCAGTATCCCTCAAGTAGGAATGTTGAATAATCCCTATTGGGTTATATTGTGGGCCTTCATTTGGACTGTGGTAATGGCTTATTTCGGTTGGTTTTTAGGATGGCTCAATGTTGCTTTTACATTTCCTTATAAGGTCACAGATAGGACTCCCGATTGATTAAAGATCAATCTTCTGGCTTAGCTGTATCGAACAAGATTTTTTGGACGTTTCGGGTGGATATAACCGGAGCGTCTTTTTTCTATAACAGCTAAAGGAATTCCTTAGTTAAAGGTTTAATATAACAGATGACAGATAGCAGCCAATGATTGGGGAGGGCATCAATGAAAAACCCAGGGAAGATACTCGGTATCTTATTAATCATCTGCGGGCTTATTTTGATCCTCAAACCCCTGGCAGAACACAGTTATAATTATTTCTGCCAACAGCAGCTGCGCAGTGAAATTGAGCAGAGTGATGCAGGAAAGACAAATGCGGACAGCAGGGATGCAAAGCTTCCCATTGAACCCCCTTTTCTGTTACAGATTCCTGCGATCTCTGTAGAGGCGGTGGTTGTTGAAGGTGTGGAAAATGAGGATCTGAAAAAGGGGCCAGGCTGGGACCCCAGGGGTGTGCTTCCAGGGATGGAGGGCAATGTTATTATTGCTGCTCATAACAATATATATGGGTCATACTTTCGGGATCTCCATCAGTTGAAAGAGGGAGATTTAATTCATATTTCAAAGAAGGACCAAAAAGTGACCTATCGTGTTGAGTCACTATCTACCATTCATGAGAGTGATCCCACAAGCATTTTCGACAAAACTGAAGAGAGGCTATTAACTTTGATCACCTGCGCGGCGCCATCCGGATCTGGAAAAAGGGTTATTGTCACAGCCCGGCAGTTGAAACCCAATGGCTGAGCTGATGGGACTCCGGTTAAGTCATACGCGGTTCCGCTGCAGGTGGGTTTGACCCATCATGGCGGTAAATGGAAATCGCTGTATCAGGGCACACCGTTTGGCACATACCGCAGACGATACATCCTTCCATACGAGGTTCCACTGTTGTTGTGCCGTTAAAGGCTAGATTTTTTGACCAATGGATCACATCAGTTGGGCATTTTTCGATGCATAAACCACAGCCTTTGCACAGCTCAGGGAAAACAGCAAAAATACCGCGGTCATTTTCATAGACATTGGGTTTCCATTGGATGTCCATTTTTTCACTCCTTTCGGTCGGACGAACTGATAAAAACAATAGGGGCGGTTCAGGATTCTGCACCGCCCAAAAGCTTTTCTTAAGAGAAGGTTTGCCTAAGGAGTGAAAAATTATACAATCATTCTACTTGGGGTCCAAGTCAAATTTTATATATGAGGATTGGGAAAAGACCCATTCGGCGACCATTTTCGCTTTTTCGTAGATGTCGTCGGCAAAGGCAGCAGTGTAGACACTTTTAACCAAAGTATAGTGAGGATTTATAAACTTAAGGGCGGCGGATATTTCTGCTGGGATATTATCGAAGGCTTTTTTGGCAAGCGATATAAGGTTTTTTTCTGTGGAGGAGATATAACCGTGACAGCAGGCTTTAATGAGTAGTTCCAACGATTCCCGGAAGTGAATAGTGGCTTGGTCGTATTGTTCGGAACGATAATAACGCATCGCAGTTTTCCATTTATCTTTTGCTTTTTCCAGAGGAAATGGATCAGTTTCCTCGAAATCGGTTTTCGGTTTTTCTTTCTTTTTTTTACCGAAGCCGAACAGATTAGGCAGTTGGAAGAGGCCACCGACTCCGGTATCTTTAGGATCATTCAATGAGCATTCCTCCTTTCTACCATTATATTCTATAATGAGAGGTGGCCCAATGCAATCTGCTGTTTTTTCGTCAGGGCTGTGGTATACTTTAAAATGGTCTTTTATAACAGGAGGGAGTAAATAAAAGTGAACAACAAAGTTAGAGTGCGTTTTGCACCCAGTCCAACAGGAAATCTTCATATCGGTGGAGCTAGGACCGCTTTGTTTAATTGGCTTTTTGCCCGCCATAATGGTGGCAGTTTTATACTGCGTATAGATGATACTGATCTGGCTCGTTCTACTGAGGAATCAACCAGAGGGATTCTTTCAGCCCTCAGATGGCTGGGGATTGATTGGGATGAGGGGCCTGTTGTAGGTGGCCCTTATGGACCCTACTTCCAGTCTCAGCGCCTGGATATATATAAAGAAATGGCCCAAAAGTTGATTGACCAGGGTAAGGCCTATTATTGCTATTGCACACCTGAGGAACTGGCCCAGCGGCGCAAAGAAGCGATGGCTTCAGGTAAAGCGCCGAAATATGACGGCAGGTGCAGAGAGTTAAGTTTACAAGAGAGAAAGCGCAAAGAGGCTGAAGGATGTAAACCTGCCATCAGGCTGCGTATACCTGACAGCGGGGAAACAGTAGTGAATGACCTGTTTAGAGGGGATGTTGTATTTTCCAATGATGTACTGGACGATTTTATCATTATTAAATCCAATGGCATGCCAGTCTACAATTTTGCTTGTGTAGTGGATGATGCCTTAATGCGCATATCTCACATCATACGGGCAGAGGAACACCTTTCCAATACACCAAGACAGGTTCTAGTCTATCAGGCTTTAGGCTATCAACTGCCTGTATTTGCTCATGTGTCAATGATTCTGGCACCGGACCGCAGTAAACTGAGCAAGCGGCATGGTGCTACTTCTGTTGAGGAGTTTAGAGACAGCGGCTACCTGCCGGAAGCATTGGTCAATTATCTAGCCCTCTTGGGTTGGGCACCAGAGGGAGAAGATGAGATCTTTTCTTTGCCGGAATTGGTGAACCAGTTTATCCTGGATAGGGTAGGGAAGACTGCAGCCATTTATGACATCAAAAAGCTGACCTGGATGAATGGGCACTATTTGAATCAAGAGGACCTGGATCTGATCGTGGAACTGGTTATTCCCTATTTTCAGAGAAAAAATCTGATTTCAGAAGACCCTAGCCAGAAAGAGATGGATTATTTGAGAAAGGTTGTAGAGGCGGTGCGCACCAGGGTCAAGACTCTGGCCGAAGTTGCCGATGCCGCAGAGTATTTTTATGTTGATGATTTCTCTTATGATGAAAAAGGTGTCAGAAAGCATTTTCGCAAAGAAAATGCAGCTGAGTATTTAGCAAAAGCCAAGGAGAGGCTTGCTGCCCTTTCCGACTTTACTCTGGAGACAACAGAAGCCGCCTATAGGGAGTTAAGTGAGGAACTGGGTATCAAGGCAGGGGAAATTATTCACCCCACCAGGCTCGCCATTTCCGGCAGGACTATGGGGCCAGGCTTATTTGATATCATGGTTATTCTGGGGAAAGAGAAAACCCTTGAGCGAATGGAACGTGCTATTCAGTATATCAAAAATCTCTCTTGACGCAGCTATTTTGTTGGCGTATACTATATAAGCGAAAATGATTGCGGGATGGTGTAGTGGTAGCACAGGTGACTCTGGATCATCTAGCCCAGGTTCGAACCCTGGTCCCGCAGCCATTTTTGTGGCCCCATCGTCTAGCGGTCTAGGACACCACCCTCTCAAGGTGGAGACACGGGTTCGAGTCCCGTTGGGGCTACCAGTAGATCCCCGCCGGAGTTATCCTCAGGTGGGGATTTTAATTTTTGTGATTCACTGATCTGACATTTAACTTGACTAATGCCTCCAATTTTGTTGGGTATTCCGCTGCTATCCAAAGGTTACATTATTCTTATCAGTTCGTAGATAAGACGGGCGGTGATCCCCCAAACCGTTTTGGACCCCATTTTGTATACCAGGATCCGGTGGCTTCTGGAGCCCCATGGCTGGGAATAGCGGTCTGGTAAGCCTAATTTTTTGCTTGGAAACAGGATCCGTTCCTCTCCAGTGCTCTCATCTGTGCAGCTTGGGTGCACCTGCACTATCGCCCTGTACTCCTCAGGTTCAGTATTCTTAAAGTCTGACACCGGAATGGTGAAAACAGACCTTACTTCACTGTGGTTGATTTGCAGTTCATTCAGGTTTTGTAAATGACAGACCCCCACATAGGCGTCAACGATAGCCCCCACTGAAGTATAAAGTGTGCCCAAGGCTCCGATTAACTCCAGTTGCTCCTTCGGAATCCCTAGTTCTTCTACTGTTTCCCGAATTGCAGTATGCCTGGTATCTGTGTCCTGTTCCGGCTCAAAGACTCCCCCAGGAAAACAGATTTCACCACCCTGACGAATTTCCAACTGGCGTTCCTCAAGTACGAAGTGGTATTCGTCATTTATCAAAGCCAGCAGTACCAGTACACCGGTATTGATGTGATCCTCCCTGCCTAGAAGATATGGTTGGTCGGAGAGTTTCCGCTGAAGCTTCTTTAATTGTTCTCGTCTCATTTCCGAAGATCACAGGCAGCAGGCACTCCACCTAAAGACCAGGCTTGTTCCACAGCCCTGACCACCGCCCGCGCAATACATTCTGCTGCCATAATCCCTAGCTGATCAGGGTGCGCCTGTACAGACCCACAGGACAGGGCGAAGATGGTGTCCCCATCATAGCTGGTATGTGCTGGCCTGATGGTGCGGGCCAGGCCCAAAGAGGCCTGTGCAGCCAGCCGTCCTGCCTGCACTTTGCTGAGGGATGCATTGGTAGCCACTACTCCCAAGACTGTGTTGGTGCCAGGAGGGATCCGTTCTGTGCTGCCTCGTAAGATCAGCTCACTGGAATTCAAAAATCCCTGCTTCTGGGGATCGCGCAAACCTGCTATGATTTCTCCGGTAGTAGGATCAACAACATCTCCCAAGGCGTTGACCACCACCACAGCCCCTATGATCAGATCACCCTCCTTTAAAGACCAGGAACCGAGGCCGCTTTTAGTTGCAGAGCCCGGACCAAGTATATTCCCGACCATGGCTCCGGTACCGGCTCCCACACAGCCTTCAGGCTGTTCCCCTGCACAGGCTGCAGTGCAGGCATCATAGCCCATTTTTGCATCAGGACGCACATTTTTGTCTCCTATGGAAAGGTCAAAAATAATCGCTGCAGGGACAATCGGTACCGTGACAATGCCGGTGTCAAACCCATATCCCTGTTCCTCAAGATAGCTGACAGCACCACAGGCTGCATCAAGGCCGAAAGCACTTCCTCCGGCCAGTATCACCCCATGTACCTCTTCCACCCGATACCCTGGGCGCAGCAGGTCAGTTTCTCTGGTACCTGGGGAGGCGCCTCTGACCTCCACTCCTCCTACAGCTCCTTCAGGACAAAGCACTGCTGTACAGCCTGTCAGAGCTTCATAATCTGACACATGTCCCATGAGTATACCTGGAACATCGGTAACATTGCGGTATAGTTTGCTAACAGTATCTTGAGTAGACACTGTTATCCCTCCTGTTCATTCTGGAATCCATCGGTAATCGGTTTAATTATTACATATTTTTTTATATTTTGGCCAATAAAAATAAAATTGCCCTAAGCTAACAGATGTTCTGAACAAAAAACTGGAGATCATTGCAGGGGAATGTGGAATGGTTAAAGAGGGAAGGGAGAAGGAGGTGAACCAGTGAAGAAAGAGAAGAGCTGCTGGGCTTTTGTCTGCCCAGCTAAAATCACCGGAATCTGGTTGATGGCCTGAACATGTCCATTGCTCCCAGGACTATGTGTGCCAGACCAAAACCGGTTATACTATCTCCAATCCTACCTCCAACAAGCCTGCCCAGGCCTGCAACCAGAGCGCCGATACCCATGACAGCCTTGCTGGTAGTTGTGGCTTTTTTCTTTCTTCTTAACACTGCATTCACCCCCTAATTAAATTATTTCTTTTGGTTGGGGTATTTATGCGCAGTTCCTTGCCATAACAGGAGAAGACAGTTTTAGATATAATTGCTTTTTCGTCTGAAAAAGGGCAGCAGCACTGCTCCACCGATAAAGCCGCCGATATGTGCCCACCAAGCTACTGCTTCTGCAGGCATACCAGCAGTACTCAAGCCGTTGAGGAGTTGTATAGCGAACCAGATAGGAAGAAAGATGATAGCTGGTATGCGGATAAAAGTGATCAGGAAGAAGATGGGCACTAGAGTAAGAATCCTGGCCCTGGGAAATAAGAGGAAATAAGCACCGAGCACACCGGCAATCGCACCACTGGCACCGATAATAGGAATATCGGATACTGGTGTAGAAAGGATGTGAGCTATGCTGCCGGTGATACCCACAAGCAGATAGAATAAAAGATAGTTTAAGTGCCCCAAGCGGTCCTCTATATTATCACCAAAAATCCAGAGATAGAGCATGTTCCCTAGGAGGTGCAGCCAGTTGCCGTGTATAAACATGGTGGTGATAAAAGGGATGAGTGTTGACTGGAGAGTAGCACCAGCAGCGAAATGCTGTGTTACCTGGGCAGGTATCAGGCCATAGGTATAAAAAAATAAGTTTAATTCCTGGTTGGTAAAGGTCAATTGGCGAAAAAAGACCAGGAAGTTGATGGCTATCAGAGTATAATTGACGATAGGAAAAGTATGTGAACGGGCGCTGTCGCGCAGCGGTATCATTGAATTACCTCCTAGGAAGGGTTTTATTTTCCATCGCTGTTAACATTTTATCAGATCTTTTAAGTGACAGGCACAAGATTTATGGATGATGCTTAACCTTGTTGCAGATGGTATCTAGTGATAAAATATGCCCGAAAATGCTATTGTTTATATTGTATTTTTTTTGGAGGTAGCAATGATGAATGAATTATATAGAGCAGAAAATTATTATGATGTAATTGTGATCGGTGCAGGACATGCTGGTTGTGAAGCTGCTCTGGCAGCGGCAAGGATGGGCTGTAAGACACTTTTGATCACTTTAAATCTTGATTATGTGGCATTGATGCCCTGTAATCCCGCGGTGGGAGGGCCTGGTAAGTCCCATTTGGTGCGGGAGGTTGATGCCCTCGGTGGGGAAATAGGCCTAAATACAGATAAAACCTTTGTTCAGATGCGGATGCTCAATACAGGAAAGGGCCCGGCGGTGCGTGCCTTGCGCGCCCAGGTTGATAAATGTAGATACCAGCAGGAGATGTTAAAAACACTGCAATGCACGCCGAACCTGCAGCTCAAGCAGGGAAATGTGGAAGAAATTCTTATATCCGGCGACCGGGTGACCGGTGTTGTAACCCAAACAGGCGCCAACTACCAGGCAAAAGCGGTTGTGCTGACTACCGGAACCTACCTGCGGGGCAGAATAATCATCGGTGAAGCTGCCTATGACGGGGGCCCTAACGGACAATTGGCTCCTCAAAAACTGGCGGAGTCGCTGGGTGCTCTTGGTTTCGAACTGGTCCGCTTTAAAACCGGAACACCTCCCAGGGTTGATCGGAAAAGTATCGATTTTTCCAAATTAATTGAACATCCCGGTGATGAGGAACCCCTGTTTTTTTCCGCACTTTCCAAAAGGGAAAAGAGGCCGCAGCTCTCCTGTTGGCTGACCCATACCAATGAGCGCACCCACCAGATCGTGAGGGAGAATCTGCACAGATCGCCTCTTTATACAGGAAAGTTGCGCGGTGTTGGGCCCAGGTATTGTCCTTCATTTGAGGACAAGGTTGTGAATTTTCCGGACCGCCGCAGTCATCAGGTTTTTCTGGAGCCTGAAGGGTGGTTTACTGATGAATACTATGTCCAGGGGATGTACACCAGTCTCCCTGAGGATATACAGCTGGCTGTACTGCGCACTATACCCGGTTTGGAGCAGGTGCGTATCATCCGTAGCGGTTATGGGATTGAGTATGATGCCCTGGTCCCCTCTCAACTGGAGGCAACTTTGCAGACTAAAGGGATTAAAGGTTTTTTTACAGCAGGGCAGATTAACGGAACCTCAGGCTATGAGGAGGCAGCTGCTCAGGGTATCCTGGCGGGGATTAATGCTGCCCTCTATGTACAGGAAAAGGAGCCCTTGGTACTCAAAAGATCTGAAGCTTATATCGGGGTGCTGATAGATGATCTGATCACAAAAGGTGTTCGTGAACCCTACCGCATCCTGACTTCCCGGGCGGAGTACAGGCTGCTGCTGCGCCAGGATAACGCTGATCTTCGCTTAACAGAGACCGGCAGGAAAGTGGGGCTTGTATCAGATGAGCGCTACCGGATTTATTCGGAAAAGGTGGAACAGCTGGAAAAGGAACGCAGATGGCTAAGGGAAACCAGGGTTACACCAACAGCTTTCGTACAGGAGTACCTGGAAAAGAAGGGAAGCTCACCATTAAAGGGCGGAATGAAATTGGAGGAACTTCTCAAACGGCCTGAAATAACTTTTGTTGATCTCCAGAAGCTGGCCGGGGTTGAGAGGGATGTGCTCCCTGAAGTTGCCGAGGAACTGGAGATTCAAATTAAATATGCAGGCTACCTGAAGAAACAGGAAGCACATATAACCCGTATGGAAAAGATGGAAAACAAGCGGATCCCTGAAGGGATCGATTATCATAATCTGCAGGGCCTGTCACGGGAGGCTCAGGAAAAACTGGAAAAGGTCAAACCCCGTACCCTTGGTCAGGCCTCTCGCATACCCGGTGTTTCACCTGCTGATATGACAGTTTTATGGTTATACCTGGAACAGGGTGGAACAAAAAATAGGAATTAACGGCGGCGGTTTCTTCTTTCCTTATGGACGATTTCTATCAGAGTGGCATGATCCTCCAAATTGTCCAAAATATAGACATTTCCGTCTGCTTTTTCCGCCAGTTCCTCCAAGAATTCCTGGTTGGAAGCAACTCCTATACAGACCAGTTTTGCTCTGGTTTCTTTGATCATCTCTGCTGCTTTAAGAGCATCCTCTTTTGCATTAATAGTCCACTTCCCTGTGGTAGGGATGCCGTCTGTGATCAGAATCAACAGTGGATTGCGCACCTGACGGTTCTTGATCAATTTGACCGTTTGAACAAGCCCATCTGCCAAGGGTGTCAGACCCTGTGGTTGGAGTGACTTTAATCCAGCCTTGAGGCGGGAATAATTTCTGGTAAAGGGCACAGCCACACGGGCCTGTCTCCCCTGAAAAACCACAACAGCCACCTTGTCCCTGGTTACCAGAAAGAGGTGTTCTACAAGATAGCGCAAGGCCTTCATTTTTGGCCCCACCATGCTGGCGCTTCCATCCAGAACCAGGCACATATCCACGGGCTGGGTAATCTCCTGTTCATGTACCCTGATATCCTCTCTGGTGATCCGGAAGAAGGGACGCTTTTCGATAACCCTTTTCTTGGCTGCCTCGATCATTGTTTCCGGAATGGCGATACTGCCCAGCCATGTGTCTTTCATCAATGTTGTTGTCTTGCTGACATAACTATATTGTTTCTGCCTGCTTTTCAGGTGAGTGTTGCGAATTGATCTGTACTTGCCTTGGGGCACAGGCAGTTTGCGTATCATACGGCGCAGTTGGGCTTCCAGTTCCTTTTGGTGCTGAAGCACAAAATTAAGCAGTTCATGGCCTTCCTTGGTCAGAGTATCAGCAAACCATCCTCTTTTTATAAGGCCGATTTCTGACATTCCCAGGATCAGCCCACGCAGATTACCATTTCTGTTGCGCAGATTGGAAAGGGGTTGCTTGCGGCGGAAGGGTCCCGGCTGGAAGTTCTGCAGCAGTTCAATCACATCATCCGGTCCGCTTAATATTGTAGAAAGCGACATGGCCAGGTTCCATAGTTTATACTCTTCCGGGCGCAGTCCAATAAAGGTCAGCGGCTGTTGCTCTTCACGCTTTTCTACATGAACGATATTCTCTACTTTTCTGATTTCGATCTCTTGTTTGTGCAATTCAGATTCTACAGTATCCACCAGACAGGGGATCAGGGTATAGTATGCCGGTAAAAGATCAGTTACCAGAAGATGTACATGGTTTTTCTTCTTCCCGCCATCTTCTGTGTCATCAGTGGCCTGTTTTTCCCGAGGGTTGAGCAGTTCGTCCAGACTAATAGAGTTATCCCCGGTACGGACTGCTATTTGTTTATATAAGCTGCGCAGCATTGATTCTATATCTTTTCCTTTTAAGCGAAAGTGAAGATAAGCCCTCACTGTTTGAGCAAGTGATAGAACAAGGGGTCTGGTTTTGACTACTGCTGGTTCATGGTAGATGTCAATATGTATAACCCTGCCGGGGTTTTTCTGCTGCGCCAATGACTGCCCCGCATCTTTGTTGGTAAGGATTCTTATCTCCTCTGGCTGAAAGGGGTTGACGCTGTGCAGGCAATAGCTGACCACAGTGGATTCACCCAGTATGAATCCCTGTTTTTGCGCCAGGCTTGTTGTTATTTGTTGTTCAATTTCTTCAAGCCGTTTAGCTGTTAGTTTATCTAAAATCAGAATATCAGACATTTTATCACTGCTTATAGCTTCTCTTTTTTGATCAACTCATCCTCCGGGATGTCCCGCAAAGACCGGGCCCTTTGCGGTGGAGTATCATCAGGTTGAGACTGTGCTGGTTTTTGCTGAAATAAGCGAGGCAGTCTCAACGCTGGTTCATTTTTTTTATCACTGTTTCTTATACTGCTTCCTACCATTTTGTTGTTATTTACGGCATTCATGATTTCAGTCAGTGTAGCAGAATTCACCCTGTGATAGAGAGCAAGAGGAAGAACTGTGAGAATATCACTGATCATTACCTGGTTTCTTTTGCGCAATGCGGAATGAAGCAGTGCAGCTTGCCTTATTGCCTCCAGTGCTCTTAGACTCTCCAGGTTGTAATTGATATAGAGATTAGCCAGGAAATTAGTCAGATAGTCCGGCATCTTCAGCTCTTCCTGGTGAGCGATGCTCTCTAAATTATTCTTTAGTTGTTCCAAACGGCTTCTCTCCTGGGGAGAAAGCTCACGGTCACTTTGTTGTTGGGTGGTTTCATTTGTTTCTAGAATATCTACCACCTCTTCTGCTGTAGAGGGCCTTCCGATAGGGATCACCAGATCAAAACGGTCAGAAAGCTGTCTGCGGATCTCTGCCAGCGGCCCAGGTTCCTCATCAGGATTTGATGCAGCCCAAACCGATACTGAAACAGGAACCTCTACAACGGGAAGACCTGTTTCCTCGATTTGGATCCGGCCTGGTTTGGTTCCCATAACATCCAGCAGAACATCGGTGATCTCAGGAGAGGTATCTGCCAAACGGTTTATCTCATCGATGAAGATGATACCTCTGTGTGCCTGAGGGATGATCCCTGGTAAAAGGGCAGCCTCTGGTTGATTTGGATCGGTGAGCTTGCTGAGATCTATAGTCCCTGCAACTGTTCCGATCTTTGCAGAATGTGATATTTCCAAAAAAGGTACAGGGATTTCTTCTGTGCCTAAGCTAGCAATTTCCTCAGCTGTCATATCTTTATGCTGCGGACAGTGGGGGGCAGCCGGGTCACAATTATAAAGACACCCCTTGATACGAGTGATTGTCGGCATTATCTGTTTCACAGAACGCATAATGGTTGTTTTTCCTGTTCCCCGCAGTCCCTCTGCATGTATGTGGAAGGGATTGCCGCGCAGGATTGAGATAAGAGACATTTCCACCGCCAAGAAAAGAGAGTTATTGCCGGTGTGCCGTGTCAGTTGGAGGTAGTTTTTCAATTTTGTTTCTCCTTTCCCTAATAAAATATTAAAACAACGGCTCCCCCAGGAAATTTTGCGTTTTTCAAAGCTACAGTTGTATTTTTACAATAACATATAAAAACGAATAAGTTTTCTGCTTCTTCAACATTAATATTATATAGTGAATCATAGGGAAAGCAAACTTAATAAAAGGATGTGTTTGTTATGTCTGGATTTGGACCTCCCTGGAGCCTACAGCCCAGTTTGCAGTTAATGCTGGAAGAAGCGGGTTTGGATATCGACAGATTTTTGGATGATATAAGAAAGGGAAAAACAGATGATGAAATAGCACAACAGACAGGAGTTTCCAAGGAAGTGATCAGTAGTTTTAGAGAACACTTTGAAAAATATGGAATAGATTCTGTGATGGGTCAGGATTAAAAATAAGCTCTCCTGGGGAATATTAAAGGAGAGGTGATAAAGATGGTCAATTTTCGTATTCCTCATCCTGATATGAGCCCTTTAGAAATACCGCAGCCTACACCTGCTCCTCTGCATCCTGGCAGTGAACGACCTGAAATAGTTCCACCTGATTCCCCTCCAGAGGAAGAGCCGACAGTTAATAGTTAGACAGGCTTGACAGGCTGCTGGTATAATTATATCCTGAAGGAAAAGCCAGGATAAGGAGGGCACCTGTAGTGAGTGCAGAAATTATTAAGTTAACAGATCAGGATTTTGAAACACAACTACAGCAGGAACAGCTGCCTGTTCTTGTTGATTTTTGGGCAGCTTGGTGTGGGCCCTGTCGTATGGTTGCACCGGTACTGGAGGAG
>JAAYWP010000158.1 GCA_012516535.1 Syntrophomonadaceae bacterium | reverse complement strand
CCAAAAGTATTATAGAAACTGTCGATCAGGTCCATTACACCCATGATCTCATCTGTTATCTGTTCAGGCAGCATAAAGATGTGGGCATCATCCTGGGTGAAGCAGCGGACACGCATCAAACCATGGAGAACACCGGAGCGCTCATGGCGGTGCACCAATCCCAGTTCAGCGATCCGCAATGGGAACTCCCGGTAAGAGTGAGTGCGTGTTTTATAATAGATCATGGCACCCGGGCAGTTCATGGGTTTGACTGCATAATCTTGTTCATCGATCTTTAAGAAATACATGTTTTCTTTATAGTGATCCCAGTGCCCTGAACGCTCCCACAGTTCCCTGCTCAAAATCACCGGGCTTTTGATCTCCAGATAACCGTGTTTGCGGTGTTCAGCACGCCAGTAATTTTCCAGTTCTGTCCTGATGATCATACCCTTTGGGTAGAAAAAGGGAAAGCCAGGACCCTCTTCAGCAATCCCGAAGAGATCCAGTTCCTTACCTAGTTTCCTGTGATCCCGGCGCTTCGCCTCCTCCAAAAGAGCTAGATACTCATCCAGGTTCTTCTTCTTGGGGAAAGAAGTACCGTAGATCCGCTGCAACATCTTGTTCTGCTCACTGCCCCTCCAGTAGGCCCCGGCAACACTAAGCAGTTTCACAACCCCTACCCTGCCTGTACTAGGCAGGTGCGGACCCAAACAGAGGTCAACAAATTCCCCCTGTTGGTAGATGCTTACCTGAGCATCATCAGGGAGGTCTCTGATCAACTCCACCTTGTAATCTTCACCCATTTCCTGAAAAAGAGCGATAGCCTCCTCATGGGAAACTTCCTTTCTGATCAGCGGGTAATCAGCTTTAATAATTTTTTTCATTTCCTCTTCAATGGCAGCCAGATCTTCTGGTGTAAAAGGGTGATCCACATCAAAATCATAATAAAAACCATCAGCTATAGCAGGGCCGATAGCCAATTTCGCCTCAGGAAAAAGGCGTTTAACCGCCTGTGCCAGTATATGGGAAGAAGTGTGCCGGTAAACAGTTTGCCCCTCTTCATCAGCAAAAGTTAGGAATTCTACCTTTGCTTCCGGCCGTACAGCTGCAAGGAGATCCACCAATTCACCATCCACCTTGGCGGCAACAGCTTCCTTGCCCAACTTCCTGCTGAGTCCTGCTGCCACATCAGCCCAAGTGGTACCGGAAGACACCTCATAAACACTTCCATCTTTTAGGATAATAGGCATCATCTCTGATACTTTTTGCTCTTCCACTTTTACTTCCCCCTTTTCTATTAAACTAAAAAATCCCGTCCCTCTGAAAAGGGGACGGGATCCTCCCGCGGTTCCACCCCGATTAGCGAATAAATCGCTCACCTCGTTAGCACAGATAACGGTGTGCAGCCGAACGAAACACAATACAGGTTGGTTTTCCCTTGACCCTTTTCCAGAAGTGCTTTCAGCCGCGGCACCTCCTCTCTGAGGTAGGTATCAAGGTACTCGTCCTGCTGTCCGTTTCAACATCTGCTTTTGGCTGAATTATACGCAAATTAAAGGCTGTTGTCAATGAGCTATCACTTTTTACTGCTGTACAAGTGCTGGCATCTCTCACAACCGGAACAGCGAACTACCCTGTTCTCAAATACCCGTTGAATGGTGCGCAGGGGATCGCATTCCCAGATGCGGTCCGAAACATGAAAAATAATTGTTTCTGGCACCAGTGTAATCAGCATGCTCAACAGGTAATCCTTATAGTTGAATTCCCCATCAATAACAGATAATGATGGGGTACAAATATGCTCTCTCCTGATCACATGCCCCTTTTTATCGCAAATAAAAAAGGTACCATCCGGAGAAATAAAGATGTGCACCTCATCGATTCTCGACTCCTGCATCTCAATAAAACAGCGCAGCAAACGCACAAATTCCAAATAATCCTTAGCTGCCAGGAATTCCTCTCCAGTTCGTTTGACAATGCGCCGCAACTGCGCCCAATAACCATGAAGCCGGAAACGGGCAAAACCCTCGATAATAATGATCTGGTTTTCAGCTAGATAATCAAAAACACTCTGTAAAATCCTGTTTCTGCGGATAATTTTTAATTTTTCCAGAGTTTCGAGAGTAACACTTACTATTTCAAAGCGGTCCTGGGGGGAACAGTAATTGTATTCATCTTCAATATAATCCTTTACATAATCCGCCTCCAAGTGATTGATGAACAGGTCCGAGATAGCTTTGGCCACTGCAAATCTGCTGGCGAATTTACGCTCCCCCAGCTGATTTTTTCGGGACAACTGAATCAAAAAAAAGGTCCATGGTGGCTCTTCTCTCTCCTGATAATTAATAACTGTTTCCTTGTCTTCTAGAAATTTTAATTCCGCTTCCAGTTTTCCCCTTATCTCTTCCCTAAAAGAGGCAGTTCCAACAATGATCTGGGAACTCACATTAGTCACCCCTTCCTGCTACCAATTAGCATCTCCATACATGATATGTATTTATTCGAAAGGGGTTTTTCTTTATGCTAATTCCCAGATTTTTTATTTATAATTTTTATTCCTCGATAACATCTTCAATAAAAACAGTCAACTCTTTCATGAGGTCGATCTCAGGACAGTTCTTCTGGTATTTCCTCTGCAGAGAGTCTTCAATAATCCGCACAACAGGTCGTGTAGGGTAGTTCTTGGGGATCTTGACCACAAAACCCTTATCCCCTGTATTCAGCCTTACCAAACTTCCTAAAGGGTAAACAACAATATTTGTAGAAAAAACCCTCGCCAGTTCCGGGTCAAAGGCAGCACCAGCCTGGGCAGTTATATATTCAATAGCCTGATAAGGAAGTAACTTTTTGTCATAAAGGCCAGTAACCAGGGCATCATAACTGTTGGCGATTGCTGTAATGCGGGCAAACTCATGGATATTCCGGCCTTTAAGCTGACGTGGATAACCGCTCCCATCAAACATTTCATGATGCTGATAAGCAACATGTGCTTCCAATAAACTAAAACCCTTATTATTCCGCAGGATTTCGAAACCATAAACAGTATGGTTTTTCATCGCTTCATACTCTGGTCCAACCCATTCCGGGAGCCTGCTCTTCCCAATATCATGAAGAAGAGCCCCAGTCCCCAATTTCAGCAGGTCTTCCTTATGGTAATTGATGGAGAGCCCAGTTAGGAGAGCATAAATGGCAACTGTAACTGAGTGGTGAAACAGATTTTCTCCGGCGATCCGAAGCTCAGATAGGTGAAAAAGAGCATCCCTGTTGTTCAATATTTCATCGATAATCTCAGTGACAGCCTGTTTGATAACCTCTGCTTTCAGTTCTTTACCGAATCTGATATTATCTACTGCATCCTTTACGATCTCTGCTGCCTCAATCCTTGTTTCCTCATTAACCACATCATTGATGATTATTTCGGCAACACGTTCATCATAAACATATACATGAGTCACCCCAAAATCGGCCAGTCTTCTGATGTAGCTTTCTTTCAATGCAATTCCTCTATCTAAGAGAATCCGTCCACCCTTTCCATACACTGGCCTTTCCAAAACCATTCCCGGCTGCAGCCACTTCAGACCTATCCTGCGCATTGGAGTTCCTCCTCTGCTGAAAACTTCCTTCTCTTCCTCCCTTTTTCTAATTATACATAAAAATTTCTTCGAATACTTTTTTAAAATTATTTATGGAAACTGTAGTTTCCTGCGCAATAAATCCGTGACCGGGCCGGAAACCCCCTTACCCACTCTCCTCCCATCCACGGAAACAAGGGGCATTATACCCATTAAAGAATTGGTCAAAAAGGCCTCCT